>CAYWYJ010000039.1:0-29263 GCA_964462635.1 uncultured Planctomycetales bacterium
CCAGCGAATAGCTGCGTACGCTGGTGAGCGCCTGGACGAACGGATTGATGTCGCCGACGTCTACCACTTCGTCGTTGTTCATGTCACCCCGGCAGCGGGTCACTTCGCGCACATTCATGTCATTCGCGTTCTTGGTGACCAGCACGCCGTTCACGGACACGGACGCCGTTGAGTGCCACCGATGAGGCTCATCCCACCCGTCGTAATCAACGACGATGAAGGGCCGCGGCCCGGTCAGCTCATCGTCCACCACGATCGTACACGGGTCGTCCTCCGGGTCGTTGGAACCGAAGGCCCGCCACATCGTGATGTGTCCGCCGTGCATCTGGGGGTCCGGGTTCTGCGGGTCCTCCGGGTCGTGCAACTCACCGTGGATCGTCACATCCACGCCCCGCAGGACTGCGGTCTGGAAATCCAGCGCACCAGTGAGGTCCGCCGGCTGCCACGGCGTGCCGATTTGGATGTCGGCCCAGCGGACGGTCGGGGCGAGCTCGTCGGGTACCTGCACGTCCCCGATGGTGAGCGAACCGGCCAGCCCATCCTCGATGTTGAGCGTCGCCCGACCAATGTTGGAAAAGCCCGTGAACACCCCAATCCGGACCTCCCCGCTCTCGGCAATGTCCCCCAGGCGTAGATACCGCAGCAGTTGGCCAATGTGTAGCGTACCGGCCACGGACCCTTCGATGACCAGTTCACCGTAGTCCCAAAGCCCGTGGACGCCGAGCGTCCCGACCGTGAGGGTCGCGCCCGCCTTTATGCCGCGACCGATCCGGAAGACCCCCGAATCCCCAAACTCCTCGTGAATCACGTCGATTTCAACCTCCGCGCCGGGCGCGAGTCCGCCGGTGACCTCGCAGTCCTCCAGCCGGGGCACCGTCACCTCGCTGATGTCCAGTACGCCCTCTACGTCCCCGTCAATGTAGAAGTGGTATGCTTGGTAGATGCCGCGGAGCGCCGCCCCGCTGGCGATTGGACCGAAGAGGGCCACCTCGTCCACTTCCGATCCGGCGAACTCCACTACGCCGGTCAAGGCGCCGTCGATCTGCAGGCGGTCCACGAAAAGCTGGCGTATCATCATGGTGTTGGCGTACGGTCCGCCGACGGCTATCGACGCTTCGTAGCCCTGAGACCCCGCGCCATTAATCGTGAGGTTGCCCAGGGCCCCGCACGCCAACGTGGCGGAGAGATAGCCGGCGATGGTGACCGGTCCGGTGATCCCGTCTTCGATGTCGATATCGCTGAGCACGTTGCCGCCGATGCTGAAAGTCCCCGCCCCATAGGCCCGGACCGGGCCGCTTTCACCGAGGTCGGCGCTGCAATCGATCAGGTCGATGTAGTTGTCGGCGTCGGCGTTGGTCACGAGGTCGATCCTCCAGACGTTGCGCGCGCCGTGCTCACGGCCGTACGCCGGGTCGCCGATGATCTCCAGGTGAATCTCGCCGACGGGGCCTGTAGGGCTAATGACAACACCCATGATCTGGCCCGGCGCGTTCGTCTGGGCGTCGTAGGCCTCGAACTTCCATGGGATCTCTGGGTCGCTACCCTTGAGAATTTAGATGAGTTGGTGTTCGACCTTGTAGTGCTCGTTCAGTTGGTAGTGTCCGCTCCATTCCCTAATCACAGTTCCCGACTGGCCCAGCGCCAGCGGAGCCAATCCGACGATGCACAGTAGACCGAGCCTTTTCATGTTGCACCTCCATCGTAAGAGAAGCTGACCACACGTCCCGGCACGCGCCGCGACGTTTCCAAACCACAACTGGTGCGGGAACTGGCCAGTAACCGGCCCCGTCCCGAACTACACGAAAGGAACCTGAGTCCCCTTGCTGTGAGACTCCGACCGCTTACACGCTACCCGCGCACACCCGACGACCGCGGGTACCGTTACCCAGGAATCAACACCGCCACGAACGGATTAATGTCACCAAAATCGACCTTGCCGTCGGCGTTGAGGTCGCCGTTGACAAGGTGACAGTCTGGAAACGCCGTCGGATACGCCGCCGGGTTGGCCAGGGCCAGGACGAACGGATTGATGTCGCCGAAGTCCACGAGACCGTCGCAGTTCAGGTCGCCGCGGATGTGGACCGCCGCAATCGTCAACCCGCCCTCGTCGTTCGCGATGTACAGGTACCCTCCCGCCATCACGGCAGACCTGGCGTAAGTCCCTGTCTCATATCTTAGAGCAAGGCGGGGAGCATACGGGTTCGACACGTTGATCACGGCAATGTCAACCAGGTGGGCGACGTAGGCATACGCGCCGGCTACATCCACGTTTTCGGCCGGCAGGTGCGGGAGGCAGGGGCAGTTGCCGACGCGAACCGGGTGGGCGGGGGCGGACACATCGATGATGTCGAGTCCGCCGGAGTCGGCGGCCACGTACGCATACGAACCGACCACCTCCACGTCCTTGGCGGCCCCGCTGGTGGCGCAGCTTCCGACCCAGAAGGGCGCCGTGGGGGTGGAGACATCAACGACGTGCAGGCCCGATTGGGTGTCGGCGAGGTACATATATGCACCCTGCTGGGCGACACCCCAGACGATTCCAGTGGGCTCGCCCGCGACCCGAAATGGCTCTCGGGGATCGGAAACATCGATGATCGCCCAGCCGTTATGGTCGGCTAAGTAGGCATAATCACCGGCCACCGCGACTTCGGTTGCGGCACTCGGTGTGGCCAGCCCACCGACGCGCCGCGGCGACTCGGGATCCGAGATGTCAATGATCTCCAGACCGTCAAAACCCTCGGCGATGTAGGCGTAGTGCCCCTGAAACGCAAAGTCCCTCGGCACGACGCGCGTGTCGTAACGGGCAGCCCGCACCGGGGCGCCGGGGTCGGCCACGTCGATGATGTGTACCCCCCAAGGGGCGCCGCCGACGTAGGCGTAGCCGTCCGCGTACCCCACGTTCTCAGCTTGAGTGACGACATCGTAGAGGCCGACCTGCTGCGGCGCGCTCGGGGTGGAAACGTCGATCGTCCACATGCCCACGCCAAAGTCCGACACAAACGCCCAGTGGCCGGCGATGTCAACGTGGATCACGTAGTCGATCCCGTCGGACACACCAACCCAAAACGGGGCCGCCGGGTTAGAGACGTCAAATACCTCGAGGTCGCCGAATCCCCCGATGTAGGCGTGCCCGTCCGCCACGGCCACGTCGAGCGCCCAACCATCGGTGACCGGACACCCGCCCACGCGCTGGGGCGCGTAGGGATTCGACACGTCGATGATCTCAAGTCCAAGCCAGAAGTCGGCCAGGTAGGCACACCGGTCCACGACGACCACGTCGTAAATACTGCCCTCGTCGTACGCCGTGACCCACCGCGGCTTCCGGGGGTCCGATACGTCCAGGATGATGAGCCCGTCGAACCAGGTCCTCAGGTAGGCGAAGTGACCGCTCAGCGCGATGCGGTCCGTCGGGCCGTCCAGGAAGAACTCGCCCACCTGCACCGGCGCCTTGGGATTCGAGATATCGAAGACCCGCAGGCCGGTGTAGTTCTCGGCCACGTACGCGTAGTCGCCGGCGATTTCGATATCCATTAGTTCACCACCCGGCTCCACACCGCCGATCCAGCGCGGCGCGGATGGCTCGGCGACATCGATGACCTGGAGGCCGCCGGAGCGGTCCGCCACGTACACGTAGTGGTCGGCGAGGGCGAGCTCCTCCACGACCCAGGGCAAGACGGGACTCTGCCCCACCGCCGTCGGATGGGCTGGATCGGAAACGTCGAGCACGACGAGTCGCGGACCGACGCCCAGGTAGGCGCGGTCGCCCGCGACCGCCACCGAGCAGCTCGCCCCGCCCCATTGGCCGACCGGTTCCATCCACACGTCGGCGCCGGCGGCCGGCCAGACCAGACTGAACGCCGCGGCCCCGAGCCATGCGGCGAGACCCAGCGGACGCCGGGCGACTCGCATCCGGTGTTTCGGCGACACGACCTGCCCTCTTCTCAAGCGTGCGCGATCGACTCGTAAAGCGCCCCCTGGCCGGCGCCTCCGCGGGGGCGCGACAATCCCAGTGCCTTGAGTGCGCCACGTTTCCGGGAGATTGTCAACTAGCATGTCAAGATATCCGGTTATGCGCTGGGTATTCAGGTACATGGGACAATGGCCAAGTGGCATGTCCGCGGCCTTGGGCGGACATGCTCCGTTCGCGGGTCGCAGCATGGCCGCACAGACGCGGCCATGCCACCTGCCGGACGGCCGGTACAGAGCCCCTTGACAGCGCCGGTGCCGTCACGGGCGGGCCGGCCGCTACGGCCGGCGCGCTGCGCGGACCCCGCGCTGGCGCTTGGGGCTCGTCCAGCGCGCTGGCGCTTGGGGCGCGTCCGCGCCGGACGCTGGGCGCAACCCGGACGCTCGGCGCGACCCGGACGGTCCCGCCGGCGGTTGTCGTCACGTGTCCACCTCCGTCGCCGGCCCCGGGCCGGCATTCACGGCATTAACGTGTCCATTTGTATCTTAGCCCCCGCGGCCCGCCCGATTCAACGGGGTTTTTGCCCGGATTGCGGTCCGGCACGTCCGATTCGCGGGGAACAGGGAATGGGGGGACAGGGCCGGTCACAGGCCAAGAGCCGGTGCCCCAGGATCGGGGAACAGGACCAACCACCGGCTGAGAGCCGGTGCCCGAAGATCAGGACACAGCGCCGGTCACGGACGAAGAGGTGATGCACCAGGATCGGCGCTTCGTCATCCCCCAGCGCTGACAACAGACCGCCGCAGAAGCAGCGTCGACCCTGCCGGCGCGCCGGAACCGGCGTAGAACGTCGCAAACGCGCCGAGATTTCACGTCCGCCACCGGGGGCGGATGCTGCGGTAGGTTTTGCGGCGGACCGGTAAGCCGACACGCCGTTCTCCCCGGCGCACCGGCGCGAAGGCAAGGCTGCGGCGCGCTCAGGGTGTCAGGCTGGTGGGCCAACCATTCGGCAGCGTCAGGACGACATCCCACACCCGCTCCTGCCCGATGTCCCGCCCCCAGTTGGTGGCCCACATGACCCGCCAGCCGTCGCGCGTGATCGTGGCCTGCGTCTCCTCCCAGTACGCGCCCCGCGTCCCGTACACCTTGGCCAGGTAGTACGCCCGCGGGTGCGCCCGGTCGAGCGCCACCAGCACGATCGACCGGTCCAGCCAGTTCTGTTCCGGGGTGTCGGGCTCGATGTACGTGGACACGACGGCGTAGCCGGGGAAGTTGCACGAGATGTGGACGCCGCTGCGCAGCCCGAGCGGCGAATCGGCGTAGAAGAGCCGCACCAGCGGCACGCGGTTGGTGCCGACGTAGCTGCCGCCGGATTCGAGGATGGGCTGGGTGCTCGGGTCGAGCGGAATCAGGTCGATGTAGTCGGTGCGCACGTTCTGCATGACCAGGACTTCGCGGCCGTCCAGGTCGCGGCCCACGTCGGCGTGGCCGGTGGCGTAGTCGATGCGGTGAAACTCGGTGAGCTCCCGGTTGGCCAGCACGAACCCCGCGAGGTCACCCGCGTTCTGCTCCGAGCCGCCGATGAGCACCCACGTGCCGGCGGGCGACATCCCGACCCAGTCGATGTCCGCCTGGTTCGCCGCGATCGGCAGCACGCCGGTCACGCGATCCTGTTGGCGGTCCCAGGTGATGACGTGGCGCGGGCGGTAGTCCTGTGCGGTCCCTTGCACGACGAACGCCCAGTAGCGCAAGTCCTCCGAGGCTTCGCCCTCGTCCCGCATGGTGATGCGGTAGAGGTCGGGTTCGGCCGCGAGAATCGGCGCCAGGTCGGGGTCCTGGGCGAAGTCCTTGATGATCGTTGTCGCCCCCGTCCGCACGTGCAGCGTTTCGATGCGAAAGTCGCGCAGTCCCCACAGCACATTCGGATCATTCGGGTCCCAGCGCGGCTCGGTCAGGTCCACTTCGATCACGAGTTGGTCGGCGGCGTCGTAGGGGAGCCGGGCGGTCTCGTACACACGCCACGACCCGCTGGTCACGTCCACGAGCAGTACCAGGCTTTGGTCCGCGTTGAACGGGTCGTGCCGCGAATACTCGTGCCGTACGCCGGGCGTCTGCGTCACCCGCGTCTGCGCCCCGCCCAGGCGCGCGTCGGTGACGGCTTGCCCGGGCGCCGGCGGGTTGGCGGCCACCAGCCCGTACGTGGGGTTGTCGCCGGACAACGGATCAGGAACCTCGACGAACTTCACCGCTGTCGGCTGATTCGGGTCGCCGTTGATGTTCGGGTCGTTCGGCTCCCCTGTCGGCGGGCAGCCGCCGAGCAGGAGACTCAAAGCACTCGCACATACCGGCCAGGCGACAATCCGTTGCCGAACTGGGTGCATTTGCGTGACCTCCTCGGAGTTGATCCGGCGACAACCCGGCCGCGCGGCGCGAGGGCGGACGAGGGGCCGGGCCCCATGAGTGCCGATCAGAACCCCGTACGCCGGTGCGGGGGCTCCGCGCTCCACCACTGGCGTGGTGGGTTCTGTCATCGGCTGTAAGCATTGTAATGTTGCACAGCCATTGAGACTCGCGTGCTTCCCAGAATCTGATCCAGATGTCAGGTGAGTCCTGGACGCGGCCGCGGCGCCTGCGGCGCGACGGACGCCAACGGCGCCAGGCGACTCAACGAACTGGGGCCGGGGGGGCTGGTGGCGCCAGGGGGTCAGAGAAATTGCCTCGCGGAACGGCAAGTCATGACGACGGCGCTATGATCCCGGGAGGTCGGGCGCCGAAGGCCGACCACCGCAATGCACTGATGTGACCGTTATGGGTATGGAGCGCGAGCTCCGTTGAACGCGGCCCCGTGGTGGGGCCGCGGCAAATGGACGCCCGGCCGCCGAGGACGGCGCGCCGGGACGGCTGTGTTACAAGGAGTGGAAGATGAAGATTCGAAGCGGTATCGGAACGTGGGGACTGGTGGTGGCGCTGGGAGCGCTGTCGGCCTGGGGCACGCCCCCGGCGCGGGCCAACCTCATCGTCAACTACATTTCCGACGCGAATTTCAGCGTGCAGATCACGCATATGCCGGACCTGGACCAGCGCCGCGCGGCCGCGAGCGGCATCGTGGGCCTGCCGGGCAACGGGTCCATGTACTGCGTGCCGACGGCCACGTTGAACACGATCCTCTACGCGGCCAACCACGGTTTCCCACAGGTCATGCCGGGGCCGGGCAACTGGCAGTCGCAGACGCTCTACAACACCGGCGGCAACAACCTCGCCGCCCTGGGGACGCTGATGGGGACCGATGCGGTCAACGGCACCGGCGGCAACGGCTGGTACAACGGCGCGTGGGTCTGGATGCTGCCCTACAACAAGTTCGTGGTCACCAACTACTACGCCAGCGGCTTTTACTCGCCGACGTTCCTGACCGTCTCCAAGAAGGCGATGCTCGGTGAGCTGGTCTCGCTGGCCTACGGGCGCTACGAACTGCGCCAGGTCAACGGTCAGGTCGCCATCGTCGGCAGCCGGACCGGCGGCCACGCGGTCACGTTTTCGCGCGGCCTGGCGAGCGGGGCGAACAAATCGCTGTACGTCCGCGACCCGGCGGACGACAGCCAGGACCTCTACAGCCAGTCGCAGTTCGGCGACAAGACGTTCTCGATCCTCGATTTCGTGGTGAGTGGGCCGGGGTATGCGCGGATCATGAGCGCGATCAACTACCCGCAGAACGACGGGCTGATCCGGTTCATCGACGGGGTGGTGACGATCCGCCCCAAGGCGGGCTACAGCTTCACCAACAACGACGGCTTCAAGATCAAGCTCCACCAGCCGATCAAGCTCCTCGGCGCCGCCACGCCCGACGAGCTGGAGTTCCATTCGCCCACCGGCACGCCGTTCATCGCCGCGGCCCTGCTGCCGGATTTCGACGGCTTCGCGGCGATCGTGCAGGGCGGCGGCACGACGCCCAACAGCATTCACTTGATCGACATGCTCAGCGGCCAGTCCCGCTTGTTGACCACGCTTCCGGGCGCGAGCGCGCTGAACTTCGGCCGCAACCGGGCGATGTTCGCGCTCGCCGGCGCGCAGTTGCACGAGTTTGACCTGGCGCGCTCGACGCCGCTCGTTGCCAGCACCACCCCGCCGTACACGCCGACCGCGATGACGTTTGACGACGAAAACGACGAGCTCGTCGTCCTCTCCGTGCCGGGCCGGCGGCTGCTCCGCTATCCGGGCGGCGTCGGCGGCACGGCGCGCGTGCTCTTGTTGCCGGCGAACGTCGCCCTGGCCGGGGACGGCTCGGTGATCGTCAACCCCGTGGACGGGCGGACGTGGTTCTGCTCGCAGGGCTCGCACTCCCTCTTCGAAGCCTACGTGCCGCCACCCGGTGGCTTGGCGGTGAATGAAATAGCGCTGCCCGCCGTGCAGTTCCCGACCGCGCTCGAGTTCGACGACGGCGGGAACCTGTTCGTGACGTGCGCGGCGGGGCTGCTCGAGTTTCAGAAGGCCACGGGCGGCGGCTGGCAGCGGGTGCTGAACTCGGACTTCGCCGGTCTGCCGGTGGGCCAGGACTTCCACCTCACCCGCAGTCGCACGAATTTCGACCCGGCGACCATGAGCGGTCCGGGCTACTACAACCTGCCGCCCAGCGAGGTCGTGCAGGGGCAGTTCGTTTCGGACAACCCCGGCGACCTGAACTGCGACGGTCTGGTCGACTTCGGCGACATCAACCCGTTCGTGCTGGCACTGACGGACCCCGCCGGCTACGCCCGGGCCTTCCGGAGCTGCAACATCCTGAACGGCGACATCAACGGCGACGGGTTGACGAACTTCGGCGACATCAACCCGTTCGTGCGCCTGCTGACCGGGCCGTAGCCTGGGCCGTTGGACCGCGATAGCGACCAGCGCCTCGCGCAACAAGATCGGGGTCGTCGGGTCCAAGCCCGGCGACCCCGATACGTTGAAATCCGGCTGCGGCAGACGCGACTCTATCACCGAGCGCGAACCCGCGGCGCTGCTCGTCCGGCAAGGCTCCGCCTTGCCGCAGCCGCAAGGCACAGCCTTGCGTTACGAGCGCTGCAACATCGCGCACGTTGATCTAAATGGGTATTCACGGTTGTGCGGCATGGGAGGGCGAGGCTGTCTCCTGCGGCGACCCTGCCGGCCTGCCGAGCCGCAGTTCGCCGGGAGGCTCGCCCTCCCGGCGGACGTCTCCTGATCGCGAATACCCATTTAGCGGCGACGCAGCAGCGCCACCAGCCCCAGCAGGCAGATGGACGCCGGCTCGGGCACGAGGAAGTTGTCGAACGCGGCGTTGTTGTAGCCGCCGAGGCCGACCACATCGCCCAGGTTGGCGGTGGGGAAGTTGCCGCGGGTGAGGATGTCCTCCGGCACGCCGTTCATGTCGCGGTCGATGTTCAGCGTGATGTCCGTGCCGCTGACGACGGTCCAGATGCGGGCCTTGACGAATGGCGTGACATCCGCGTAGTAGTTGCCGCCGGTCATGTTGGCCCACGCGCCGCCGTTGTTCCCGTAGTAGAAGAACACGCGCTCAAAGTCGCCGTTGGAGTTGTTGTCCTGGACCTTGATGAACAGGTTGTTGCTCAGGTTCAGGTAGCGTGAGACCAGGGCGGCGTAAGTGACGCGCGCACTGCCCAGGTAGTAAACCTCGGCCTCGACGTACGGCTCGTTCGAGTTGTAGCCGTTGAACGTCATCAGGTCGGTGAACCCGGTCGGCTGGCTGCGAGCCATCTCGTTCTCGATCCGCCAGTCGCCGCTCACCTCGTTCCAGTTCGGCCCCATGTTGGTGCCGTCGGGACGATTGAAGTTGTCCCCCTGACCCGCAGCGACGCCGCCCAACAGCAGCCCCGCTGCCACCACCGTTAGAAATCGCATAATCTCCTCCTCTTCTGCCGAGACAGCTCCATGAGCCGGCGGCCACGTCGGCGCCCGTCGCTCCTGCTCGTCGTTCCAAATGAGCCCCGGCGCACGCCCACAACCGTACGGCCGGCGCGTGCCTACAAACGGCCCTCTTGGAGCAGTCTACGTCGCCGCCCCGCAGGCGCCAAGACAATTCTCGGCGGTCACCGGTCACGTCAGGCGAGCGGGCGCGGGCCTCGGCGACGCAAGTCGCGCCGATCCCCCTGCCGATATTATGGGCCGTGCGACCCACTCGGCCGCTTGTCCCCCGGGCCGGCCGCCGTAGACTGCCCCCGCGGGGGCCGTGCGGTCCGCGATCGGCTTGCTGGAGATTGCCGTGTCCACGACGAAGAAGGTCAATCGCATCGGGATCATGACCGGCGGGGGAGACTGCCCGGGTCTCAACGCGGTCATTCGCGTCGTGACCAAGGCCGCCATCACGCACCTGGGCCTGGAAGTCATCGGCATCGAGGACGGCTTCCTGGGCCTGATCCGCAATCGCATGAGGCCGCTGACCGGCAACGACGTGTCCGGCATCCTCACCGTCGGCGGCACCATCCTCGGCACGAGCAACAAGGCCGACCCGACCCGCTTCGCGGTCGGCGAGAACCCGGACGGTACGCCCATCTTCAAGGACGTGACCAACCGCGTCCTCGAGCACATCGCCGAACGCGGCCTCGACGGCCTCATCTGCATCGGCGGCGACGGCACCATGACCGGGGCCGCGAAGCTCATGCAGCACGGCGTGCCGTGCATCGGCGTCCCCAAGACGATCGACAACGACCTGATGCACACGCACATCACGTTCGGGTTCACAACCGCCGTGCAGACGGCGACCGAGTGCATCGACAAGGTTCATTCGACCGCGGCCAGCCATCACCGCGTCATGGTCGTCGAACTGATGGGCCGCAACGCGGGCTGGCTGACGCTCCACGCCGGACTGGCCAGCGGCTGCGACGTGATCCTGATCCCCGAGATCCCCTACAGCCTGGAGGCCATTTGCGCCACCTGCGAGGAGCGTAGCGAACGCGGCAAACGCTCCACGCTCATCGCCGTGGCCGAGGGGGCCAGGCCCGAGGGCGGACAGCAGGTCGTTGAGAAAGTCGTGCATGACAGCCCCGACCCGATCCGTCTCGGCGGCATCGGCACGGTCCTCGCGGAGCAGATCGCCGGCCGCACCCACCGCGAGACCCGGGCCACGATCCTCGGTCACGTGCAGCGCGGCGGAACGCCGGTCGCGTTTGACCGCGTCTTGGCCACGCGCTTCGGCTTCAAGGCGGTGCAGCTCATCGAGGAGGGGTGCTGGAACCAAATGGTCGTGCAGCAGCATGGGGAGACGACCACCGTGCCGATCGAGTCCGTCGCCGGTCAGCAGCGCACGGTGCCGCTGGACGACCCGCTCATTGCGATGGCCCGGGCGGTCGGCACGAGCATGGGCGATTGAGGCCGGCCGCGGGATGACCTGACGTGCCAAACGGTCACCGACACGCCCAATCGGCCTCCATCCGCGGCGCGCTGCGGCGTTGGGTCGCGGCGGGGCTGGTGGGGGCGGGGGCGCTCATCGTCTGGCGGGTGGTCGGGCAGCACGGTGGCGACGTTTGGCGGGCGGGTTCGGTGGGCCTTCTGGCGGCAGGGGGAGTTCTACTGAACCTGCTCTCCGCGGCGCGGGCGCACATGGCGCTGCGCGGACCTGTTCGCGTGGCGGCTTGTGTCTTCGGGATAGCGGTGGCAGGGGGGCTGCTCGGCCTGGTTCACTATATTGACACCGAGCTGACGGCGGCGGGGCCGAAAGCCGACGCGGACATGCGGTTGGCGCTGCGGCAGTGGCAGACTACCCTCCAGTGGTTGGCGCTCGGCGTCGGGTATCTCGTCGCCTCGGTTGTGCTGTTGCCCGGCCCGGCGCCGCGATCCGAGCCGCGACGGTAGCAGCTCCTGACAGAACCCACCACGCAAGTGCTGGGCCGCGGAGCCCCCGCACTGGCGTGCGGGGTTCTGATGGGCGCTCCAAGGGCAGTGGGCCTTCGGTCGCTGAGCACCGCTCCTTCGCGGTCGCGGCCTGTTTCTTCCGGAGGCTGAAGTCATGCCCGGAGTGCTTTGCGAACACTGCACGGCCGTCTGCTGCCGCTACATCGCGCTGCCGCTCGACACGCCCGAGACGCAGGCGGACTTCGATGACCTGCGCTGGTTCCTGATCCACGAGCACGTGTCGGTGTTCGTGGAAGACGATGCCTGGTACATCGCCTTTCAGACCAACTGCCGACATCTTCAGGCGGACCAGCGCTGCGGCATCTACGCCACGCGGCCCAACATCTGCCGCCAGTATGACACCGACAACTGCGACTACCACTCCGGCGACTACGGCTGGCAGCACCACTTCACCGACCCGCGGCACTTGGATGCATATCTGCGGGACCACCCGGTGCGAGCGGGCCGGGGGAAGCGTGGTGGCCGACGGGCACGCCTGCGGGTGGGACGTGGCCACGGCGCCGCGAAAGCAGCGCTCGCGACTCATGATCGGCGCGGCATCCCCTTGCCCATGATGCCCTGCGGCGAAGGATGAGCCCTGCGGCGGGCTATGGCTGCCCGGGCCGCGTCGCGGACCCCCGCGTCCTGCGAGCCCAGCGCCTCGGCCAGCGCCGGCCCGAGGTCGGCCTCGGGCAGAACGTTTCGCAGCGCGATGATCGCGTTGCGTTGCCACATGGGACGAGTGGCCCGGCGCGCGGCCGTTCCAGCCACCATCCGCCGATAAGCGCCAGATCGTAAACACGCCACGTCTAATAGGTTAACACTCGCCGGCAACGTGTCGGCCATGATCTCGGGGTGGCGTCCCAGCGGGGCGCGGGCGTTGTACGGACACACCTGCTGGCACACGTCGCAGCCGAAGACTCGGTCGCCGATGGCGGAGTGTAGCTCAATCGGGATCGGCCCCCGCTGCTCGATGGTCAGGCAGGCAATGCAGCGGGCCGCGTCGAGCTCGTACGGTGCCACGAGCGCCCCGCTGGGGCACGTCCGCAAGCAACGCTCGCAACGCCCGCAGCGCTCGGCCACAGGCTCGTCCGGCGAAAGCTCAATAGTCGTAACAATCTCTCCCAAAAGGAGATAGGAGCCAAGTCGATCGTTGATCAGGCAGGTGTTCCGCCCGATCCAGCCCAGGCCGGCCCGCGCTGCCAGCTCGCGCTCGAGCAGCGGGGCCGTGTCGACGCAGACGCGGGCCTCGAAGGGCTCACGCAGTTCCGTCCGTGCCTGCTCCACCAGTTCGCCCAACGCCCGCTGAAGCAGCGTGTGATAGTCCCGGCCGCGAGCGTATTGAGCGACAGTCCCCAGCGGCGCGGCCTCCGCAGCGGGCCGGTCTTCCCGGCCGGCGGGCCGGAACCCGTCGGCACGCTTATAGGCCACCGCCGCACAGATGACCGTGCGCGCGCCCGGAAGCAGCCGGCTTGGGTCACTCCGAACCCGGACGTTGCGGGTGAGGTAGCGAAGCGGACCGGCGTAGCCGCGGGCCAGCCATCGCCTATAATGCGTCGCCCGGTCGGGCGGGGCCGCGGTTGTGATCCCGATAAGGTCCAACCCCAACCGGCCGGCGATGGTCTTGATTTGAAGAGCCTTCTCGGCGGGTGTCATTCACGACGATGATACCCCGGAGCGCCCAATCGCATCCAGATGCGGAGGCCCCGCCGGGCGCGGGGCCCTCGACGCGGAGTGTATGGATGTTCAACTTCGACTGGTTTCACGGGCCGGGGTTGCGTCGGCAGATCGACGAGGCCAAGGAGCGCTGCGCCGCGCGGCGGTTCCCCGAGGCCCGCAAAGGCAAAGACCGCAACGGGAACACCGAATACCGCCGGTACAAGGACGCCCTGGAAACCCGCATCATCCTCTATCTCAAGGACGGGCTCAGTTACGAAATGAAGGAGATGGTGGATATCGGCATCAGCAGTGCTTTGGCGTTCGAGTGTACGCCGGTGGACGAGAATTATCAGGTCGGCGCGTACGTGATTGTCGTGCCGTTTGAGGATATCGCGCGGGTGGAGGTCTTCGCGGTCCACCCGGACGAGAAGCCGCAGGACAACATCCGGATCCCGGGTTTCCGTTCGGGTGCCGCGGACGGCCGTGAATGAACGTGGGGCCGGGACCGGCGACCGTTCGCGTCCGGTCAGGCCCCGAAGTGGAGTGGAAGTGAGCTGGCATGGGGCCGGGCGTATCCCGGCCGGTGGCGCTCGCCGCCGTCGAGTATCCGACGGGCCGCTGAGACGGCGTGAACACGCCGACTCCTTGCTTGTTTGGTGTCAGGTAAGCCGGAGGGAGGTTTGTCATGAGTCGCGCGGTGGTTTTGGCGGCGTTGGCCCTGCTGGGCGCGTTGGTCAGCGGCTGCGCCACGGAGTTCGGCGAGCAGGCCCGCTACGGGATCACGTTCTATTGCCCGGGGGCCGGTGTTGACCTGGGCGACGCAGGCGTCCGCGAAGGACTTCAGCAGGCCGGGTACCAGGGCCAGGTGGCCCGGATGACGTGGTCGCTGTCGATGAATCCGGCGGTGGATCAGACCGTGCGGATCATTGCCCGGCAGGGGGGCGAACGGCTGGCGCAGTACATCCAGCAGTACATCGACAAGTATCCGGACGGTGAAGTGAACATCGTCGGGCTGTCCGCGGGAACGGGCGTGGCGATCTGGGCGCTGGAGGCGCTCAAGCCGGGCTACAAGGTCAACAACGTGGTATTGATCGCGTCCAGCCTGTCGCACGATTACGACGTGTCGAAGGCCGTCCGACGGGTCAACGGCAAGATTTACAACTACTATTCGCCGACCGACGCCGTCCTGGCCGGGCCCATGAAGGTCTTCGGCACGATCGACGGAGCGTTCCTGAAGGACGGCGCGGGCGCCGTCGGCCTGCGGGTGCCGCGCGGGGCCGGCGACCGGGTCGTCAACATCCGCTGGCGGCCGGAGTTCGAGAAGTGGGGGTACTACGGCGGGCACATGGACGGTACGAACCCGACGTTCGTGCGGCACGAGATCGCGCGGCACATTATCGGGTCGGGAGGCGGCGAAGGGCGTCGAATAGCCTTTGCCACGCCCTGGGGTCAAGTTCTTCAGGCCGCGCATCAGGAGTGATGCCCGCGGCGTGGAAAGCGGCCAGCGCCAGCGGCTCGTCGCGGTAGTCCCGGACGAGCCGCCGGAGCTTCTTCCGCCGCTGCTGAAAGCCGCGCTGGACCAGGGCGACAAACCCCGGAACATCCGCCACGCCGATGTTGGCCAGCGGCAGCGGGCGGATGGTCACCATCACGGACTCGACCTGGGGCGCGGGCCAGAAGGCCTGCGGCGGCAGGAAGGCCAGCGGCGTGATCGTGGCCAGCGTCTGGATGACCACGGAGGCCGGACCGTAGTGCTCCGTTCGCGGCGGGGCGGCGAGCCGCTGCGCCACTTCCTTCTGAATGGTGCACGTGAGCCGCTCGAAGCGCGGCTCGACCATGAGCAAATCCATAATCAGCGGCGTGGCGATCTGATAGGGCAGATTGGCCACCAGCTTGTAGGCGCCGCCGTCGCCGGGGGGCTGCTCGCGGAGCCCCGTCAGCACGAGCGGATTCACCCGGTGTTTGCCGGCCAGGGCGTCGGCTTGGATCAACGTGAAACGCGGATGGTCGCCCAGCCGGTTTCGCAGGAGGGCCTGTAGCCCGCGATCGATCTCGACGGCCACCACGCGGACGCCCTGCTCAAGCAGCATTTCCGTCAGCGACCCCGTGCCGGCCCCGACTTCCAGGACTGTATCAGTGCGAGATAGCTCCGCCGCCGCCACCAGTTTGCGCATCAGGTTCAGGTCGATCAGGAAGTTCTGGCCGTAATGGTGTCGCGGCTGCAAGCCGGCGGCGTCCAGTAGGGAGCGGATCTCGGTGAGCGTCTGGACGGGCATATGCCGGATCGTGCCGTGGGGAGGTCGGCTTGGCAAATGAGACGGGCCGAATCAAGAGGTGTCCGCGAGGTGCAAGTCGCGGGGCGTGACTTGCCGTTAACGTGAACATGGGACATTATTAATACGAGGCGAGCCGTGGTGAGGCCGTTGAGCGGCCCCCATATCTCCAGGCCGGGTGAGGCAGTTGCAAGGCAGTTAGAGCGCTGACGAGGACGGGTGGTCTATGCGCGGGCGCAGGTTAGGGCGGACCGTGGTCGCGGCGCCCCCGGTGTCGGGGCGCGGCGTGTTCACGCCGCAGCAGTGGGAACACCTGCGGCGGAAGCTGGACTTGTCCGGCCGGCAACTGGAAGTCGTGCAGTGCATCTTTGACGACTGGGTCAGCGGCCGGATCGCGCTGGAATTGGGCATTTCCGACCATACGGTCCACACGCACGTCGAACGGCTGTACCGCAAGCTGGGAGTTGGCAGCCGCTGCGAACTGATCGTCCGCGTTGTGGCCGAGTGCCTGAACGACGGCAAGCCGACGTGACACGCGGACACCCCGGGGCGTAGCAGTCGGGCTCTGTACCGGCCGTAGGAACGCAGGCCGGGACGGCCGTGCCATGACAGGTAGCGGCCGGGCTCTGCACCGGCCGTAGGCGCGCCAACACCTCGGACTTGCGCCCATCATGCCCCCGTCACGCGGCTGGCACGTCGCAAGTGAGCGCGCAGCCGGGCGCTGCGCATTTCGCCCCGGGATCACCGCGGCGGTGCGCCAGAATCCACAACGTCCGCGACTTCGTGACCGCCTCGCTCTGCCAGGACGCGACTTCGTGTGGTATAAGGGCTGTGGCGAATGGCCTGTGGTTTGCAGCATGTAGCCCGGGCCGTCTGAGTGTGCGCGACCTCCGCGAGCTACGAGCCGGGCACGCGGCGACGGGAGCGATTCCAATGTGTCTGGCCGTCCCGGCGAAAATCATCGAGTGCGATGGCAATCAGGCTGTTGCCGACCTTCAGGGTAATACGCTGCGAATCAGCACCACGCTCACGCCGGACGTGACCCCCGGCGACTGGGTGCTCATCCACGCGGGGTTCTCGATTACGAGACTCGACGAGGCCGAGGCGCGGCAGACGTGGGACTACTTGCGGCTGGCCCTCGGAGATGACGCCGAGCGGGTGCTGGGAGCGGAGCCGGATCGGGGGGCATCGCCATGAGAGATCGCGTTGGGCCACTGTTGGACGAACTGCGCGGGGTTTGTCGGCAAGTCTCGCGGCGCATACAACTTATGGAGGTTTGCGGGACGCACACCGTGGCTGTGTTCCGCTGCGGTCTGCGGTCGATGCTGCCGGAGAACCTGCGGCTCGTGAGCGGTCCCGGATGTCCCGTTTGTGTTACGGCCCAGCGGCATATCGATGCCGCGATCGAGCTGGCCAGCCGGGCGGACGTGATCCTGGCGACCTATGGCGACATGATGCGCGTGCCGGGGCGGCTGGGGAGTCTGGAGCGGCAGCGGGCGCAGGGAGCGACGGTGCGCGTGGTGAATTCAGCGCGGACCGCCCTCGACTTGGCGCGCGAGAATCCCGACCGACCGGTTGTCTTCCTCGGCGTCGGGTTTGAGACGACGGCGCCGGCGACCGCCGCCACGGTGTTGGAGGCCGAGCGCGACAAGATCGAGAACTTCAGCGTCCTGATGTGCCACAAGCTGGTGGTGCCGGCGATGCGGGCCCTGCTGGACGCCGGCGACGTGCCCCTAGACGGATTCCTCGCTCCGGGGCACGTCAGCGTGATTATCGGAGCGGCGGCGTATCGGCCGATTGCGGACGAGCACCGCCGGCCGGTTGTGGTGGCGGGGTTTGAGCCGGAGCAAATTGTCCGCGGCCTGCTCAGCCTGGTGCGGCAGGTCGCTGAAGGGCGGGCTGTGGTGGAGAATGTCTACCCGGCGGTTGTCACCGAGGGCGGTAATCGGGTTGCTCTGGACCTGCTCGACCGCGTTTTCGTGCCGGCGGACACGCCCTGGCGGGCGCTTGGCATCATCCCGGGCAGCGGGCTGGAACTAGCTCCGAAGTATCAGCGGTTCGATGCCTTGCGGCGGTTTGGAATCAAGCTGGGCGAAGATGAAGACCACCCGCAGTGCCGCTGCGGCGAGGTCATCACCGGGAAGGTCGAGCCCGCGGAGTGCCCGGCGTTCGGCCGGCGTTGCACGCCGATTGATCCCATCGGACCATGCATGGTGAGCAGCGAGGGGACGTGTGCGGCGTGGTATAAGTACGGGCAGGGGATCGACGGGCGGAGGGGCCAGGGGGGCAACGGTCGGCGTTCAGGCGCGGGCGAGCACGCTGCCGGAGGGCGACGGTGACGCCGGCACGAAGCCACGAACGAGTGGTCATTGCCCACGGCGGCGGCGGGGAGCTGATGGGCCGCCTAATCCGCGACCACTTGCTGCCGCCCCTGCGGAACGATGCGCTGGCCCGACTGACAGACGGGGCCGTGCTGCCGTGGCCCGGTGGGGAGCTGGTGTTCACGACCGATTCGTACGTGGTGACGCCGCTGGAGTTCCCCGGCGGCGACATCGGCCGGCTGGCGGTGGCGGGCACGGTGAACGATCTGGCGGTCATGGGGGCCGAGCCGATCGCGCTGAGCCTCGGGCTGATCCTTGAAGAGGGCTTGCCGCTGGACGTCCTTGATCGAATCATGGCGTCGATCGCGGCAACGGCCCATGAGGCGGGCGTCCGCATCGTCACCGGCGACACCAAAGTCATCGAGCGGCGGTCCGGGGCCCCGGCCGACGGAGTTGTGCGCGAGGGGCTGTTCATCAACACCGCCGGCGTGGGACGACTGCGACCCGGCGTTCGCCTGGGCGTTGAGCGCGTGCAGCCCGGCGATGTCATCCTGGTCAACGGTCCCATCGCCGAGCACGGCCTGGCGGTCATGTCCGTGCGGAACGGGCTTGAGTTCGCCTCGCGTTTGCGCAGTGATGCGGCCCCGTTGCACGGGCTGATCGCCGACGTGCTAAGCGCCGGGACTGATGTGAAGTTTCTGCGCGACGCGACGCGTGGCGGCATCGCGGGCGTGTTGGCCGACCTCTGCGAGGGCAGCGGTTGGAGCATCGAGATCGAGGAAGACCGGGTGCCCCTGACGCCGACCGCGCGTCACGCGGCGGAAATGCTCGGCCTCGACCCGCTCACCGTGGCGAATGAAGGCAAGGTGGTGATGGTCGTGGCGGCGAAGGACGGCGAGCGGCTGCTGCAAGTGTGCCGGAGCCACCCGCTGGGGCGCTCGGCCGCCGTAATCGGCCGCGTGATGGATGCCAAGCCGCCGCTGGTCGAGTTGGTGACGCGGGTCGGCGGGCGGCGGATTGTGCAGCGGCCGTACGGCGAGGAGCTGCCGCGGATATGTTAGGGCGGCTTGCCGAACCCGCCACGCGAGTGGTCGGCGGCTCGGCCCCGCACTGGCGTGCGGGGTTCTGATGGGTGTCTTCGGTGTGAGTGCTCGCGACGATGCACGAGATGGCGATTGCCGGCGCGTTGGTGGACCAGGTGCTCCGGGTAGCACGGGAGCACAACGCCGAGCGCGTGCGCGAGGTGGTGGTGGTCTGCGGCGTCGTGCAGCAGATCGTCCCGGAGGCCCTGGAACTGGCATTCGAAGCGGCGACGGCCGGGACGGCGGCGGAGGGGGCGACGTTGCGAATCGAGACGCAGGGAGTCGTGGCTCGCTGTCGGGAATGCGGTTTGCAGTACGAAGCGGCGGTGGACGACTATGGCTGCCCGGTCTGCGGGGCGGCCAATGCGGAACTGCTCCGCGGGCAGGACATTATCCTGCAAACCGTCGTGTGCGACGTGAAGGACGAGGCCGCCGCATGAAGATAAACGTGGTCGAGAGCGTCCTGAAAGCGAACGACGCCGTCGCGGCGGCCAACCGGCAGCGACTCGACGCAGCGAACGTGCTGGCGCTGAACATCATGAGCGCGCCGGGCAGCGGCAAGACCACGCTGTTGGAGAAGACGATCCCGGTGTTGGGGGCGAGTCGGTGCGCGGTGCTCGTGGGCGACCTGCAAACCACGCGGGATGCCGAGCGGCTCGGCGGGACGGGGGCCGCGGTCACGCAGATCAACACGGGATCGGGGTGTCACCTGTCCGCGACGCAGGTAGCGGCCGGTTTGGACAGTCTGGACCTAAGGGGTATCGATTTCCTGTTCATCGAGAATGTGGGGAACATGGTGTGCCCGGCGGGGGTGGACCTGGGCGAGCATCGGCGGGTCGCGCTACTGAGCGTGCCGGAGGGGGACGACAAGGTGGCGAAGTATCCGACGCTGTTTCAACCTGCGGATGTCATCCTGCTCACGAAAGTGGACCTGCTGGGCGTGCTTGACTACCAGCGGCGAAAAGTGTACGAAGACCTCTCTAGGATTAACTCCCGAGCTCCGCTGATCGAGCTCTCCCCCGCATCAGGCCACGGCATGGACCAATGGCTGGGCTGGCTCAAGCGGCAGCGCGACGAGCGAGCCGGCCAGTCGGCCAGGGAGTCCGTCTAGACGAGCCGCCGGGCGGTCCGACTGCCCCCTGCGTTACGCCGGTAACTGAGGATAGTTATGAGCGACAACCTCGAAGGGACGATCAAGGAAGTCTGTCGGGCCGCCGGCAAGGACCGCACGCGCCTGATGGACGTGGTCCGCGTGGTCCAGGAGAAGCACGGGTGTGTATCGGGCCGGGCAATGGACCTGATCGCGCGCGAGATGGGCGTGCACCGCGTGGAGGTCCAGAGCGTGGTCTCGTTCTACGCGTTCCTCTCGGAGGAGCCGAAGGGCCGCGTCGTCATCCGCCTGTGCAACGACATCGTCGACCAGATGTACGGCATGGACCGGGTGGCCCGCGCGTTCGAGGAAGAGCTCGGGATCCGCGTCGGCCAGACGACGCCGGACGGCAAGATCACGCTGGAGTACGCGCCGTGCATCGGCATGTGCGACCAGGCGCCGGCGGCGCTGGCTAACGACGTTGTGGTGCCCGAGCTGTCCAGCGACAGGGCCCGCGAAGTGGCGCGGGAGCTGAAGACGCATCTTGACCCGCACCGGCTGATTCGGCGCCTGGGCGACGGCAACAACGCCCACGCGCTGATTAACGCGATGGTGGTCAACAACCTGCGGCTGCCAGGGCCGATCGTGTTCAGCGCGGTCAATCGCGGCGAAGCTCTGCGCAAGGCGTTGTCGATGACGCCCGCCGAGGTGATCCGCGTGGTGAAGACGTCGCGGCTGCGGGGCCGGGGCGGGGCGGGGTTCCCGACCGGGATGAAGTGGGAATTCGCCCGCGGGGCGCCGGGCACGAAGCGCTGCGTGATCTGCAACGCCGACGAGGGGGAGCCGGGCACGTTCAAGGACCGTGTGCTGCTCACCGAGCGGCCGGACCGTGTCTTCGCGGGCATGGCCATCGCCGGCTACGCGATCGGGGCCGACGAGGGCATCCTGTACCTGCGGGCCGAGTACGCGTACCTGCGGCGGTTCCTGGAGGACGTGCTCCAGAAGCGGCGGGACGAGCACCTGCTCGGTCGGCGCGTGTGCGGCAAGGCCGACTTCGATTTCGACATCCGCATTCAGATGGGGGCCGGGGCGTACGTGTGCGGTGAAGAAACGGCGCTCATCAGCTCGTGCGAGGGGTGGCGCGGCGATCCGAAGAACCGGCCGCCGTTCCCGGCCCAGAAGGGCTACCTCGACCGGCCGACGGTGGTGAACAACGTCGAGACGCTCTGCTGCGTGACGAAGATTCTGGAAGAGGGGGCGGCGGCGTTCAGCGAGCACGGGTCGTCCGGCAGCACCGGCACGAAGCTGCTCAGCATTTCGGGCGACTGCACGCGGCCGGGCGTGTACGAGGTGGAGTTCGGCATCAAGCTGGGCGAGGTGTTGAAGCTGGCCGGCGCCGACGATCCGATCGCGGTCCAGGTCGGCGGGCCGAGCGGGCAGCTCGTGTCGCCGGCGGAGTTCAATCGGACGATTTGCTACGACGACCTGGCCACGGGCGGGGCGATCGTGGTGTTCGGGACCGGGCGTGACCTGCTGCACGTGGTCGAGACGTACCTGGATTTCTTCATCGAGGAAAGCTGCGGGTATTGCACCCCGTGCCGCGTCGGCAACGTCCTGCTGAAGGAGCGCGTGGCGCGGATCCGCGCCGGGCAGGGGCAGCCGAAGGACCTGGAGTACCTCCAGGACCTGGGGCAAACGATCAAGACCATGAGCCGGTGCGGCCTGGGTCAGACCTCGGCCAACCCGGTGTTGACCACGTTGAAGAACTTCCGTTCGGCGTACGAGCGGCTGGTGAAGGAGAGGCTGGACGGGATGCAGCCGGCGTTTGACCTGGCGGCGGCGGTGCATGACGCCGAGCGGGTGACGGGGCGTGCGTCGGCCCATGTGCATGGGTAGCCGCGATGGGGACGACCTGGTGCCCGTAGTGCGAGGCCCCGCCTTGCACAACTACTGCAAGGGAATGGTGAGATGAGCGCGACAGTGGACTTCATCATCGACGGCAAGGAGATCCAGGGCCGGCCGGGCCAGACGATCCTCGAAGCCGCGCAACAGGCCGGGGTGTACATTCCCCGGCTGTGCTACATGAAGGGGCTCGTGCCGCACGGCAGTTGCCGGGTGTGCACGGTGCTGGTGAACGGGCGGCCGCAGGCGGCCTGCTGCCAGCCGATCGCCCCGGGCATGGTGATCGAGAGCGATAGCGAGAAGGTGAACGCCATGCGGCGGAACCTGATCGAGATGCTCTTCGTCGAGGGCAACCACTTCTGCATGTTCTGCGAGAAGAGCGGGAACTGCGAGCTTCAGGCGCTGGCGTACCGGTTCGGGATTGCGGCGCCGAAGTACCCGTACCTGTTCCCGAAGCGGGACGTGGACGCGAGCCACCCGGACATCTTCATCGATCGCAACCGGTGCATTCTGTGCGGGCGGTGCGTGCGGGCCAGCCGCGACGTGGACGGCAAGCACGTCTTCGAGTTCGTCGGCCGCGGGCCGCACAAGCGTGTCGCGGTCAACGCCGAGGCGCACCTGGTGGACACCAAGGCCGACGTGCGCGACAAGGCGGTCGAGGCGTGCCCGGTGGGGGCGATCCTGAAGAAGCGCGTGGGGTATGCGGTGCCGATCGGCCGGCGGTTGTACGATCACAAGCCCATTGGGTCGGACGTCGAGACTCCGGCGCCGGCGAGCAAGTGAGGAAACCCACGATGGCCAAACCCAAGGTAGCAACAACGTCGCTGGCCGGGTGCTTCGGCTGCCACATGTCCCTGTTGGACATCGACGAGCGCATTCTCAAGCTCGTCGAGCTGGTGGATTTCGACAAGTCCCCGATTGACGACATCAAGAAGTTCACCGGCCGCTGCGCCGTCGGCCTGATCGAGGGCGGCTGCTGCAACGAGGAGAACGTCGCGGTGCTGCGTGATTTCCGCCGTCACTGTGACATTCTGATCTCGGTCGGCGACTGCGCGATCATGGGCGGGATCCCGGCGATGCGGAACACGATCCCGCTGCGGGAGTGCCTGGAGGAGGCGTACCTGAAGGGGCCGACGGTCCACAATCCCGCCGGCCAGATTCCCAACGATCCGGAAATCCCGCTGCTGCTGAACCAGGTGTACCCGTGCCACGAGGTGGTGAAGATCGACTACCACCTGCCGGGCTGTCCGCCGCCGGCCGACACGTTGTGGCAGGCCCTGGTGGCGTTGCTGGAGAACAAGCCGCTGGAGTTGCCGTACGAGCTGGTCAAGTATGACTAAACGCACAACGACGAATGCAAAATGCAAAAAGGGCGCGCCGTCCGGTGCCGGTCTTGAGCGGCGGCCGGATCCTGTTTTCTGCATTTTTCATTTTTCCTTCTTCATTCGCTTGGAGACTCGCCCATGGTAGCCGCCACCAACGGCCTCAAACGCATCGCGATCGAGCCGGTGACCCGCGTCGAGGGGCACGGCAAGGTCACGATCCTGCTGGATCAGAAGAACCAGGTGCAGCAGGCCCGCCTGCACATCGTCGAGTTTCGCGGGTTTGAGCGCTTCATCCAGGGCCGCCCCTTCTGGGAGGTGCCCGTCCTGGTGCAACGCCTGTGCGGCATCTGTCCGGTCAGCCACCACTTGGCTGCGGCCAAGGCCATGGACCGCATCGTCGGCGTGGACAAGCTCACCCCGACCGCCGAGAAGATGCGCCGCCTGATGCACTACGGGCAGACGTTCCAGTCGCACGCGCTGCACTTTTTCCACCTGGTCAGCCCGGACCTGCTGTTCGGCTTCGACGCCGACGTGGCGATCCGCAACGTCATCGGCGTGGCCGCCAAGTTCCCGGACCTGGCGGTGCAGGGCGTGATGATGCGGAAGTACGGGCAGGAGGTCATCCTGCGGACCGCGGGCAAGAAGATCCACGGCACGGGCGCGATCCCCGGCGGCATCAACAAGAACCTGTCGCTCAAGGAGCGCGACGAGCTGCTCAAAGACCTGGACCAGATGGTCACCTGGTCGCACGGCGCCGTGAAGATCGCCGCCGACTACACCGCTGCCCACCTCGAGAAGCTCGCCCCCTTCGGCTCGTTCGACTCCAACCACCTGTCGCTGATCCGGCACGACGGGGCGCTGGACCTGTATCACGGCGGGCTGCGGGCGATCGGCCCGGACGGCAAGAAGATCTTCGACCACGTGGACTATCAGAAGTACGTGGACTACATCCGCGAGGAAGTCCGGCCGTGGTCGTACATGAAGTTCCCGTTCATTACGTCGCTGGGGCCGGAGAAGGGCTGGTACCGCGTCGGCCCGCTGGCCCGCGTCAACACGTGCGACTTCATCGACACGCCCGAGGCGGACAAGGCGCTCAAGGCGTTCCGTCAGGCCACCGGCCACAAGACCTGCAACGTGACGATGGCCTACCACTGGGCGCGGATGATCGAGCTGCTGCACGCGATCGAGAAGATCAAGGACCTGCTGCACGACAAGGACCTTCAGGGCACCGACCTCGTCGTCACCGGCAAGCGACAGGAGGAGGCCGTCGGGCTGATCGAGGCCCCGCGCGGCACCCTCTTCCATCATTACAAGGTCAACAAGAACGACCAGGTTGTGATGGCGAACCTGATCGTCTCGACGACGAACAACAACGAGCCGATGAACCGGGCCGTCGAGAAGGTGGCCCGGGACCACCTGAACGGCAAGGAAATCACCGAGGGGCTGCTCAACCACATCGAGGTGGCGATCCGGGCGTATGACCCGTGCCTCTCGTGTGCCACGCACGCCCTCGGACAAATGCCGCTCGTCGTCGAGCTGGTCGACGCGGACGGAAACGTGGTGGATTCGAAGGCGCGCGGCGGAATGTGAGGAAATGCAAAAGGAAAAGGCCACAATTCAAAAAAGCCACTTGTCGGTGCGGGCCGAACTGCGAGCGCGCAGTTTGGACGGTCCCGTCCGGCGCGGTGCCTTTTTTCATTTTTCCTTTTTCCTTTTCAATTCGTGCCTTAAGGGCTGCGGAGTCTGCCCGTGACCCCCTCCCCCCGCCTCCTGGTCCTCGGCTTCGGCAACCCCGGCCGGCGGGATGACGGTCTGGGGCCGGCGGCGGCGGCGGCCCTCGAGGCGCTGCGGCTGCCCGGCGTAACGGTCGAGGCGGACTACCAGCTTTCGGTGGAGGATGCGGCGACGGTGGCCCGGCACGACGCCGTGCTGTTCATTGACGCGGACCGGGGCGGCCCGGAACCCTTCCGTTTCGAGGTGGTGGAGCCGGGCGAGGCGGCGAGCTTCAGCACCCACAGCGTGCGGCCGGGCGGCGTGGTCCGTTTGGCACAGGACTTGTTCGGGGCCGCGGGCCCGGCGTATCTGCTGGGCATTCGCGGCTACGAGTTTGACGAGTTTGGGGAGGGATTGTCGGCCAGGGCGCAGGTGAACCTGGCGGCGGCGATCGCGTTTGTGGAACCTCTCCTGCGAACATCCAGACTCTGCGAGGGGCCCGACCCCGAGCACGGGCCGGCCGGCGAGACGCCGGCCCCACCCGCGGCGGTCCTCTCGCGTGGGGAGCACTGATGCAAGGCGGAAAACACGTAATCCTGTGCGTGGACGACGATCAGGACCTCCTCGACGCCCTCAAACTGGTCCTGGAGAAGAACGGCTACGTTTTCATCGGCGCCCGCAGCGCCGAGGACGGCCTGGCCAAGTACAAGCAGGTCCACCCCGACCTCATCATTGTCGACCTCATGATGGAGGAAGTCGATGCCGGCACCGGGCTGGTCCGCGACCTCAAGGCCGAGGGCAACACCAAGCCCGTCTACATGCTCAGCTCGGTGGGCGACAACCTGAACCTGAACATCGACTACAACGAGCTGGGGCTGGCCGGCGTCTTCCAGAAGCCCATCGACAACCAGCAGCTCCTGACCGTGTTGCGGACCAAACTGAAGAAGTAGCCGAGGGCAAGCGGCAGCGGAAAAGGTGTTGGGGCGGCCCCCGCCGCTGCTTGGGAGGGCGAGCCTCCAGGCGAGCCGCGGCCTGGCGGGAGGGCGAGTTTCCCGGCGAGCCGCCGCCCGGCGGCAGGTCCATTCCTTGTTGCGGCGCACGGGCGAACACGCAGGCCGGGGGGCTACTCGGTCAATCGGAAGCACGCCGCCCGTTTCAGGTTGCGCACGTACAAATGGCCGCGGTGCAGCACCGGCACCGTCCAGCACCGGCCGTCCAGAAGTTGCACCTCGGCGGTCGGCTTGAACTCCGCGGGCGTCGCCGGCGCGATGAGCAGCGTCCCGTCTTCGGTGAACACGAGGAGTTGACCGTCGGCGACGAGCACGGTCCCGTTCTGGGTGCCGCGCCGCGACCACTTCTCGTTCCCCGTGGCCCATTCCACGCATTTCAACCCGACCTCGTCGCTGACGTACAGGTGCCCTTCATATAGCACGGGCGTCTGGAACTTCGCGCGGATGTTGTTGTTTTCCCACACGGGGGTTGCCGCCAGCCGGTCGCCCTCCCGCCGCAGCTTCAACAGCGTCGAGCCGTGCTTGTAGCCCGAACTGAGCAGCAGGTGGCCGTCGTGGAAGATGGGCGTGGCGGCGTTCACGTCCCAGTCCGTCTGCCACGGCAGGTTCCAGACCGTTCGGCCGGTGTCGGCCTCGCCGATGATCGCCTCCTTGCCCATGAAGCCCACGACGTAGCGCCGCCCGTCGAGGGTAATCGGGTACGGGGTGGCGTAGCCGACCACGCCGGAGCCGCACTTCCAGACCTCCTTGCCGGTCTTGACGTCGAGGGCGAGCAAGGCCGCGTCGGGGCCGCCGACGGGCACGATGACCAGCCCGTTCTCGACCAACACCGACCCGCTGTAGCCCCACTGCGGCTTGGCGTCGAACTGCCGGCTCCACACTTCCTCGCCGGTGTCGGCGCTGGCGCACAACAGGCGGCCCAAAGCGCCAATGATAAAGACGCGGCCGTCGTGGACGGCGGGGGTGGCCCGCGTGCCGTCGCCGCCCTGCGGCTCGTGGTAGCGCAGCTCAAACGGCCGCTTCCAGAGCACGTCGCCCGTGTCGGCCTTCAGGCACAGCAACGTCTGCTGCTTGTCCGACGTGCCGCAGGTGTACACGCGGTCGCCGACGCACGCGAAGCTGCTGAAGGCGGGGCCGATTTCGCGCTCCCAGACCTTCGGCGGCGGCGCGTCCCAGGTGGTTCGGAGGCCCTTCTCCGGGCTCACGCCGTCGTGGTTCGGGCCGCGCCAGTGCGGCCAATCTCCGCCCGCTGCTCCGGCCGCCAGTCCCAGGACCGCCACGATGGGGAGGATTGGACGCATGGGGGGCTCCTGTGGATGATTGAGCGGCTATCAGTGTAGCGGCTGAGCGGCGGCCGGGGAACGTCCCCGGCGCGGGAAGCCGTATAATGCACGACCCGCGCCGCGAGCTGGAACGCGGGTCGCGGATACTCCATGAACCGGAAACACATTCGCAACTTCTCGATCATCGCCCACATCGACCACGGCAAGAGCACGCTGGCCGACCGGCTGCTTCAGATCAGCGGGGCCATTTCCGAGCGCGACATGCGCGAGTGCGCGCTGGACGACATGGATCTGGAGCGCGAACGCGGCATCACGATCAAAGCCTCCGCCGTCACGCTTGACATGACCGTCGACGGGCAGAAGTACATGTTCAACCTGATCGACACGCCGGGGCACGTGGACTTCCACTACGAGGTGGATCGGGCCCTGGCGGCGTGCGACGGGGCGTTGCTGGTCGTGGATGCGACGCAGGGGGTACAGGCCCAGACGGTGGCCAATGCCTACGCGGCCGTCGCCAACGACCTGGAGATCATCCCGGTCATCAACAAGATTGACCTGCCCAGTGCCCACCCGGAGGACGCCGCCCTGGAGATCGAGCACGTCCTGGGCATCAGCGCCGATCACGTGCAGTTCGTGTCGGCGAAATCCGGCGCGGGCGTGGACGACCTGATCCGGGCGATTGTGCGGCACTTGCCGCCGCCGAAGGGTGACCCCGCCGCCCCGCTCCAGGCGCTGATTTTCGATTCGGAGTACAACGACTACCGCGGCGTCATCTGCTACCTGCGCGTGGTCAACGGGACGATCCGCAAGGGGCAGAAGGTCCTGCTGATGGGGCGACAGCGGACCTATCAGGTCTCGGAGCTCGGCAAGTTCCGCCCCGCGATGACGCCCTGCGACCAGCTCGCGGCCGGCGAGACCGGCTACCTCGTCGCCAGCATCAAGAGCCTCCAGGACGTGACCGTCGGTGACACGGTCACCGACGCCGTTCACCCCGCGCCGGCGGCGCTGCCGGGCTACCGGCCGCCGCAGCACATGGTGTTCTGCGACTTCTACCCGTCGAGCGGGGAGACGTTTGACGCGCTGCGGGAGGCGCTGGGGAAGCTGAGCCTGAACGACGCCTCGTTCAGTTTTGCACCGCAGCACAGCGACGCCCTGGGGCCGGGGTACCGCTGCGGGTTCCTGGGGCTGCTGCACATGGACATCGTGCAGGAGCGGCTGGAGCGGGAGGGCGGCGTGTCGGTGGTGCAGACGGCCCCCAGCGTGACGTACGAGGTGCGGTTGCGGGACGGGAGCACGCGGCACGTCGAGTCGGCGGGCGACCTGCCGGACATGGGGACGATCGAGGAGCTGCGCGAGCCCATCATCGAGATGCAGATCATCACGCCGGCCGACGCGATCGGCAGCATCATGCAACTGGCCGACCAGCGCCGGGGCGCGTTCCGCCAGCAGGAGTACCTGTCGCCGCAGCGGGTGATGCTGACGTACGAGTTTCCCTTCAACGAGATTCTCTACGATTTCTATGACAAGCTGAAGAGCGTGACCCGCGGCTACGGGACGATGGACTACCACGTCATCGGCTACCGGGCCAGCGACCTGGTGAAGCTCGACATCCTGGTCAACGGGGTCCCGGTCGATGCCCTGAGCCTGATCTGCCACCGCAGCAAGGCCGAGGCCCGCGGGCGGCGGTTCCTCATCAAGCTCCGCCGGGAGATCGCCCGCCACCAGTTCGAGATCGCCCTCCAGGCCGCGATCGGCAGCAAGATCATCGCCCGCGAGACGATCAAGCCGTTCCGCAAGAACGTGACGGCCAAGTGCTACGGCGGCGACGTGACGCG
>CAYWYJ010000040.1:0-7669 GCA_964462635.1 uncultured Planctomycetales bacterium
GATCTGGCGGCGTTGCTGGCGCTGGGACTGGTGCTGGGGCTGGCCTGCCGCGGTTATTACGCGATGCCGTACACGGACTTCCTGGAGTTCGTCGAATGCGGGCACGCGTGGCTGGGCGGCGAGCTGCCACCAACGTTCAAACGCGGGCCGGTGTTCCCCGTGCTTGTGGTCGGCCTGTCCAAGCTCCTGCCCGGCGAGGCACCGGAGTTTCACGCCGCCGAGTGGGTCAATGCGGGGCTGCTGCCGGTCAACGGGCTGCTCGTGTATCTGATTGGTCGGCGGGGGCTTGGGGCGGGGGCCCGGTGGGCCGCGGCGTGGGTGCTGCTGTTGCCGATGGGTCTGTATTGCACGGCGCACGTCATCGTGGAGCCGCTGCTGACCGCCGGGCTGCTGCTGACCGTGGCGCTGGCGCAGCGCGGCAGCCGCTGGGCCTACGCGGCGGCGGCCCTCGCCACCCTGGTCCGCTACGATGCCGCCGGCCTCATCGTGGGCCTGGCCCTCGCCGAGTTGTGGCAGCGCCGCTCGCTGTGGCGGGTCGGGCTGGGGGTGCTTCTGGCGTCGCTGCCGCTCGTCGTCGTGCTGGTTCTCACGGGGCTGACGTGGGCGGAGCGCTCGGCGGACCACTACCTGGGCCGCATCGTCACGGAGCCGGCGTTCGAGCCGCTCGCCACCGCCACATTGATCGCCCAGACGGCCTTCGACCCGCGGCTGATCCGGCTGCCCGTGTGGCTCGCCGAACTCGAACCCGCGTTGAACGCCGCGCTCTGCTATGTCCCGCTGCTGCTGGTTCCGGTTGGCGTGGCGGCGGGCCTGCGGGGGCGCGACGCGGGGACGGTGACGACGGTCGCGGCGGTGCTGGCGTACGGGGTCGTTCACACGGTGTTCCCGGTACAGGTGGACCGGTTCGGCTATCCCCCCGCGCCACTCGTCGTGCTGCTGGCCGGCGGCGGCTTGCGCGCCGCAGTCGGTTGGCTGGCGCGACTGAAGCCACCCGCGGCTGCGCTGGGAATTGCTGCGGTGGCGGTCGGCCTCATGGTGCTGGCTGCTTTGTGCAATGAAGCCCAGGGGATTGCCACGGCCACCGCCGGGGCGGGGCGCTTCGCGGACCGCGTCGGTCTGCTGGCGCTCGTGGCGCTCGCGGTGATCTGGGCGGCGCCGTGGCTGTCGGGTCGCCGGTTGTCAGCGGTGGTCTTGCTGCTGGCGGCAGCGCTGTTGGTCGCCGTGCAGCTTGGCAAAGCCTCGGCGAAGCTGGGAACGGGGCAGGAAATGCGGAACGTCGTCGTCGCGGCCCGCTGGATACGCGACCACGCCGCGGCGACCGACCGCGTGCTCTCGTCGCAGCCGGGGCTATTGCGGCTGTTCGTCGGCCGCGAGCCGCCGGACCGCTTCGTTGCCTTCGCCGACATCGCCGCGGAGGGCTGGCCGGACATTCTGACTGAGTGCCGGCAGCGGCGGATCACGTACATCCTCTGGCACGATGCGCTGCACGACGTACACGGCGGCTATTACGCGGACCAGATGCGGCTGGGGCGCTTCGACGGGCTCGCCGACCCCGGTTCGGCGCCGGGCGTGCAGATCGAACGGCGCTTCGAGGGACAGCCGAACGTAGTCATCGTGCGCTTGCGGCCCGGATAGCCGAAGGGCAAGGGGGGCGGGGACTCAACTGGCGGGGAGCGATTACCCATCGCGGCGTTGGCGTCAACCTTGTCGGGCCGCATTTCCTGGTGTGCGCGGCTGGAACGCGCGAAAGATAAACGCCGCCGCAATCAACACAAACGCAGATATGCCTTGTTCGGGACAACGCGAGAAGATTATGGGCAAGTACCCTTTTACCGTGGCGCGTGCTATTATGTGGGCAGGTTGTGTTGTGCGCGGACGGGAGCCGCGTCCGTTGCGGAGCGCTGGAGTTGATTCGACCCGTAGCACGGGCCATGTGCCCGGGGGCGTGTGACGGCTCCCATTGGGGCGACGCGCTCGGCGGACCAACGCGGAAGGCGGGGTTTTTTCGCCACGGTGAAGGTGTCACGAGCCGGCATTCGCCTCGGCCCGTCGGCACGGGGGACAGCTCGCAGGTTCATCGCACGCTGGAGGATGCGGGATGCAAGTCTCTCGTCGCAGCTTCTTAAAGTACTGTGGCGCCTCGGCCGCGGCGCTCGGCTTGGGCCGCACGGCCTTCGCGGCGCTGGTCGAGGCCTTGCGCAATCCGAACGGTCCCACCGTGCTCTGGCTCCAGGGCGCCGGGTGCTCCGGGTGTTCGGTCTCGTTCCTTAACCACATCTCGGCCACGGCCCCCTACGATGCCGCCGACGTACTGGTCAACGTCATCAACCTCGCGTACCACCCGACGATCATGGCGGCGGCGGGACAGACCGCCGTCGATGCCGTCAGCGACGCCTACGCCGCCGGCGGATACCTGCTGTTCGTCGAAGGCGGCGTGCCGACGGCGTTCAACGGCAACGCCTGCTGGGCCTGGAGCGATGGGGGCGTGGACGTCACGTTGCGCGAAGCGGTCACGACGTTGGCCCCGCGGGCCGCGAAGATCGTCTGCGTCGGCACGTGTGCCGCGTTCGGCGGGATCCCCGCGGCCCCGCCGAACCCGGCGGCGATCCAGAGCGTGGCGCAGGTCACCGGCCTGTCCACAATCAACGTGGCCGGTTGTCCGCCTCATCCGAACTGGATCGTCTACGTCATCGCGCAGTTGGTCGCCGGGCAGTCCATCCCGCTGGATACCTCGGGACGGCCGACCGCGCTGTACGGCAGCACCATTCACAGCGCGTGCCCGCTGCGCGGCACGTCGCTGGCGACCAGTTGGGCCCAGACGAGCAACTGCAAGGAGGGCCTGGGCTGCCGCGGCCGATCGACGCGCGGCCTGTGCCCCAACCAGCTCTTCAACGGCGGCGTCAACTGGTGCGTTGGTTCGGGATCCCTGTGCATGGGCTGCACCAACTCAACGTTCCCCGGCACCCAGGCGTTCTTCACATAGCCCGAAGCGGCACGCTTCGGCGGAGGTTATTCGATGTCACGCGTTTCCCGCATTCCCGACCCGCAGCCCGTGACGCCTTCCTCCCGTTCCGGACGGCTGCGTCTGGTCCCGCGCGTCATCACGGTGGACCCGCTTACCCGGATTGAAGGGCACCTCAAGATCGAGGTGCTGGTCGACAACCTCCGTGGCACGTGGCACGTCGTGGACGCCTGGTGCACGGGGGCCTTGTTCCGCGGTTTCGAGCAAGTCCTCATCGGCCGGGCGCCCTGGGACGCCGTCCCCATCACCCAACGCATCTGCGGCGTGTGTCCCGTGTCGCACGGGCTGGCCGCGGTGCTGGCCCTCGATGCGGCGACCGGCGTCAACGTTCCGGCGAATGGGCGTATCCTGCGCAACCTGGTGCTGGGCGCGAACTACCTTCAGAGCCACCTGCTGCACTTCTATCACCTGTCCCTGCCGGATTACATCGACGGACCGGCCATGCCGCCGTGGCAGCCCGCGTGGACCAGCGACCGGCGTCTGGATCCCGCGACGAATGCGCGGTTCGTCAACAACTACCTCACCGCGCTGACCATGCGCCGCAAGGCGCATGAGCTGGCGGCCGTCTTCGGCGGACGACTGCCGCACCCGCCCGCGTACCTGCCCGGCGGCCTGACGTGCCCGCCCACCACGGCCCGCATCGCCCAGTGCCAAACGTTCCTGAATGAGCTGATTGCGTTCATCACCGACGTCTGGATCCCCGACGTCAAGGTGCTGAGCTTGTTCTACGACGACTACTTCGAAATCGGCGGCGGTCCGGGCAACCTGCTGGCCTACGGCGTGTTCGACCTGGATGCCGGCGGGACGCAGAAGCTGCTACGTCGGGGCCGCGTTGCCGCCGGGGTCCCGGGCGTGCAATCCGTGGACATCAACGCGATCGCCGAAGACGTGCATCGGGCCTGGTACGAGGAGGGCACCTCCGGCCTGCCGCCGGCCGCCGGGGTCACCAGTCCGCAGTTCCCCAAGCCGGACGCGTACTCCTGGCTGAAGGCCCCGCGTTACGACGGCCAGCCGTACGAGGTGGGACCGTTGGCCCGGCTGTGGATCAACGGGGATTACAGTCGCGGCGTGTCGGTCATGGACCGGCACGTGGCCCGTGCCCAGGAAGCCCTCAAGGTCGCGCGGGCGATGCAGACTTGGCTGGCCGAATTGCAGGTCGGTCAGCCGGTGTACCAACACAACACCCCGCCGGCCTCGGCCGCCGCCTATGGCTTGACGGAGGCCCCGCGCGGCGCCCTGGGGCACTGGCTCCAGATCAGCGCCACCAAGATCAGCCGCTATCAGGTCGTGACCCCCACGTGCTGGAATGCGTCGCCGCGCGACACGGCGGGCGTGCCCGGACCCATCGAACAGGCCCTCATCGGGACGATCGTGGACGACTTCGACCAGCCGGTCGAGCTCCTGCGAGTCGTCCACTCGTTTGATCCGTGCCTGGCGTGCGCCGTACACATGGTGCCGGTGAAGGGGCGGAGCGTCGCCCCGTTCGCGTCGGCCGATTGAAGCTACGGCCGGATGCCGGTGGAGGTGGCCAGTCCGGTGAAGCGGCGGGAGCCGAGGGTCCACTCGGGGATGCCCTCGGGCCACAGCGACACGGACACCGTGAAGTCGTCGTCGATGTTGTCGTACTCGAACGCCAGTCCCAGGTACCAGCGCGGCAGCTTGCGGACGTAGGCGACGGCGACCTCGCCCAGATCACCCGTGTCGATGTCGTACCACGCCCGCACCGAGGTGATGTGCTTCTCGGTGAGCTTGTAGTTCCAGCCGCCGCCCACCAGGCTCATGTCGATGTCGCCGGCGTAACGCCAGCCGAAGACGTACGCCAGCCGCGGGCTGCGCTCGACGGCGAGGGCGACATTGTGGCGGTCGAACTGCCAGTCGTTCATGTCCACGTTGAAGTCGTACAGCAGGCTGGTGGTGTCGCTGAGGCGGTGGATCAGGTCGCCGGCGACGTAGTTTCGCGTGCGGCTGTTCTCGGGGCGCAGCGGGTTGGCGTAGCCGTTGGAGAAGTCGTGCCGCCCGTCCGTGTCGCCGAACGCCCCGGCTTCGAGGTTCAGGGTGAGCAGGTCCACGGTCCGCCGGGCGTCCGCCGGCCCGCGCTTCGTTTGCCACGTCTGCCGCACGCCCACCATGCCGCCGTAGAAGCCGTCGATGGTCTCGATGCCGGAGTCGAATGGTGTCAGCTCGTCACTGCGGACGTTGCTGTGGCCCCACCAGACGGCGTACTGGGGCTGCACGATGTGCCGGATGCGGTGCACGTCGAACAGCTCGGACTCGATGTGGTCGTATACGCGGCTGAAGCTGGTGCCGCCGCGGACGCCGTAGACGCCCAGGCCGCGTCCCAGCCCGCCGTCGTCGCGCGGCTGACCGTCCCAGTAGGTGCCGCGGACGGAGGCGAACGGCACGACGTTCAGGGTGCCGAGTTTGAGCGGGAGTTCGGCCTCCTGGCGGGCCTCCGTGCGGAAGGTCACGTCGCTGGAGCCGGGGACATCGAAGACGGACCGGCCGGTGTAGCGCTGCTGATAGAGGCGGTACGGCAGGTCGTGCGGTTCCCAGTCGCGGGTGCGATAGCGGACGGCGCCGACCCGGGATTCGTGATAGAGCACGACGGGGCTGAGGAAGGTATCGCCGATCCGCCGGTACGCCAGCTCGGGCAGGTGCTCGGTCTGGGTGAGGAAGTCCTGGAGCCGCCAGTTGGCGAGGAAGGTGAGGGCCTCGACGCCGCGCGCCCGCTTCAGGTAGATCGAGGTCTCCGGCGGCTTGCCCTCGAACCACTCGGACTTCTCGAACTCCTCCATATAGTGCGGGTCGGAGATGTACGCCGCTTCGAGCGTCGCCTCCCAGTCATACGGCAGGTAGTGCCGGTGCCGCCACAGGACGCGCCCGCGTTCGGACGTGCTGGGGTCCTCCAGTCGGCGGCGGAGCGGCCCCAGGCTGTCCTCGCCGTCGTCGTGGAGGTAGTAGCTGCGGAGCAGGCCGTAGTGGTCCTCGCGCTCGTAGTCGGCGTCGATGCCGACGCCCGGCCCGCGCTTGGAGAGGTAGTCCAGCCGCAACGTGGCGTCGTAGCCCTCCGGCGCCGGGATGCCCAGCAGGTTCAGCAGGTACCACGCCGACTCGAACTCGAAGCCGTGGTCGCTGCTGTAGGCGGTGCGCACGCGGCGGATGAGCGTCTCGCTGGTTTCGAGCCGGCCGCGGCTGTACGGCCACCACAGCAGCGGGGCCCCGGCCACGTTGAGCGTCGCGTTCTTCAGCTCATAATCGCCGGTCAGCGGCCCCGCGGCCCGGCCTTCCACGTCGCGCCTGGTCAGGTCGCGGACGTAGACGCGCTCCGCGCCGACGTGGTAGCTGGGCGTGAAGAACTCGCTGGTGGTGACGACGGCGTGGTCGGCGGCAAACTCGCGGGCCGAGAGCTGCCGAATCTCGTCCGCCCGGACGTACAGCGGAATCTGCCGTTCGGGGATGTCGGCCCGGAAGACCGCGTCGAGGATCATCGCCCGATCGTGCTCGAAATCGTAGTACAGCCGGTCGGCCCGCACGAAGCGGTTCCCCAGGGAGAGGATAACGTCGCCTTCGAGATACACCGCTCGCAGCCGCGCCGGCCCGCCCGGCATCCCCAGTCCGAGCAGCGAACCGCTGGGGCGCTCGTCGGATGGCGGCGGCGACGCGGGCGGTTGGGCCGCGGGCGCCCCGGGAGGCGCCGCGGGCGCGGCGGCCGGGGCGGACGACTCCTGCTCGTCGGCCGGTGCTCCCGGTTCGAGGAGCGAGTCAACGCCCTCGGGCGCGGGGAAGACCACGGCGTTTTCGGCGCGAATCTCCAGCATGGCGGCGTCCGGGCCGCCCGCTTGTGAAAAGTAGACGCCGCCCGTCGCCACGAACACCCGCTCCCCTTCGGATGTTTGGGCCGGCTCGACCCGCGGCAGGCGATAGCGGATGACCCGCGGCGGCCGTTCCACCGTCGGCCGCAGGTCCGTCGGGCGGGCGACGATGGGGGCCGGCGGCGGCCCCGGCGGTTCGCCGCGCTCGAAGGCCAGCCGATCGCGCAGTGCCTGTTGATACAGGGGCGAGCTTTCGAGGTTCTCCGTCGCGTACGCATCCTGGTACTTGATGATCTTGCCGTGCGTCCGCAGCCCGCGAACCAGCAGCACCGTGTCGAGCGTGACCGTGCCGGCGGCCTCGCGGACTTCCGCGTTTTCGCACAGATAGACCGTCAGCGCGTAGAACTTGCGGCCGGTGTCCTCGCTGCGGCCGGGCTCGATCCAGATCACCGCGTTGTTGGCCGACAGCTCGCGCGGACCAAGTTCGAGGCGGAACCCGCCGTTGCAGACCAGAATGAGCGTCCCCTGTTCGTCGCGCCACTGCCGGATCCAGCGGGCCCGTAATTCGACGTCCTTGGCGCTGATGGTCGCGGCCAGCAGCGGGCGATCGTCGAAATCGTGCTGCGACAGGGCGGGTGCGGCCAGCGCGAGCGCGGTCAGCGCCACCACCGCGCCCCCCCGGACGCGCCCGACGCCACGGGACCACGACCGGCCGGCACCACGCCGCACGTTGAAGCACCGTTCAGACCGCACCAACGGCTCTCAATCGGGGTGAGGGGCCAGGAACAAGGCAGAGCCTTGTTCTACTTTCTCGGGAACAAGGCAGAACCTTGTT
>CAYWYJ010000040.1:7769-29042 GCA_964462635.1 uncultured Planctomycetales bacterium
CTACTTTCTCGGGAACAAGGCGGAGCCTTGTTCTACTTTCTCGGGAACAAGGCGGAGCCTTGTTCTACTTTCTCGGGAACAAGGCGGGGCCTTGTTCCGCACTCGCTCGGGGGCATTATCGGGCGAGCGGGTCACGGGTCAATGGCTTGCCGCGTGGTGACAACTCCGCCGCTGCGCGCTCGCGCCCGCGTCCCGGCGGGAACGCGGACGGGGGCCGAACTTGCGACGCCGCGGCGCGGGGCCTTATAATCGCGGTCACTTCGTCGGCGCGGCGCCGGCGAGGGCCGCGTTGCGGTGGCGTGCCCGAGTGGACTAAGGGAGCGGATTGCAAATCCGTTTTTCATGGGTTCGAATCCCATCGCCACCTGTCCCCGATCCGATGACATGCTTGCCGCCGCCGCGAATGGCGCCGACCTTGCGGGCCCTTGATTCCGGCCCGCAACGTTCCTAAGCTGATCGACGTGTGACCGCGGCGGCCCGCGGCGCCGATGTAGCTCAATGGCAGAGCACGGCTTTCGTAAAGCCGGGGTTGTGGGTTCAACTCCCACCATCGGCTTCCTTCCGCAGGGGGGTCCCGGCGTTTCGGCGTGATTCGGCGACGCGCCGCGCGTGTTACCGCCCCTGACAGAACCCACCTCGCAAGTGGTGGGGCGCGGAGCCCCCGCACTGGCGTGCGGGGTTCTGATGCGCACTTCTAGACGGCGACGCCCCGGGAGTGCGGGGCCGCAACTTGCGGCGGCGCCGCGTCGTGGCGACCGGCACGGCGGCCCGCGGCGCGCGGGGGACAATTGCGCGAGTTTTTTTTGAAATCCTCTTGCAACCCGCCGCGCGTTTCGCGCATTATGACGGCGCATCGTCGTCTTGGCGGCGATCGCACGACAAGCGAGCGTGGCCCGGACGACGGGCCGCGAACGATGATGGAAGGTCCTAGGCGCGCCACGGCTAGACCTTCCATCTTCTTATGGGGGCGCTCCCGCCGCGAGAATCGTCTATCCGGGCATTCGGGAACGTGGGGCGTCGGACGGAAGAGCGGGCCTCCCGGCGAGCCGCGGCTTGGACCGGACGGCCGGTACGGAGCCCGGCCGCTACGTGCGGCTCGGCAGGAGTCTCGCCCTCCCCGGTCGCCTGATCGCGCCGGCCCATTCGGGCGTGCGTGAGATGAGCGGCCGCGGTCAAGCCGGCCAGCCCGCCTGACCCAGCAGCTTCACGAAGCGGCATTTCATGATGTCCTCGCGGCGGCAGCCGTGCTCCTCGCGTTGCACGCGGACGAGCGTCTGATCGCCGGTCGGACCGATGGGAATGACCAGCCGACCGCCGACGGCGAGCTGATCGCAGAGCGGCGCCGGGATGTCCGGGGCGCCGGCGGTGACGAGAATGCCGTCGAAGGGGGCGCGCTGCGGCCAGCCGACCGAACCGTCGGCGCAGCGATACGTGACGTTCCGCAGTCCCAGCTCTTCCAGCCGTTGGGCGGCCTGGTTCATCAACTTCAGGTGCCATTCGATCGTGTAGACGTGCCGGACCAGGCACGCCAGGACCGCAGTCTGATAGCCGGACCCGGTGCCGATTTCGAGGACGGTGTGCTCCGGCCGCGGGGCGAGCAGCTCGGTCATGCGGGCGACCATGTACGGCTGGGAGATCGTCTGGCCGCACTCGATCGGCAGGGCGCCGTCGGAGTAGGCATAAGCCCGCTGAAGCATGGGAAGGAAGCGCTCGCGCGGCACGCGCCGCAGCGCGTCCAGGACCGCCGGATGGTGAATGCCGCGGGCCTCCAACTGGTCCGCGACCATCGCGTCCCGTGCCGCGCGACATTCATCCTGGGAAGGGTCGGAAGACATGCGGGCCCGCTGTGTTGTGCCGGCACCCGGCCGGCGACCGCGCCCCATCGTACCGCAATCCGTCGGCGGCGAAACGGCGCGGGAGGCGAAAGCCCGGGCGGCCCGGCCCGGCGGCCGCCGGGGGGTTCAGCGCCCGTGAGCGGGCCGGGCGCCGACCTACTCCGCGCGCAGGGCGGACAACAGGGGCTCTCTCAGCGCCGCGACGAGCGCCACCACCCCGGTCGCCACGCCCGCGAGCAGGATGCCGGCGAACAGGCCCAGCAGGGACAACCACGGCACCGGGGCCCCGCGCTCGATCATGTGCGGCGCCACGACGACCGCCGCACTGACCACGCCGACGCCGAGGCCCACGGCCACCAGGAACGCGTTTTCGACAAGGACCAGCAGACCGAGGGCCCGCGGCGCAAACCCGACCGCGCGCAGCAGGGCCAATTCGCCGCGGCGTTCACTCACGTTTCGCAGCATGATCGCCGTCAGCCCCAGCACGCCGAGCAGCAGCCCGAGGCCGCCAAGCGCTTGAAACGTGGACAAGTAGGTGTTCTGGACGGCCTGGAGGTCGGCGAGTCGCTGCGCCGTCGGCGTCACTGCCAGCCCGTAGTCGCTCAGGCTCCGCTCCAGCATGGCCCTGACCCGCGCGGTCCGCTCCGGCTGCGTTTCAATCAGGTGCATGGCGTAACCGCTGGCGGACGGATACAGCCGGGTGAAATCCCGCTCGTGCAGGATGACCTCGCCTTGCAGGACGCTGCCCTTGAGCAAGGCCACCAATCGCACGGCAACCTCCGCGCCCCGCTCGTCCTGCACGGTGAGCGCATCGCCCAGGTTCACATGGAGTTGCCAGCGGGCGGCGGCTTCGTCCGCCAGCGCCGGAATCGCCCCGTCCGGCAGCGGTCGTCGCAGGAGGAGCCACGGGTTGCGTCGTTCGTCGTCGCGGCGCGCCTGGGTCGCCGCGAACGCGAACCCGCCGCGGTCGATGAGCTTTTCCGTGGCGCCCAGTATGCGTGGTCGCGTCGGGCGATAGATGTTCCGGCAGCTCGTCTCATCGCCGTCGCGCCGGCGCAGTGGGTAGCTCGTCACGCCGTCCAGTTCGCTCACCTCCGCCCGGGTCATGTTCAGCGCCGCGCGGCCCTCTGCCGTGTTCAGATCGTGCAGGAGCGGCACGTCGGCCTCGGCCAGCAGCGCGAAACCGCCGGTGCCGCCGTGTCGGTCGGTGACGTCGGTCGGCGGCATGAGCCGCAGCGCATGCAGCGCGGTGATGACGAACGCGGCGAAAGCGATCAGGGCGGCGGTGAGCAGGCTCCGGCCGCGATGACGGCGCGCGTTGCGGATCCCCAGGCGCCACAGCGGCCCGAGCCGCGACCGTGCCGGTCCGAGCCGCGACCGTGAGGGAGCGGAAGGCGGATGCGTCTCCAGCTTCCCCGCTCGCTCGCTGTCGCGGCCCGGTCCAGGGCCGCCAACCCCGACTCGAGTGTCGCAAACCCCCGGCCCACTCGCCAGCCACGCCGCCAGCGCGGCCAGGCCGGCCACGAGCAGGGCCGTTCCGCCGGCGAAGAACGCGGCTGTCCGTGGCAGCACGTCGCCCCACCACGACGCCACCAACAGACCGGCGGCACCCAGCGCGGTGAGAACACTGACACCCCCGGCGACGCGGGGGCGATACCGTCCGGCCACCTCGGAGTCCGCGGCCAAGGCGTGTGGTCCGGCCAGCAGCGTGCGCGGCGGCCGACGGACCAGGCCCCGTAACGCGACAACGATCGCCAGCGCCGCCACGGCGAGACTCGCCCCGCCGCCAATCGCGTAGCTGCGCGGCGTCGTGTGCAGGGTCAGGAACGGGGCCTGCACGGCGTCGGACCACCATGACCGCAGCCCCGCCAGCATCAGCCACGCGTACCCGCGCGCCGCGAGCAACCCCAGCGCGGTCCCGAGGGCGGCGACCGCCAGTCCTTCGGTCAGGAGCAGCCGCCGCACGCGGCCCGGCGTGAAGCCGGCGGCCAGCAGCAGGCCGATTTCGGCCGCGCGCCGTTCCACGCCCAGCCGAAACAGCAGCGCCACCAGCAGCGCCGCCGATGCGATCAGGAAGAAGCTGAAGCCGATGAACAGGCCGGAAAAGTCCGTCGTGCCCTGACTCGCTTCCAGGGCCCGCCGGCGAACGGGGTCAAACGCTAATCCGGCGCTGCGGACATCCAGCTCGCGCCGCAGTCGCGCCGCGAACGCTGCCGCGGTCGTTGCCAGCGAGTCGCCGGGCGGCGCGTACACGCGCAGGCTCGTCAGTCTGCCGAAGCGGTCCGCGTCGCGGGCCCAGAGCCGCTGCCCGTCCTCCAGCGTGACGAACGCCTTGGGCGTTGCGCGGTGGGCTTCCCAGTACACCTCGTCGCGCTCACGAATCCGCCGCATGTCGATCGGGAAGGGCGGGTCCCAGTCCGAGATGCGATCGGTGTCCGTCACCCCCGGGTACGGCGGCACCAGATCGGGGTCGGCGGCGCCGTCCCGCAGCGCGACGACGCCGGCCACGCGAAGTGGCGCGGATCGCGTCTCCAATCGGCCGGCGGCAACCAGCTCGTAGTACGTCAACTCGACGACATCGCCGGGCTCAGCGCCGAGGTCATCGGCCGCCCAATCGTTGAGCACGATCTCGCCCGAGTGCGGCGGACCACCTGCTTGCCACGTCCATGTTTGCAGCAGCGCGGGCACGGGCTCGACCGCGACAACGGTCGCGTACGGCACGGCGTGCTCCGGCGAGTCGCCCTGCGCGATGCTATTGGCGAGATAAGCGAGGACGCCGACGGCGGGGCAGCCGATCGAGTCCGCGGCCCGCCGGGCGGCGGCTTCGACAGGCGGTGCCAGCAACAGCGTTTCGCTTTCCAAACCGACATAGCCGAGCGCCGCATCGACGCGCAGCCGCAGGCCGAGATCGGCGGGTGTGGCCGCCAACGTCAACGCGGCAGCGAGGGCCTCGCCATCAGCCGTGCCATTGCCGCCCGCGACCAGCAACGTGTTGACGCGCCCCGGCTGGCCCAGCGCGCGTTGCAGCGTGGCCAGCGAAACGAACGCATTGCGCGGGGACCGCTGCTGCGCGTCGAGACTGAACGCTCCGAGTCCGGCGGCGGGAACAACGCGGGCCACCGTCAGACGCAGCATCGCGGGCGGCGTGTCGCGCCGGCCGAGCAACGTCTCCGGCGAAATGGACGCCGGTCGGGCGACGCGCAGCAAGATGGCATCGCCTTTACGTGCCCCGAGTTCCGCGGCCAGCGGCCCGTTGAGTACGACCTCCCCATCACCCGGGGTGCGCCCAAACGGGGAGCTTGGCGTGGCCAAGGCACCGAAGCGTGCTTCGATGGCCCAAACGCGGATGCCGGCCGCGACCGCCCGCGTGTCCGCGTGCGTCGCGCTGCCGCGGAGCGCGACGGCCGGCGCGACGTGGAGTCTCAGGTCAGGGGCCGCCGCGGCCAGGTCATCCGCCAGCGCTTCGCGGAAGTAATGCGGGGCCCGGAGCACGTGGTCAACGCGGCCGAGCCGGCCGAGGGCTTCGGCCCGCAGGCTGCCACGCAGGGAGTCGCCGACGAACAGCGCTCCCATCAGCGCGGCAGAGCCCGCGACCACGCCCAGCGTCGCCGCGAGGTGCGCCCGCCGGTGATACCGCAAGTTCCGCCAGGGCAGCATGAGCCGGTTCATGCGGGGCCTCGCAGGAAACGCGAGATTCCGAGACGCGACGGCAAGGGCGCGGAGCGCCCGGAGGCTCGCGGAAACCGCTCCCTCACGGTCGCGGCTCGGTTCGGATGCGGCGCAGTCTGAACGAGGCGGCAGATTAGCACTGCCGCAACACGCCCTCGTTCAACTCGTACTGCCGGTCAAACCGTCGGGCCAGGGCATCGCTGTGCGTCACGACCACGAGAATGACGCCGTGCTCGCGCGGTAGCGCGGCCAGGAGCTCGCCGACGCGTTCCGCCGTCGCACGGTCGAGATTCCCCGTCGGCTCGTCGGCCAGCACCAGCCGCGGTTGATTGACCAAAGCACGGGCCAGCGCGACGCGCTGCTTCTCACCGCCGGAGAGCTCCGCCGGGCGATGCTCGAGCCGCTCGGCCAGCCCGACGCGGTCGAGCAAATCGCGGGCCCGGCGGTCGCTGTCCGCGTCGGGGATTCCCGCGAACGTCGGCACGAGCACGTTCTCGAGCACCGAGCACTGCGGCAGCAAGTGGTGATCCTGGAAAACGAACCCGATCCGCCGATTGCGAAACCGCGCCAACTCGCCTGCCGGTAAAGCAAACGGGTCACAGTCGTCGAGTCGCACGCGGCCCGTCGTCGGCGTGTCCAGCGTGCCGAGCAGGTTGAGCAGCGTGCTCTTGCCCGAGCCGGACGGCCCCAGGATCGCGGCGGACTCCCCGGGCCGTAGTATCAGCGACACGTCACGCAGGACGGTCAGCTCGCCGGCGCGCGTCGGATAGCGTTTGCACAGAGCTTCCGCCTGGAGCATGGTGACATTAGCCGCCAAGAAAGGGCCAGCGCCAAGGGGGCGGCGTCAACGTGCGACGAGCTGCTCGTACAGCCGCCACATCGCGTCGGCGGCCCGCTCGGCCGTGAACGACGCCTGCACGGCCGCCCGCCCCTGCTCCGCCAGCCGACGGCGCCGCGGCTCGTCGTCCATCAGCCGGGCGAGCGTGCCGGCGAGTGTTTCCGGGCTGCGCGGGTCATACAGCAGCCCGCCGCCGGTCGCCGCGATGAGCTCGGGGAACGAACCGTGCGCGGGTTGCACGACCGGGACGCCGGCCGCGAGTGCCTCCAGGACGTAAAACCCCTTCGATTCGACATACTCCGTCGGCACCGACAGCACGTGCAGCGTCCGCAGGAACGCGATCTTCGCGTCGCGCGTCACCTCGCCAACGTATTCGAACGCCTCCTCCGGCACACTGAACGCCGCCAGCTCCTGCCGCACGCGCTCCAGATACCGCCGGTCCGCCGGGCCGAGATAGCCGGCGGCCCGCACGCGGACATCGCGGCCCGCCGCGTGCAGCTTGACCAGCGCGCGGGCCAGGTTCAGCAACCCCTTGGCCGGGCACACGCGGGCCAGATAGCCGATCGTGAACGGGGCCCGCGGCGGGTCGGCCGCCGGGAAATCCGCGGCATAAATGCCCATTGGAACATGATGGACGCGCTCGGCCGGCAGCCCGAAGTGCTCAGCGGCGTGCCGCGCGTAATAGGCCGTCGGGGCGTCGAACGCGTCCACGTCGGCGGCCCCGGTGCGGATCAGATCGAGCGCCCGCCGCCGGTGCGGCTCGGGCAGGTCGTCCAGGAAGATGTCTTCGCCGGCCAGGGCACAGACGATCGGCACCCCCAGGGCCGACTTCAACGCGCTCGCCACGCCCACGAACATGAGGTTCGGCAGATGCACGAGTCGCGGCGCCAGTCGCCGCAGACCCGCGATCAATCGCGCCAGCTCTTTCCGCTGCGCCCCGGCCGGCCCTTCCAGGACCGAGACCGTCAGCGCGCCGAGTTCCTCCGCGCGCGTGCGCCCCGCCAGCCGGCCCAGCGCGCGCAGCAGCACACGAGCATCAAGCAGGCGGTCCAGAAAGCGCGGCGTGTGGCGAAAAAGGGCGGTCGCCTGCTGGAGATAGACGTTCAGGCCGCCGTAGTAGAGTCGCCGCTCGCTCACATCCTGCTCGTCGGTGCGTAGCGGCGTATACAGCGGCACGAGGAGCGCGTCGCGCCCCTGGCCGCGCAGGGCGGCCACGAGGCGGTTGTCGTGCAGGCAACTGCCGCAGTACATGCCCGCGGCCCCGGCGGCGAGGTGAATCACGCGCATCGCCGCATCCGCGAGAGGCAACCGCCAAGGCGCCAAGAGCGCCAAGGGCGCCAAGAAGAACCGGAGATCATGAGCAATTCCGCATCGGGTTCGATCCGTCCGAGCACGGGTCGGCGTGTTGGCCGTTGTCGGACGGCGCGGCCGTATGCTGACACGCGAAGCGCACTCATGTCCGATGCCTTGCCTCCCGCCGCACGGCCGCGACGCCTGTCCCGGCGTTTCCGTTCTTGGCAACCTTGGCGCTCTTGGCACCTTGGCGGTTGCTCTTTCAATAGTAGACTTCGTTCTCGTCGGGGCGGGCCTGGACGTCGAAGATCTGTGTGTACAGGAACTCCACGTGCCCGTCGGCAAACAGCAGGTTGCCGTGGTGGCGGCCCTGATGGTGCCAGCGCGAGCGGTCGTCATTGAGATCGAACGATGGGTTGAACACCGGCTCCTGGAACACGATCTTCTTGGCCGCGAACTTGATCCGCGACCGCGGCAGCCCGCGGCAACTCAGCACCCCGAACGTCGGCACGGGGAACTCCTTGATCTCGCTGGCGTACACGTAACTCGTCCCGTGCTCGACGAAGTACTTGCCGGCGAGCTTGAAATACGCGTCGCCGCGGTCGGACGGGCACTCGAACAGGTCCTTGTGCTTCCGCTCGACCTGGAACTCGTCGCCGACGGTATTGTCCTCGACGCCGAAGTAACGGTTCATCGGGCGGCGGCTTTCCGGGTCCTGACTGCCGAGCAGGGCGTGGTACGGGCTGCGCCCGCGGTAGCCGAGGCACCCGTAGAACGGGGCGTCGGGATAGATGTCACGGTTGTCGCCGACGTAGAACTCGATGGCGTGGCCGATGGTGCGCAGGTGCGTCTGGCACTGCACCAGCTTGGCGCGGGCGCGGGCCTGGCCCAACGACGGCAACAGAATGGCCAGCAGCACCGCGATGATGGCCACGACGACCAGCAGCTCGATGATCGTGAAGGCACGCCGCCGCATCGCTCGTCCTCCGGTCAGTTCGCGGGTAGTGTAGCATGATCGGCGACCCTTGAGCGGACCCGCATGACCGGCCGACGATTCCACACAGTTCTCGCGCCGCTGCTCGCGCTGGGCGCCGCGGCCGCGCCAGGACCCGCTGGCAGAACCCACCACGCCAGTGGTGGGACGCCTGGCCCAGCGCTGGCGTGCGGGGTTCTGACGGGTGCGGCCCAGTCCTCACCAACTCGGCCGGCCACGGCGCCCGCCTCACGCCCCGCCTCGCAACCCTCGTCCGCCGGCCCCGACTGGCCGATGTTTCGCGGTTGCCCGACGCAGTCCGGCGTCGCCGGGAGCACGCTGCCGGACGAGCTGGTCGTCTGCTGGTCGTATGACCTGAAGGCCGGCAGCTCGTGTACGCCGGCGGTCGCGGGCGGGACGGTCTACGTCAGCGACGAATCCGGCAAACTGGTGGCCTTGGACCTCGCACGCGGGACCGCGAAATGGCAATTCGAGGGGCCGGACACCATCGCCTCCTCGCCGACGGCAATCCGCGAGCCCGCCCCCGGGCTGGTCGTGTTCGGCGACGAAGCGGGCGTCCTGCGGGCGTGCGACGCCGCGACCGGACAGGTGCGGTGGACGTTCGAGACCGGCGACCGCATCGTGTCGTCGGTCAACACGGCCGGTGCGGAGCCCGGTCGCCAAAGGCGACTCGCTGCGGCGAGCCGCCACCGAACGGCCGATGGGCGCCTGGTCTTCGGTTCGTACGACGGCTTCGTCTACGCGCTGAATCCGGCGGATGGAAGCCTGCGGTGGAAGTATGAAGTGCAGGAGCGCGTTCACGGGACGCCGGCGATTGTCGACGGCTTCGTCCTCGCCGCCGCCTGCGATGGGAAGCTGCACGTCATCCGCCTGGACGATGGCGCCGCCGTCCGCCAGGTGCCGCTGGGGTCGGTGAGTGGGTCGGCGGTGGCGGTCCGCGGCGAGCGCGCCTTCCTCGGGCTGTACGGCGAGGCGGTCGTCGGCATCGACTGGCAGGCCGGGCGGGTTCTCTGGCGGTTTGAGGACGCCGACCGGTCGTTCCCGTTCCTGTCATCCGCCGCCGTCATGGAGGAGCTGGTCCTCATCGGCGGTCGGGACCGGCGGCTGCGCGCATTGGACCCCGCGACCGGGCGGCAGCGGTGGGAGTTGGTGACGAAGGGGCGCGTGGACTCGTCGCCGGTGGTCGTCGGGTCGCGGGTGTTCGTCGGCTCGGCCGACGGCGTCCTGTATGCCGCCGATCTGACGACGGGGCGCGAGGCGTGGCGGTTCGAAACCGGCGGCGGCATCGCCGGCTCGCCCGCCGTCGGCGAAGGCCGCCTCGTCATCGTCACCGAGCGGGGGATCGTGTACTGCTTCGGACCGCGCGATTGCGAGTCGCCTCCGCGCGCCGGCTGACGAGCCCCCAGCGCCCGCGCGGGGTTCGACGAGCCCCAAGCGCCAGCGACGGGCCCTCACGAGTCCCAAGCGCCCGCGCGGGGCCCGCGCAGCGCGTCGGCCGCCGCCACGGCGTGTGGCCGTCTACAGCTTGTCCACGTACTCCGTCAGTGCGACGAGCTCGCCGTACAAGTGCTCAAACGCGGCGAAATCGACGGCCGCGGGGTCGGCCACGACGGCATTCAGCCGCTCCAGCGGCAGACCCGTTTGGGTCGCCGCGGCCGCCACGAGTCGGCCCGCGCCCGTCGCCGTGGTGCCCTTGAGGTGCAGCAACCCGCGCAACACCCGCATCAGCCGGTCGCCCTCCGCGCGGCACACGTCCGCGAGTCGCTTGTGCCGGCCCGCGGCGGCGAGCAACCCCTGCCGGAGCTGGATCAGCGCGCTTTTCAGCTCCCGCTCGCATTGCAGGCGCACGTCGGCCGGCCCGAACGTGAGCGGGGCGAAGTGATCGACCCCGAGCACCAGGACGCCGGTTTGCTGGATTTCGAGCAGTTCCAACGGGAACACGTCGCGCGAGGCGGCGATGTACGGCGGCGTCATCAGCAGCGGGGCCGCCAGCCCGCGTTGCCCGAAGCGCGGCCCCCGGGCCGCAAGCTGATCCAGCTTTCTCAAGTCGATCCGGCCCAGCACCAGCACGCTCCGCGCCGGCGTGCCCGCATACAGCGGGTCATCCGCCAGCCAGCCGCCGAAGGCGGTGAGCCCGAGCAGCTCCTCACCCATGAGCTCGGCGGTCAATTGTCCCAGCTCCCGGAACGACGCCTGCGTATTGGCCGGCAGGGACGCTACGTTGATCTCGACGGTCGCCATCGCGCCTCCCTTCACGCGGACCGGCCCCGCCGCCCGGCCGCGCGGCATTGTACGCGGGGCGGCCCGTGCCGCCACGAACGCCGACGGGGGGAAGGACAGCGCGGTCGGCCGACGTGGCCGACAGGGCCCGGCCCCGCGTGGCGGGGTTGATTCGGGCCCCTGGCGGCGAATATAGTAGTCGCGCAGGTCGGCCCGGGTTGCGCAGCTCCCCGGACCGGCGGGGAGGACCGGGAGCGGCGAATCACCCTGCGGGTAACGTTGGCGTCGGACCCGGCAGGCCGGGCGTCCAGCCCGGAGGTAGCGGCTCCCCGGCACGGTGGCGGCCGGTGGAGACAGACCCCGACACGACGCCCCGACGCCACACGAGGTTTGCCATATGACCACAGCCCCCACGCTGACCGGTGCCGATCACATCCAGCTCGTCGAGCGGTACGCCGCCCACAACTACCATCCCTTGCCGGTCGTAATCGCCAAGGCCGAAGGCGTCTGGGTCGAGGACGCCGACGGCAAGCGCTACATGGACATGCTGGCGGCCTACTCCGCCGTCAACTTCGGCCACTGCCACCCGGAGTTGATCGCGGCGGCGAAGGAGCAGCTTGAGAGCGTGACGCTCACGTCGCGGGCCTTCCAGAACGACCAGCTCGGCCCCCTGTGCAAGGAGCTCGCCGAGCTGTGCCGCATGGAGATGGTGCTGCCGATGAACACCGGCGCCGAAGGCGTCGAGACGGCGATCAAGACGGCCCGGCGGTGGGGTTACCAGAAGAAACACGTGCCCGAGGGAAAGGCCAAGATCATCTGCTGCCGTGAGAACTTCCACGGCCGGACCACGACCATCATCAGCTTCAGCACCGACCCCGTGTGCCGCGAGGGCTTCGGCCCATTCACGCCGGGCTTCGAGCTCGTGCCCTACGGCGACCTTCGCGCCCTGGAAGCCGCCATCGACGACCACACGGTCGCGTTCCTCGTCGAGCCGATCCAGGGCGAGGCGGGCATCATCATCCCGCCCGACGGCTACCTGAAGCAGGTCCGCGAGCTGTGTACGCGGCGCCACGTGCTGTTCATCGCCGACGAGATTCAGTCGGGGCTCGGCCGCACCGGGACGACCTTCGCCTGCGACCACGAGCAGGTCCAGCCCGACATGTACATCCTCGGCAAGGCCCTGGGCGGGGGCATCGTGCCGATCTCGGCGGTCGTCTCGCGGCGCGACATCCTGGGGGTGTTCACTCCGGGCAGCCACGGCAGCACCTTCGGCGGCAACCCGCTGGCCTGTGCCATCGCCCGCAGGGTCGTTGAGATTCTTAATCGCGGTACCTACCAGAAGAACGCCCGCCAGCTCGGCACCTACCTCGCCGACCAGTTGCACAAGATCAAGACCAGCAAGATCAAGGAGATCCGGGCGCGCGGCCTATGGGTGGGGATCGAGTTCAAGAAAGAGGCCGGCGTCGCCCGCCAGTATTGCGAGCGACTCATGCACGAGGGCCTGCTGTGCAAGGACACGCACGCCCAGACCATGCGGCTGGCCCCGCCGCTGTGCATCACCAAGGACGAGCTGGACTGGGCCCTCGAGCGGCTGCGCAAGGTCATCGCCTAGAGGCCGTCAGCCAACTCCCCTCCCATTCAGGTCGCCACAGGCGACTCGCTGGGGCGAGGAGGGGTTGGGGGAGGGTGGGGGGTTCTCGACCGGGACTGCGCCGTTCATGCCGCGCGCTGCTGGGACACCGACCAACGGCCGGTGCGGGTCGGCCGCGCGGTCATGCCCGCCGCCGCTTGGCCGCCACGAACGCCTGCACCTCTTCCGCCGACCTCGTGTTCAACACATCGCCCCGCCGCAACCCGCCGCGCCGCGCCGTCAGCACGCCAAACCTCATCAACTCGAGCTGGTCGGTCGCGTGAGAGTCCGTGCTAATGACGATGGTGGCGCCGAGTTCGCGCGCGCGGCGCACGTGCCGGTCATTCAGGTCCAGCCGGTAGGGATGGGCGTTGATCTCCAGCGCCGTGCCGCTGCGGGCGGCCTCGCGGGCCACGGCGTCGATGTCGATGGGCATGGCCTCGCGCTCGTTGATCAGCCGCCCGGTGGGGTGCCCAATGCAGTTCACATACGGATTACGAATCGCGGCCAGCGTCCGCCGCGTGTTGGCCTCCTCGTCACGGCCCATGCCGGCGTGAATCGACGCGGTCACGAAATCCAGCTCGGCCAGCAGCTCATCGGGGTAGTCCAGCCGGCCGTCCGCGAGAATGTCCACCTCGCTGCCGATCCAGACCGTGATGTCGCGCAGGCCCCGGGCGGCGGCCCGCACCGCACGGATGTGTTGCCGCAGCCGCTTGGCGTCCAGACCGCCCGCGATGAAGCTGCTGCCCGAGTGGTCGGTCACGCAAAGGTAGGTGTAGCCGCGGCGGCGGGCGGCGTCCGCCATCTCCTCGATGGTGTTCCGCCCGTCGCTGGCCGTCGTGTGCATGTGCAGGTCGCCGCGAAGGTCCGCCTCGGTCAGCAGGTCCGCGGGAATGGCCCCCGGCTCGAACTCGCCGCGGTCCTCGCGCAGCTCCGGCGGCACCCACGGCAGATCGAGGGCCGCGTAGATCTCCTCTTCGCTCGCCGACGCCAGGACCTTTTCGCCCGCGGTCAGCCCGTACTCGTTCAGGCTCCAGCCGCGGCGGACGGCCAGCTCCCGCAGCCGGACGTTGTGCTCCTTGCTGCCCGTGAAGTACTGCCACGCGGCGCCGAACGACCCGGCGGGGACGACGCGGAGATCGACCTGGATCGCCCGGCCGGTAGGCAACCCGATGCGCACGGAGCCCTTCGTCTCGCCCGCCGCCAGCACTTCGCTCACGCCCGGCAGCGTGGTGAACCGCGCGATCACGCGGGGGCCGTCGGCGGCGATGCACAGCAGGTCGAGGTCGCCGACGGTCTCGCAGCCGCGGCGCAGCGAGCCGGCGGTCTCGATGCGCTGGACGCCGGGGATGGCCCGGAGGGCGGCCCGCAGCTCCTCGGCCAGGGGCCAGGCGTCGCCGAGGCGCGTGCGGCCGGCGCTGCGTTGCCGGAACTCGATGCCGCGGGCGATCTGCGCGATGCTCTTGGCCCCGAAGCCCTTGAGGCCGGTCAGGCGGTCCTCCGCGAGCGCGGCGTTGAGGTCCGCGAGCGACTGGATCCCGCGTTCCTTCCACAGCAGCGCCGCCTTCTTGGGCCCCAGGCCGGGGATTTCGAGCAGTTCCAGAAGCGACACCGGCACCTTCGCGGCGAGTTCCTCGCGCAGGGCCAGCCGCCCCGTACCGAGCAGCTCCTGAATCTTGCCGGCCGAGCCCTTCCCCACGCCCGGCAGTTGCTCCAGCTCGCCCCGCGCCGCGATGTCGGCCACATCGGTCGCCAGGTCGGCGATGGTGCGCGCGACCCGCCGGTACGAATTGACGCGAAACGCATCTTCCCCCTGGATCTCCAGGAGATCAGCCACCTCGTTGAATACCCGGGCCACGTCGGCATTCTTCACGGGCCACCTCTCAGCGGGCCACAGGGCACACCCTCGCTGACCGCACCGCCCCTCATACACTCCGGCTGTCACCGCCGACGCGCCGGGCGTTGGTCACACCTAGGGCGTGCCCGCGGGATCGGTGAGCGTGTTCTCTTTCAGCAGCTTCTCGTACTTCGCCCGCAGGTCGGAATCCAGCACGCGGATTTCCGCCTTGCGAAACAGCTCGGTGATCAGCCGGTTCATCTGCTGGGGCACCGCCTGGTCGCGGAGCTGGCGCTCAACATCCGCGCGCACGTCCTCGAAACGCACGTCCGCGGGCGGCACACGCCGTTCGAGCTTCAAGATGTGCCACCACGGGCCGACGCGGATCGGCTTGGAGACCTCCCCCGGCGACATCGCAAACGCCGCCTCGCGCAGGGCCGGGGCCACGGCCTCATCGTTGAAGGCGAACGGCGGCAGACGCCCGCCCTCCGGCGCCGTGTCGGTGTTCTGACTTACGGCGCGGGCCACCGCGGCGAAATCCTCGCCGGCGTTCAGGCGATTCAGCGCCTCGTGCAGTCCGTTCACGTCCCCGACCTGGATGTGCCGTGTTTCCGCCCGCTCGCCGTAGCGGCGGGCGAACTCCTCGCGCAACGTTTCTTCGGTGACGCGGAAGTCACGCTCCACGACCTTGCGGAGATGGGCATTGCGTTCCATGCCGAGGCGGAACTCGGTCATCGTGAGGCCCCGTTCGCGGAGCAGCGCTTCGAGGGCCTGCTGCTTCTCCGCGTCGGTCAGCGCCTGTCCCTTGGCGTCGACCGGCGGCGCGATGCGTGCCAGCGCCCGGTCAAACTCCCGTTGCACGTCGGCGTCGGTCACCGTCAGCTTCAGCCGCCGCGTCTCCGCCTTGGCCAGCTCCAGCACGATGAGCTGCTGCATGATGGACAGCCCGTGGGCCTCCATCAGGGTGTTGACCATCTCGCGCTTGCTGATCGGCCGCCCGTTGACGATGGCCACGGCGTCGCCGTCGGAGGCCCGCGCCACCGGCCACACCAGCCCGGCCGCCGCCACGAGGCCCACCAGCAGACTCCTTTTGCGCCTTCGTGAATCCGTGCCGTTCGTCATCGTTGCTCTCCCGCCCTGGGTGTCCCTGAAATCGAACTAGCGCCTCGCGCGGGCCGCCACGAAGGGCGACCGGTCACTGCGGGCCAATTCCACTTTGAGCGACCGGTGCCGGGCCCGCAAGTGCGCGGCCACCGTGTCGAGCACGGGACGCTCACTGGCGTGATGCCCCAGGTGGATCGCCGTCACGCCGCGGCGTCGCAGCGCCAGCGCGTCGTGGTGCTTGAACTCGCCGGTGAGGACCAGCGTGGCCGGATCGCGGAAGTGCTCAATGCCGAACGCTCCCGCCGCGGCCGTCACGGAGCCGAAGGGCCGGTTCAGGTCACCGACCACGGCGGCCCCGGACAGATCGACGCGCCGCGCCAAGCGGGTCAGCAACGCCGGTCCGCGCGTCGGCCGCCGCAGGATGCCGACGCGGCCGAGCCCGACCGCCGCCCGGCCGGCGACCTCGTGGACCGGGTACAGGTCGAACGCCGGCTCTTCATAGGAGTGCGTCGCGTACAGGGCCCGCACCACGTCCGCCAGCCGCGCTCGGGGCACGACCATTTCCAGGCGTGTTTCCTCGATGTGCTCCAGGACGCCGCGCCGGCCGACGGTCGGACTCGTCGTTTCATCCCCGCGGAACGTCCCGCGCCCCGGCAGCTCGAAGCTGCACTCCGCATAGTGCCCGATCACGCCCGCGCCGGCGGCCGACAACGCCTTCCGCAGCGTTTCGACCTCCGCGGGCGGCACGAAGACGACCAGCTTGTACGAACCGACCTCATGGACCACGGCCTCCAGCGGCCGGCGTTCAACGACGTCAAACGCATCGAGCAAGACGTCATTCGTTCCGCCGACCGCGGCATCAAGTGCCGTGTGCAGGGCCACAATCGCCACCCGCGCCGCCAGCAGGTCCGGCAGGAGGCTCGTGGGCCCCGGCGTCGCCGGCGTGACGCCGCGGACCGGCTTGAAGATTGGCGGGTGATAGGCCACGACGAGATTCGCCCCGCGCCGCAGGGCCTCTTGGGCGACGGCATCGGTGAGGTCGATCGTCAGCAGAGCACGCCGGACCGGCCACTCGGGATGCCCGGCGAGCAGCCCGACGTTGTCCCATTCGGCCGCGTGCGCGAAGGGTGCCCAGGCGTCCAGCGCGGCGCACACGTCGCCGACCGTGACGGCGTGACGCGCTGGCCGCCGACGCGGCGGCTCAGGGCCGGTCTGGTAACCCCTCTCCCCTCTGGGGAGAGGGTAGGGTGAGGGGACCATCGTCGAGGGCTCCGACCCTCCCCCAACCCCTCCTCGCCACAGCGAGTCGCCTGTGGCGACCTGGAAGGGAGGGGAGTTCCGGGATGGGCTGCTAGTCACGGCCCACCTCCTGCTCCACCAGTTCGCCGTAAGCCAACGCGAGCCGGCGGGTGATCTCCCCGGGCTTCTCGTCGCCGATCGCGTGACGGCCGACGCGGACCACCGGGACGACCTCCGCCATGCTGTTCGTCAGGAACACCTCGTCGGCCGCTAGCAGCTCGTCCAGGGTCAGCCGCTCGTCGCGCGTCGGGATGTCCAGCCGACCGGCCAGCTCCAGCACCGCCGCCCGCGTGATTCCCGGCAACACCGGCGTATCCAGCGGTGACGTGACCAGCACTTCATCGCGCACCGCGAACACGTTGCTGATCGCCCCCTCGGCCAGCGTGTCTTCCGGCGTGAACCACAGGGCCTCGAAGGCGCCGGCCGCGTGCGCCTGGCGCAGCGCGGCCAGCCGCGCGAAGTAGCTCGTCGTCTTGTGACCGACGGTCGGATCGGTCGGGTTCTGTCGGCAATCCGCCGCGACAACCGTAACGCCTTTCTTGTAGTAATCGTCCGGGTACTTGCCGCCTTGGGCCGCGGTGGCGACGATCGTCAGCGCCGGTGTGTCGGCGGCGTCGGCGTGCAGCGACCCGGTCGTCACCGTCAGCCGCACCCGGGCGTCGGCGCTCGCCGTGGCGCGCAGGACTTGCTGAACATTGTCGGCCATGACATCGGCGTCGGGCACAACGGTCCAACCCAGCTTCTGCGCGGACTGTCGCAGTCGGTCCAGGTGACGTTCGAGGCGGAAGAGCCGACCGGCGTACGCCCGCATCGTCTCGAACAAGCCGATGCCCTGCATGAAACCCGCGTCAAAGACGCTGACCCGCGCCTCCTCCGCGGGCATCAGCGTTCCGTTCACACATGCCCAGTGCCGCAAGTTACACTCCTGGTCAATACCGGCGGGACGGCCGCAGCCGGCGAAACGGTCGAGGCCGGCGAGACGCCGACGCTCCCCGGTGGGCATCAATCCATCGCCGGCATCGCGCCATCCAGTCCCAAGCCGCGGAGGATGCCCGCGGCCTTGGCAACCGTCTCGTCGTACTCGGCGGCCGGGTCGGAATCGGCCACGATCCCGCCGCCGACGTACAGTGTCGCCGCCGACCCGCGCCACTGCAACGTGCGAATCGCCACGTTGAAGGTCATCTGTCCGTCCAGGCCCAGCACGCCGATCGCCCCCGTGTACACACCCCGCGCCACGGGCTCCAGCTCGTCGATGACTTCCAGCGCCCGGATCTTCGGCACGCCGCTGATCGACCCCGCGGGGAAGCACGCCGCCAGCAGGTCCAGCGCGTCGCGCCCGGGTGCCAAGCGGCCGACCACGTCCGCCACCGTGTGGAATACGGTCGGGTGTGTTTCGAGCCGCCGGGCGTGCTCGACGCGCACACTACCGTAGCGGCACACCCGCCCCAGGTCGTTGCGATGCAGGTCGACAATCATGGTCAGCTCGGCGGCTTCCTTGTCCGACTCCAGCAGCGCGCGGCGTGCGGCCGCGTCCCGCCGACGATGCCCCGTCCGCGGCCGCGTACCCTTGATCGGCCGCGTTCGGACGCGCGACCCGCGGAGTGACAGGAAGAGCTCCGGCGACAGCGACAACACCGCGCCGTCGTCCCACCGCAGTAGCGCGGCGTACGGGGCCGGGTTCGCCCGCCGCACCGCCGCGTACGCCGCCAGCGGATCGCCGGTCACGTCCAGCCTCACACGGCGGGCCAGGTTGACCTGATAGATGTCGCCGGCGGCGATGTACTCCAGGGCCCGTGCCACGGCGTGCTCGTGGCCGGCCCGGTCATGCGCCGGCACCGCCCGCACGCTCGCGGAAGCGGAGACGCCGCGCGCGGTCGCGGCGGCCGACCAACGATCAATCCAATCAGCGTCGCGGTCGCGGGGGCCAGGTCGAGTCTGCGGGGCGCGCACGGCGGTCGCCCGTCGCCGCCGGTGATCGAGGAGGATGCCGCGGTCGTAGAGTGCCAGGCGCATCAGCGGCAGCCCCAGCTCCTCGCGGCGCGACGCCGGCAAACGCTCCAGGTGCCGCGCCATCTCAAACCCGACGTACCCGACCCACCCCGGCGACAAGCCGCCAGGCAATCGCGGGGCTTGTGGCCCGGCCTGGAGCGCGCGACGCCACAATCGCCAACCGTCGGCGTCCGTCTGCCGTGGCCCGTCGATCGTGCGCAGCTCGGCGGGCTTCCCGTCGAACTGCTCGAGGACGGCTACCGGCCGCGTGCAGATCAGGCCGTAGCGCCCCCCGCGCGGGTAGCGGGCCACGTCGGTCGTGCTGTCGAGCCACGCCAACTCGTGTCCGCCCGCGTACGCTGCGACCGCCGCGGACAAGTCGTCCGGCCACCCGACTTCACGAATGTCCCAAGAAGCGATCATTCTCTGAACGGATGATCCAAGAGGAGCGGGGTGGCGCCAACCTTGGAGTTGGCCCGAAACTCCCCTCCCGCTCAGGTCGCCACAGGCGACTCGCTGGGGCGAGGAGGGGTCGGGGGAGGGTCAACGCTTCCACCACTAAGCCACCGTGCGCGAACATGCGGCGCGGGAGGACCAGGCTCCGGCCGAGCCGCGGCTCGCCGGGCCGGCAGGGTCGCCGAAGGAGACAGGCTCGCCCTCCCCCTTGGTCTCTCCCGGTCCTGAACCCCCGTTCAGGCTGGCACCGCATCGGGTGGGGGCTGGTCGCGCGTGCGCGTCCCCGCGGTGGCCACGCGGTATGCGGTGACCACGGCCAGGCCGACGAAGAGCAGATCAAAGAGGTCGAATGTGGCCACCGCGGCAATGACAGTGGTCCCCGCCAGCACGAGCCGCCCCAGGCGTGCTTTCTCCTGGCGAAACGCGAACGACTGGTCGTTGTGTACTTGTCGCACGCGTGCGGCCAGTTCCACCTCGGGAACCTGGGCCGCCCGTTCCGTGGCCTCTTTGAGACATGTATCCCAGGTCGTGCCGGGAAGCGGCTCATCCTGTCCAAAGGAGCCTTCGCGTTTGAGCCACTCGCGTTCGGCGAACAGGTACGCGAGGCGCAACCGGAGCCAACCCGGGTCGTCCCACTGCCCCTCGTCGTTCCACGACTCGGTTTTCAGGAAGGCCTCCGCCAGCGCCGTGTCCTCCATGTCCAGCGCCTCGGTCCAGGCCGCCTGCACAATACCCACGCGGGCGTCCGTGTCCCCGGGCGCCACGCCCCGCTCCATCGCCCGGCGTTCACACTCCAACGACGCCACTTGACCCGCGTAGGTCCGCCGGCGGCATTCGTGGGACTGCTCATCGGGACTCAAATCGGCGGCGCGCTTCGCCGCGTCCCCATACAGCTTGGTCCACTCCGGCGCGGGCAGCGGCTCCTGCGTGACCCAGACTCTCAACAGGGCGTCGCCCAACAGGCTATACGGCAGCGTGTCGCGGATGTACTCCGCGTCCGCGAAACGTCCGGTGCGGCTCCACTCCCGGTGCTTCGCGTACGCCGCCGCCAGCTCGCTGTCGGACAGGGCGGCGAGTTGGGTCGCCAGTTGGTAGAAGTGGTCCCAGTAGGGTTCGTCGCACGGGCAGCGGCGCTCACGTTTGGCCCGTTGGCCGGCGTCGGCATAGGCCAGCGTCGCGACCCGGTCGAGCTTCTCGGTCGGCAGATCCAGGATCGCCAAGCGGGTGCGGATCGGCTCGAACGCGTCGCGGGCCATGTAGCTAACCATCACCACTCGGGCCGCCAGAATGCCCATGACCGCCACCAGCGCCGCCGCGATGCCTGCGCCGACGCGGCCCTCCCGGTGGCCGCGCGCCATCCCGTAGCCCGCCAGCGCGCCCAGCCCCCAGGCGATAATGCCCAGTTGGTAATTCGTGGCGATCGCGACGACCGCCCACGCCGCCGCCCCGATCAGCGCGCCGAGCATGCTGCCCAGCACGCCCACACTGAAGTGGCTACGCTGAGCACCCGGCACCTCCAGTTCCTTGATTTCCATGCGGCGCCCCTTGCCACGGTCCATCGCAGGTGGAGACCACGCCCCTTGGCCGACGCCGGCCGACCCGCGTGCGGAAGTCGCAGAATACCCGCAGCGCTCTCCGGGGCCAAGCGAGAAGATCGACCCGGGTTGGCGCCAGGAAAACGACGTGATTATCGGACTGCCCGCCGAGACCAGCCGCTCAATCGCGCGCTTTCCGCCGAACACCCCCAACCATCCCTTGTCCGCCCAGTCTAAACTAGTGGTAGAACCGCCTCGGGTGTGCATCCGTTCGAGGACACGACCATGAATCGCATCGCACTCCCTCACGTCGCCCTCAGCCTCGTCGCGCTGGCTGTCGCCGGCCTCCCGGCCGCCGCCGACGATTTCTCGTTCGGCTTCGGCTTCAGCACCGGCGGTTGGCGCTACGTCGATTGCCGCCCGTCGTACGTCTACTACGAACCGGCCCCGGTCATCTACCGCGAGTACGCCTGTGAGCCGGAGGTCGTCGTCGTGCGCTCCACGCCGCGCGTCGTGTACTCCGATTACTGCCCGCCGCCGATCGTCTACCGCGACCGGACGCCGTACGCGTACT
>CAYWYJ010000041.1:0-27045 GCA_964462635.1 uncultured Planctomycetales bacterium
GGAGCCCTGGCGGTCGAGCGGCCTCGGGCGCGTGTACGACTTCAGCACCGAATCGGAACTCAGCAAGATACGGTCGTCGCGTGCGGTGTTGCGCATCGACGCCGACACGCTGGCGGTGAGCAACCAAACGCGACTCGCCATCACGCGGGTGTACGAGACGTTCCAAACGCGGAACAAACGGCTGATCCATCTGACGAGGGCCGTTGGGCAAGTGCGCGCTAGCCCGTGGGCGCTGCTGTTTCGGTGCGAGTGGCCGATCTTGGTCCCCGGCCGTGCGCGCCAGGTCTGGGAGGTCCACGACGGTGGGGCGATTTGTTACGACGTTTCGGACCCGCGGCGGCCGCACAAGCTCGTACACGTGTCGAGCCATCCGATCGTCGATGCCCTCGCCGGCGCGGAGTATCTGCTACTCGTTCACCAGGCCGGCATTTCGATCGTCCAACACCCGCCGGCGTCGGGGGAGTAAGCGGAAGCCGCGGGGATTGGGCACGGTGATTCAGGCCGTCGAGGAAGCGGATTTCACCGACGAGTGGGACCCTCCCCCAACCCCTCCTCGCCACGGCGAGTCGCCGCGGCGACCTGCAAGGGAGGGGGGTCAAGGGATGGCTGCTACAAGCTATGCCTCTTCAGGTAGGCCCGGGCGGAGGTGAGACCTTCGCTGTTGGGGCGGAAGTCCTGGCCGATGATGACCCCGACCGCGCGGGCGGCCCGACGGTTCAGGGGCCGGTCCGAGACCACGTACTCGGCCGCCAGACGCAGGCCACGCTGGTCGCCCAGCCGTCCCAGCGCCTCGGCGGCCGAGATGGCCACCAGTTCGGACTTGCTCTTGAGCAGCTCGGCCAGTTGCTCGGCGGCGTCGGCCAGCCCCATTTGGCCGGCGGCGTCGGCCGCCTCAGCCTGGATCTCGGGGTTGGTGTCCTCCAGCAACACCCGCAGTGCTCCGCCCGCCTTGACGCCACCGATCTGCATCAGGGCCGGGATGGTCGCGCGGCGGACGACGGGGTCGGCGGACCGACTGTGGTCGAGCACCTTGGCAATCTTGTCGGCGGACATCCGCCAGCCGGAGGAGCCCTCGCTGAGAAGTCGGAGGGCTTGGTCCCGGGGAGACAGTGTGGGCGCCGTCTTTTCCGCGCCGCCGCTTGGCGGCGTCGCTGCATCGGCCGAGGGGGTCGGCGCGGCTTGCTCGAGCTGGGCGGGGGCCAGACGTTCGTCCGCGACGGGGCCGAACTTCATTCCGGTGAGGAACCAACCGGGCCTCACGGGACGGGAATAGGCCACGCTGCCGGCCACGCGTCTCACCTCGCCGCTGGGTAATGTCAGAATCACGACGATCTGCTCGTGACGCCGGAACTGCGTGGTGCACACCAGTCCCGCGCCGCCCGGCGAGAGGTCGCGCGTGCAGCCGGCCACGGCCCGCACCGTTCCGGTGGCCGGGAACACGTGGTAGACCACCGCCTCCAGTCGAACGGGGCGGCGCTCGTGGAGCCGCTTGTTGATCCACTTGGCCCCGTCCCGGTCGCGGGCGGCGTCGAGCTCGCGCAGCACGGCCGCGAGTTCCGCGCGGTCAATCGCGGCGCTGGCGGGTGTCGGCGGTGGCCCCGGGTTCCCACCCATGCGGGTTTCATCGGCACGGGTCCGACGCGCGTTGACAATCCTCCGCAACCGCCGTGGTCTTTCGAGGACAACGCCCGGGCGGGAGAAGCGGCACGATGTATCGGTCCTGTCGCCGGCACGCCGCGCGGCAGCGAAAACCGTCGGCGCCGGCGCGCCCCGGTTGGGCCGGGCCAGTTGTTATGGGCACGGTTTTTCTTCCGTGCGCAGGTTTCGTATTTCTTTGGGAAAGGGGGCGAAACCGCGCCCGGCGGCCGGTCCCTGACCGCCGCCGGCCGGGGTCGGAGGAGAAAGAGCATGAGCAGCTCCCGTGCCCGACTGATCGGCGTGTCGGTCTTCCTGTGTCTCTGTCTGGGCTGTCTCCCGGACGAGATGAAGCCGCCGGCCGGCCCCGATTGCAATGGCAACGGGGTCGCTGATCGTCAGGACATTCGCTCCGGTCGCAGCAAGGACTGCAACCGGAACCGCGTGCCGGACGAGTGCGACATCGCTAACGGCACGAGCCAGGACTGTGACGGCAATGGCGTTCCCGATGAATGCCAGCGCGACCGGGACCGCGATGGCGTGATCGACGCCTGCGACGGCTGCCCCACCGATCCACTCAAGACCGATCCGGGCGCCTGCGGTTGCGGCGTGCCCGATACCGACGCGAACCACAACGGTATCCCCGACTGCCTCGACCAGGCCCCCAAGCCGGGGCCGGACTGCAACGGCAACGGCGTGGCCGACGTGACCGACATTGCGCTCGGGACGAGCGCGGACTGCAACGGCGACGGCGTGCCGGATGAGTGCCAGACGGACTCGGACGGGGACGGCGTGATCGACCCGTGCGACGGCTGTCCGAATGACGCGAGCAAGACCGCGGCCGGCGCGTGCGGCTGCGGCGTGCCGGACGCGGACAGCGACGGCGACGGGACGCCGGACTGCAACGACGGTTGCCCGGACGACCCGGCCAAGACCGCTCCGGGGGTCTGCGGCTGCGGCGTGGCGGACGTGGACAGCGACGCTGACGGTTATCTCGACTGCCAGGATCCTGGTGATCCGCCAGGGCCGGACTGTAACGCCAACGGCGTGCCGGACCTGGATGATATTGCCGCCGGAACCAGCCTGGACTGCAACGGCGATGGGGTCCCGGACGAGTGCCAGCTTGATGGGGACGGCGACGGGCTGATCAACCCGTGCGACGGCTGTCCGAACGATGCGGACAAGTATGAGCCGGGCGCATGCGGTTGCGGCGTGCCCGACACGGATAGTGACGGCGACGGCGTGCCGGACTGCTCAGACGGCTGCCCGGATGATCCGGCCAAGACCGAACCGGGGGTCTGCGGCTGCGGCGTTTCGGACGCCGACAGCGACGGCGATGGCGTCCCGAACTGCGCCGACGGCTGCCCGGATGATCCGACGAAGAACCAGCCGGGGTCGTGCGGCTGCGGCATGTCCGACGTCGATACGGACGGCGACGGGATGCCGGACTGCCTCGATGCGTGCCCGAGTGATCCGGCCAAGGTGGCCCCGGGCGCTTGCGGGTGCGGCGTAGCGGACGTGGACGCGAACGGGAACGGGACGCCCGACTGCCTCGAATCGCCGGGGCCGGGCGGCTGCGAGATCACGTACTTCACGAGCGAAGGTCCGTCGCACGAGGGTTTCGACGGGTGTTTCCTGGCGGAGGGTGTGATCGGCCGGGCGGGCATGTGCGGGAACTACACGTATGAGTTGAGCCTGAGTCCCGACACCGGGCCGCGGCGGAACAAGCGTGACTTCTGGTGGTGGAACGGCTGCGAATACCCGTTCTCGTTCTCCTGGGACGGCACGCAGGCCCGCTTCGTGGTCAACGGCGTCACGATGCAGGACACGTTCGCGTGCGACGGCATCAACGCGCTCCAGCTTGCCTGCCGGGCGGTCAAGGGCCGCGTGGACCTGTACAACCTCGTTCTCGACGGCGAGCCGCTCGGTCACCAGGTCGGTGCCGACAAGTGCGGCGATCAGCTCAAGATCATGCGCGTCGTCTGCGGTATCGACGATGAGTTCGTGCTGACCGGGACCGTCCGCATGGCGTGGCACTGGCTGGAGTTCCCGAAGAACTCGCAGATTGCCTTTGACATCACCGCTGGTCACGTGGACCTGCCGTCCGGCCCGGACTGCAACCACAACGGCATTCCGGATAGTCAGGACATCGCCGGCGGCACCAGCGGCGACTGCGATGCCAACGGCGTTCCCGACGAGTGCCAGGCCGACACCGATGGCGACGGCGTGATTGACCCGTGCGACGGGTGCCCGAGCGACCCGGCCAAGACGGCGCCGGGTGTGTGCGGGTGCGGCGTGGCCGACACCGACAGTGACGGCGACGGTGTGCCCGACTGCAACGACGGGTGCCCCAACGACCCGACGAAGACTCAGGCCGGCGCCTGCGGATGCGGTGTGCCGGAGACGGATAGCGACGGTGACGGGACGCCGGACTGCGTAGACGGCTGCCCGAATGATCCGGCCAAGACCGAGCCGGGGGCTTGCGGTTGCGGTGTGCCGGATACGGATACGGACGGTGACGGGACGCCGGACTGCGTGGACGGCTGTCCGAATGATCCGGCCAAGACCGAGCCGGGCGTTTGCGGCTGCGGTGTGCCGGATACGGATACGGACGGTGACGGGACGCCGGACTGCGTGGACGGCTGTCCGAATGATCCGGCCAAGACCGAGCCGGGTGTGTGCGGGTGCGGCGTGGCCGACACCGACAGCGATGGCGACGGCGTGCCCGACTGTAACGACGGGTGCCCGAACGACCCGACGAAGACTCAGGCCGGCGCCTGCGGCTGCGGTGTGCCGGATACGGATACGGACGGTGACGGGACGCCGGACTGCAATGACGACTGCCCGTTTGATCCAGACAAGACCGAGTCGGGTGTCTGCGGCTGCGGCGTACCGGACGTGGACAGTGACGGCGACGGCGTGCTCGACTGCCTCGACTTGTGCCCGGACACGCCGGCCGGCCTGGAGGTCGATGAGCACGGTTGCCCGCTGCTCGCGGCCGACGCCGGTCCGGACGTGACGCTGGACGACGTAGGCCCGGTGGTGCTCGACGGCTCGGCCGTGGGCGGTTTGCCGCCATATGCCTTCCAGTGGTCGGCGCCGGGCTGGGCCGGGTCGAATGAGCAGAATCCGACGGTGATGCCGACGGTGACGACGGTGTATACGTTGACCGTGACGGATTCGTCCTCGCCGCCGCAGGTCGCCACGGACACGGTGACGGTGACGATCAACGCGCACCCGACGCTGCGCTACACGATCGTGGACATCGGGGCGCTGAGCGCGAACGGGACGTATCCGGCGAGCATCAACGACGCCGGTGACGTGGTCGGTTACTACTACAGCTCGTCGTGGCAGCAGCGGGCGTTCCTGTACCGCGGCGGCGTGATCTCCGATCTGGGCACGCTGGGCGGCGTGATGGCCTACGCCCACGACATCAACAACCTGGGCCAGGTCGTCGGCGAGTCGATGACGGCCGGCGGCCAGACCGTGGCCTTCCGCTGGGACGGCAGCGGGCCGCTGGTGAACCTGGGCACGCTACCGGGCGGCACGACCAGCGCGGCCTACGCCATCAACAGCCACGGGCAGGTCGTGGGGTACAGCGAGTACATCTCGACGTACCACGCGTTCCTGCACAGCGGCGGCGTGATGAGCCACATGGGCACGCTGGACTACTACCTGAGCGGCGCGTTTGACATCAACGACAACGGCCAGGCCGTGGGCGTGCTCATGGACGACCTCGGCCACGCGATGGCGTTCCTGTATGACAACGGCGTGCTGGTCAATCTGGGCACGCCGCTGCTCAGCGACTCGCAGGCCTGGGTCATCAACAACAACGGGCTGGTGGCGGGCACGGCGTGGGGCCCCGGTGAAGACCGGTCGTTCCTGTGCGCCAACGGGATCGTGATCGACCTGGGGGCCCTGCCCGGGTATCCGAAGACCTACGCCAGCGGCATCAACGATGAAGGCAAGGTGGTTGGCAACAGCACGTCCAACACGGGCGTGTCGCACGCCTTCCTCTACACCGGCGGCGAGCTGCGCGACCTGAACAGCCTGCTCGTGCCGGGCCACGACTGGCAGTACCTGGCCGGGGCCTATGCCATCAACAACAATGGGCAGATCACGGGCTACGGCCGGCGCAACGGGCAGGACCGCGGGTTCATCCTGACGCCGGTACCGTAAGGAGAATGAAAAAGGAAAAATGAACAATGAAGAAAGGGCAACGCCGCGCGCCGATCTTCTGCGGCGTGCGGCGGCCCTTTCTTCATTTTTCCTTTCCACTTCTGCAATTTCTCAGAAGCTGCTCTCACGGACGGCCACGCGGGCGGCGTAGCGCAGCCACTCGGCCACGCGCGACCGCGGCGCCGTCCGCAGCCAGACCCGCCCGGTCTGACCGACGCGGAGGTCCGAGGGCGGATCATCCAGCGTGATTTCCACCGTGTAAAGGGTCTCGACCGGCTCCAATCGCCCCTGCGCGGCGGTCACCACCGCGATGGGGCCGCCCGCCACGGAGGCCAAACCGCGGTGTTCCAGGTGGACCGTCCGCACCGCATCAACGAAGGTGACGCGGCCGGCGTGGCGTCCAGGACCGTCATCGGACCAGAACCAGGCAGGCTGGCCGACGCACACGTCGCCCGCTTGATCGTGGGAAACATAGCACACGACCTTGGGAGCACGTGGGTCCACAATACGACCCAGTTCCTGCCGCCCCCCGACCGGCGTGCCCTCCCGCAGGCTGTCGTCCCACTCGACGACGAGGCCGTCGGCGGCCGCCACGCAGTGACCGCGGGCCAGCGCGGCTTGAAGACTCTCCTGCTTGGCCAGGGCCCGGGCCAATTCCTCGTGCTTCTGAGGCAAGAGGGCCCGCGGCGCCCGCTCCGCGGCGATGCGGTCGATTTCCAGCCGCAGACGCTCCACCTCCAGGCGGGCGAGGTCGGCAACGTGGGTCAACTCGTCCGCCGCGACCGTACACAACAACTGGCCGCGCCGCACGTATTGCCCCACCGCCACGTCCGTCGGGCGAAACTCGCCGGCGGCGGGGGCGTACACGATCTGCGACTCGCAGGCCACGGTGACCGCAGGCACGGCGGTCCGACGCGGCAGCGGCAGTCCGAGCCACAGCCCCAGGGCGGCGAGCCCGGTGACGGTGGCCAGGGCGCGCCACCGCCGCCTGATCAACGGCCGACTTCTCCACACGCCGGTTACCTCCCTCAGCAGCGGTTGGACCAGGAAGACGTAGAGCGCGACGGCGAACAACGCCGCGCCGATCGCCCTCGTCACCCGGTGGTAGAGCATCAACGCGATGGCCGTGTAAAGGAACAAGCGGTAGGTCCAGGCGTACAGCGCATAGACCACGAGCCACCGCCCGCGCCGGGCCGTCGGGCCGACTTCCGGGGCCGCGACCTCCATGCCCAGCAGGTGCCGCCGCAGCGCCCAACGCGTCCAGGCGAACGAGCGGCTTTGCAGGTTGTCGATGCCCAGTAGTTCGCTGAGGACGTAGTAGCCGTCGTAACGCATGCCGGGGTTGAGATTCAGCAGCAGCGTGGAGAGCAGCGTCACCGACGAGACGACGAAGCAGACGCTCTTCAGCAACCCCGGCGGCGCGAGCGACCAGACGATGATCCCCACCGCCGCCAGCACCAGCTCGGCCAGCACCCCCGCCAGGGCGATCCACAGGCGCTCCCGTCGGCGGCGCAGCCGCCAACTGTCGGTCACGTCGCTGTAGGCCACGGGGAACAGGAAAATGAGCACAATGCCCATCGCGCGGACGTGCGCGCCCAGCGCCTTGGCGACGTACGCGTGGGCGAGCTCATGCAGCGTCTTGACGGCGGCAATCGTCAGGCCGAACGCGATGACGCCGCCGGGACTGAAGAAGTACGAGAAGGTCGCCACGTAGGCGTCGAAACGTTGCGCCAACAACAGCAGGGCGACCAGCCCGAGCACGCCGTAGAGCGTTAGCGCTGCCCGACTCCCCAACGGCTGCACGTACCCGACGGTTCGCCCCAGCCACGCGTCCGGCCGCAGCAGCGGCACCCGCACGAACGCCACCCGCCGAAACACGGCCGCCAGCGCCCCGTCGCGCGGCGACCCGCCGGCGGCCGTCGGCGGCCGGTCCGCCGACGGTTGAACCGCGCCACACCCTGCATAAAGCGGTTGATCCGAGCGGCGCCCGTCAGGGGGGGAGGGCGGGCGTCTCGCCCGCCAGACGGTGGCCTCGGTCGTCAGGCCGCGGCCGGCCGCATCGTGGCACAGACGGAGCACATCCTCCGGCGACACGCGCACTGTCGTCGAGCGCCACAAGTCAGCCAGAAGGCCGTCGAGAGTCTGAGGGGTGCGCAGCCGGGCGAGGACCTCGGCCTGTACCCACGTGGCCCGCTCGAAGGTCCCACGTAGCGGGTCGTGCAGGACGTACGTCGGCGACCCGTCCGGCTCATCCGGCCCGGGTAGAAACTCGATGTCCGGCCGCAACATCGGCAGGAGGCCGTGTGCCACTGCTCTTGAGCAGTGCAGCGTACCGGTTTCGATGGACGGCTCGACGGCCCCGCTCCCTGATGGTCGCGGCCCGGGCGGGGAGCCACATGGGCACTCGCGATCAGGCGACACGGGAGGGCGAGGCTCCTGCCGAGCCGCGGCTCGCCGGGAGGCTCGCCCTCCCGTCCGGTGCTCCGTGTCCCGAAACACTCGTCTAAGCGGTGCGGTGCTCATGGGCCGTCACACCCCCAGGAAGCGGCGCACGGCGGCCAGGGGGCGGCGCAGGAGCCAGTAACCCAGCGGGACTTCCTCGCCATACAGGACCGCGGTCCCTTGCAGCCCCATCTTCAACGCGCTCGCTGGCGCTTCGCGTTCTGACTCGTCAGGCGCGGGGGGCAACCACTCCGCTTCGGCGCGGAAGCGGGCGCGGCCGTCGGGGGCCACCTGGCTGTGATTGGACAAGAAGAGGAGGCGGGCGGTTCGCGTGGCCCGCGGGTCGGAATCCAGGATGATCGTAAGCGGCCGTCGGGGGTCGAGCGGCACGTTGTCGTGCTCCGGCAGCCAGATGCGGACCTTGCTCTGCTCGGGATCGACGATGGTCATCAGCCGCTCGCCGACCTGCACCGGCCGCCCGCGCCAGGCGTGTGGGTCATCGAGCTGCACAACGCCGGCCACGGGGGCCTTTACTTCGAGGCGCGCGGCGCGGTACTCGGCGATGCGGAGGCGCGTGCGTTCCTGTTCGAGCCGGTTTTCGAGCAAGGCGATCTCGGCCCGGGCGGCGGGGCGGTCGAAGGCCTGCACGCGCGCCCGTTGGAGGTCCGACTCGATGATTTGCACCTGTTGCTGAGCAACCTTCAACTCCTCCACGGCGACGCGCTGGTCGTAGACGGCGAGTCGCTCGCCGGCTTGCACGGGCCGGCCGGGCAGTACCAGGATTTCGTCAATGACACCTTCGAGCGGGGCAGCGACAACCACTGGGTCGCGCGGTACGACTTCGCACGGAGCGACGATACGCAGCGGCACGGGCACTAGCACCAGTGCCGCCAGGACCAGCAACGCCCCGATCCCCGCGACAACCCGCTTGCGGTCACGGACAAGCCGCGTCAGGCGGCTCGGCTGCCGAGCAACGCTCCGCCACGCCACGCCATAGGCCAGGGCAAGCGGTTGCAGGCGGGCGAGATCGCCGGCGGTAAAACGCTTGCCGGCCCAGCGTTCCACCCACAGTGCCGCCACCGGCCGGCCCTCGACGACGATCGGCAGCCAGATCACGGAGAGCGTCCCCGTACGACGCCCCAGCTCCGTCCACGCCGCCTCCTGACCGGGAAGATGAGCGGAAGTGAGAATCGCGGGCTGATCGCGGGGCGTGAGGGCCGCCGTCAGCGCCCGCCACGTCACTGTCAACGGGCCCTGCGGATGGGCCTCGACGGCCCCGGAGACGCCGAGCAGCCGCGGCTGGCCGCGCGGCGGCAACTCCCACAGCACGGCCCGGTCATACGGGCAGTAGGCGTGGGTGCGGTTGAGAACGCGAAACTGCAACTGCTTGGGGTTCTCGCTGAGGCCGGCCTCCAACGTGAGCTGCTGGAGCGCGACCAGCGACTGGAACGCCTCGGCGGTCAGCCCGCTCTCGTCCCGCGGCTCGGACACCTCAGGACCCTCGCAGTTCCGACACGGCCAGCCACGCATTCATCCCGGCCCGCAACTCGCCGGCGGCGTTGTCGATTTCCGCGTGGACCTCGAACGTGACGCTGGCCGGATCGAGGACGGCGGCGATGTGGGACACCTTCGCCATGACCGTGCCGCCGGTCTCGTTGACCGTCAGCCGCAGTTCGCGTCCCTTCTCGACGCAGCGGAACAGCGCCGACGGCACGAGGAACTTGGCCAGCAGCACGCGGTCATCGACGACTTCGATCAGCGGCGCGCCGCGTTCGACCCGCTCGTGCTCGTGGACCAGCACGCGGGCGACGCGACCGTCGTAGGGCGCGCCGACCGTGCAGCCGGCCAGCTCGTGGCGGGCCAGTTCGAGCCGCGCGCGGGCCAACGTGGCCTCCCGCTCGGCTTTGTTCAGCTCGCGGGCCGCCGTCGCGGCCACCAGCTCGCACTCGGCCTCGGCGGTGCGGACATCCCGGCGGGCCGCTTCGAGGTCGACTTGCGACGCGTGGTTGTTGTCGAACAGGCGCTGGGTCGCCGTGAGGTTGGCCCGGGCGGCGTCGAGCACGGCCTCGGCGTGCCGCTCGCGGGAGCGTGCCTCGGTCAGCTTGCGGATGTGTTGCAGTTCCGCCTCCGCCGCCGCCAGTTCCGCCGCGGCCATTTGTTCGTTGACGCGGTAGGTCAGGTCGTCGAGCTGCACGAGCACGTCGCCGGCGTCGAACGGTTCGCCCATGTCACGCCGGACGTCGGTGATCCGCGCCGTGACTTGGGCCGAGAGGACGGCCTGACGCCGCGGGGCCAGCACAACGGCGATCCGGTCGGCGCCGGTCGCATCGGGCGGCGGTTGCGCGCGCCCGGGGACGAGCCACAGCAAGACACAGGTCGCGGCGGCGACGTGCGGGCCGCGGCGTTTCACGAACCATCGTCGTGCGTGTCCGCTCAACAAGCGGGAGTCCTCATCCTCGACCGCGTCTCAAACCGCACCGGCTATTGGCCGGTGCCACACTGGCGGGCGAACGCGAGCTCACGGCGGCGTACCCTTGGCCGCGACCGCAACATCGCGGCCCAACGCGTTCTCGAGCCGGGCCTGGGCGGTCAGCAGGCTGGCCTGGGCGGTCAAGTGTCGCGCCAGGGCCTTGAGGTATTTCAGTTCCTGCTCCAGCGCCTCGCCCGCGTGCGACTTGCCCTCTTCCGCGGTGCCCTGAACAACGTCCCGAAGCTGCCGGTGTCGGTCGGCGATGGCCCGCGTGAGCCGCATCTGGTCCGCCGACTCCTGCACGTCGAGCCACGCGAGGCGGACCTGCGTGAGAATGGCGACCGCGGTCGCCGTGCGCTGCCGCTTTACCAATTCCGTCTGAAGCCGGGCGGCGCCGTGCTGGGCCAGCAGCGACGGGATGGCCAGCAGGTCCCACGACGCCCGCAGACCGACCGTGCTCCATTCGTTGAACGCGAGATAGCGGTTGTGGTCCCAGTCGTATCGCCAGAAGGGGGCGAAGCTGGGGAACATCTGCGCCAAGGCAATGTAGGCCTCGTCGCGCGAGATCCACTCCTCACGATCCTTCTCGAACAACTCCGGCCGCTGACGCAACGCCTCGGTCTCCAGGGCGGCGAGGTCGGCTTCCGGGCCGGCGGCCGGGGGTGCATCGACGTCTTCCAGTCCGTCCGAAGGTGTCACCCTCCCCCAACCCTTCCCTGAGAGGGAGGGGGGTTGCGGCGCGGCGCCCGGCGGCGTGGCGGCGGGCCGCGTGGTGCTCGGGCGCGAACTGGGCCCCGGCGCGTCCAGATCAGGTGTGTCGAGCTCGATGCGCGTCCCCGGCGGCAGGCCCATGAGCGTGGCCAGTTCCGTTTTGGCTTGCAGGTGCAGCCGGCGGTAACGTTGCAGCTCCTCCAGGTGTTCCAGGAGTATCGTCTCACGCTTCAGCCCGTCGGCGGGGGCGATGGTCTTGTTCTCGGTTTCTTCGGCCAAGCGCGCCAGGGCCGCGTCCACCTCGTGCCCAACACGCTCAGCCTCCGCCGCGACGACCGCCGTCGTAACCGCCTGCCAGTACGCCCGCGTCACTTCGAAGGCGAGGTTCTGGCGGATGCGGCGTTCGCGCTCGGCGGCGATGGCGACCCGGTTGAACTGCTGCCGCGCCCGGCACATCGAGAGGCCGAAGTCGAGCAGGTTCCACGTCGCGCTGAGGTCCCACATGCGCGACGTCTTGTCGGACGAGTACGACGGTTCCAGTGACTGCTCGCCGCGGTCCAGACTCACCGAGCTGGCGGCGTCGAGCTCCGAGCGATGGCGGCTCTCCACGCCCGCCACCAGCGACGGGAGCAGCTTCAGCAGCGACTGTGTGCGCAACTCTTCCTGGACTTTGCGCTCCTGGGCCGCGATCCAGACTTCGATGTTCCAGGTGTCGGCGAGGCGTAGCGCGTCGGCCAGTGTCACCGGCGACGGGATCTCCGGCGACCGCGCGCGGTAGGCGGCTAGGTCCGCCGTCGCCGCGTGCTCCCGCAGGGCCTCGCGTCCCGGCGGCAGAGCGCAGCCGACGGTGAGCAGGCCGAGCCACAACAAGGCCGGCCGGCCGCGGCATACCCAAGCCCATTGCCGGTTTCGGTCCACTTTGCCTTCTTACCCCGGCCAATAGCCGGGGCCACAAGAGGTTGCGGCTGCCGGTCGGCCGCGCGGCAAACTCCCGCGCCGGCCTGCTGGACCGCCGATGTCGTTATCGGCACCCGTGTGAACACCGGTGAAAGCGCGGGGCGCGGGGTGCGCGAGTGGGATGAGGGCCGGAATCGCGCTCGGCGGCAACGGTTGCCGCGTGGCGTGCCGGTTGTCCGGGGCGCGGCGATTTTGAACGATGGAAGTGGAGGAAAGAGCGCCGGGTGTGCGTCCGATAACGAATGGCCGCCGCCCCGCGCAGCGCCCCGCCACCCACGCCGGAGTCGGCAAGATGACTTGGCCCGACGCCTTTTTCGATGCGCTGACCGCGCTGAGCGGACGTTCGGTCATGCCCGCGGGCTTGCTACGCCTGGAAGAGCGCATCGTGCTGGACGCCGCCGCGGTGGATACAGCCGACTCCCACCACGCGGGGGGCGACGCGCCGCCGGTTGACCACGCGGACGTCCCTGAGGCCGGCACGCAGGCCGGGGTCGCGCCGCCAGCGCCGGGCAACGAGGGGCACGCGGACGCGCACCAGGAAGCGAGCCCGCCCGCCGGCGATGCGCCCGCGCGGCTGGTGGTCATCTCGTCGGCGGTCGATCAGTCGGCCGCGCTGGCCGCCGCGGCGCGGGAGGGGGTCCACGCGACGGTCTACGATGCGGAGCACGGCGGGCTGACCGGGCTCCTGGAGCAGATACGGGCGGCGCTCGGCGGCCACGCGGCCGAGAGCATCGCCCTGGCCACGCACGGCCTGGAGGGTGGCGGCCTGGAACTGGCCAGCGGTCATCCGGTGTCCCTGGAGACGCTGCACAACCCCGAGCTACAGGCGTTCTGGCGGGGCGTGGCGGAGTTGTTGTCGCCCGGCGGGCGGATCGACCTGTTGGCCTGCGACGTGGCGGCCGGCCCCAACGGGCAGGCGCTCGTCGACGCGTTGGAGGAGATGACCGGCGCCAACTTCGCCGCCTCGTCCGATCCGACGGGCAACGTCGCGCAGGGCGGCAACTGGTACTTGGAGACGGACCACGTTGACGCCGGGGCCGTCTACTTCGACGCGCACGAGCTTGGGGCCTTCAGCGAGCACCTGGGGCCCAGCGTGGCCGACAGCAACCCGACGCACAACGTGGTGGGCGGCTCGGCGCCCGTGGTGGTGGACCCGAACATCACGGTGACGGATCCGTTGGAGAACAACCTGAGCGGTGCGACGGTGCGCATCAAGAGCGGGTTCGTGGCGGGGCAGGATGTGCTGAGCTTTACGCCGACGGCCCACATCACCGGCTCGTACGACGCCAACACGGGCGTGCTGTTGCTCACCGGGACGGCGGCCCCGGACGAGTACCAGACGGCGCTGCGCAGCGTGACCTACCAGAACACCAGCCTCACGCCGAGTACGACGCCGCGAGAAATCCTGGTCACCATCGGCGCGACGCACGACGGGCACACGTACTTCCCCCAGACGGGGCACTATTACGACCGCTTCGGCGGACCGGCGACGACGTGGGCGGCGGCGTTGGCGTCGGCGGGCAGCCAGACCCTGGGTGGTCTCCAGGGGTACCTCGCCACGGTGACCTCGGGGGAGGAGAACACGACGTTGGCCGGGCTCATTCCCGCCATCCCGATCAATAAGGACGCGTGGCTGGGCGGCAGTGACGCCGCGACCGAGGGGAAGTGGTACTGGGTCACCGGGCCGGAAGCCGGGACGCAGTTCTGGGAGGGCGGCGCGGGCGGGTCGGCCGTCAACGGGATGTACGTGGCGTGGGCGGGCGGGTATCCAAACGTCGCCGGTGCCAGCGGGCTGTCGCTGATTAAGTCGGGCACGGTGTGGCGCGACGTGGCCGACGGGCTCACGCGCGAGTACTACATCGTCGAGTACGGCGGCCTGTCGAGTGACGGCGAGGGGACGCTCGCGGCCCAGGTGACGATCAACGTCCAAGCGCCGAACCACGCGCCCGTGCTCGACAACAGCGGCCACATGAGCCTGGCTTCGATTGATGAGGACCACCGTGACAACGGCGGCAGCACCGTGGCCCACCTCATCGCCTCGGCCGGCGGCAACCGGATCACCGACTACAACAACGACCCGGAGGGCATCGCCCTCACGCGCGTCGATACGACCTACGGCACGTGGCAGTACTCGCTGGACGGCGGGCAGACGTGGAAGAACGTCGGTTCGGTCAGCGACACGCACGCCCTGTTGTTGCGCGATACCGACCTGCTGCGCTTCCGGCCCAACAAGGACTGGAACGGGACCGTCACCGACGGCTTCACCTTCCGGGCCTGGGACCAGACCTCCGGGGCCGCCGGCGGATACACCAACGCCACCGTGAACGGCGGCCTGACGGCGTTCAGCAGCGCGACGGAGACCGGCTCCCTCGTGGTTCACCCGGTGAACGACGCGCCGGTGCTCGACAACTCCGGCACGATGTCCCTGAGCGCGATGGACGAGGACGACCTCCACCACGGCGGGACGACCGTCGCGGGCCTGCTCGCCTCCGCCGGCGGCCAGCGGATCACCGATGTCGATTCCGACGCGCTCCAGGGCGTCGCCATCATCGGCTTGAACAGCGCCCACGGGACGTGGCAGTACTCGATCGACGGCGGGCTGACGTGGTTCGATGTGGGGTCGGTGGATGCGGCGCACGCCTTGTTGCTGCGCGATACCGACCTCATCCGCTTCCAGCCGGATCCCGACTGGAACGGGGCCGTGCCCGACGGCCTGCGCTTCCGCGCGTGGGACCGGACCTCCGGCTCCGCGGGCGACTACGCCGACACCTCGGTGACGGGCGGGACGACCGCGTTCAGCACGGCCACGGAGGTCGCGGGCATCGTCGTCCACCCGGTGAACGATCCGCCGGTGGTCGCGCAGCCGCTTGTGGACCAGCACGCCGCCGAGGGCTCCCTGTTTCGGTATCGCTTCGCGGGCGACACGTTCCACGACGTGGACGCGGGGGACACACTGAGGTACTCGGCGACGCTGGCGGACGGGAGTCCGTTGCCGAGCTGGCTGCGCTTCGATCCGGCGACGCGTTTGTTCTCCGGCACGCCGGCGCAGGCCCATGTCGGCACGCTGGAGATCATGGTCACCGCGACGGACAGCCACGGGGCGGCCGTGTCCGACGTGTTCGCGCTGACGATCGCGGACGTGAACTTCGCCCCGGTGCTGGCCAAGCCGCTGGTCGATCACGCGGCTGGGCCGAACGCCGCGTTTCACTACCAGTTCGCGTCCGACACGTTCACCGACCCCGATCCGGGCGACCTGTTGACCTACGGCGCCGCGTTGGCCGACGGGCAGCCGCTGCCGGCGTGGCTGACCTTCGACCCGCAGACGCGGACGTTCTCCGGCACGCCGACCCTCGGCGACCTGGGGACGCTGCTGGTCCGTGTGACGGCGGACGACGGGCACGGCGGGCAGACGGCCGGTGTGTTCGCCCTGACGGTGCGCCTCGCGGTGACGCCGCCGACGGAACCGACCACGCCGCATACGCCCGGCGGTACGGGTGGGGGTGTCCACGTGCGGCCCAGCGGCGGCCACGGGGGAGGCAACGCCGCGGGGGGTGGGGTCACCCCGCCCGCTGGGCCGTCCGGCGGCACGGTCGTTCCGCCGGCTTCGCCCGGCAACGAGGCGCCGGGTGAATCACCGGCCGGACCCGGGGAGTCCGGCGCGGGCGGGTCCACGTCCGGTGGTGGCGGCCAAGCCGGGGGCGAAGGCCCCGGAGCACCGGCGGCGGGTCCGCCGGCCGGCGGCGTTGCGGTCGCTGGTGCGACGCCGGCGGGCGGCGAGGGCCACGGGCCCGCGGCGGGACTCGCCCACCGGCGCGATGAGGAAATGGAGTTGGCGCCCGTCGAGCTCTCGACGCAGGTGCAGGCCGCGATGTTCCGCGACGACTTGCTGGAGGACCCCGGCGTCCCGGTCGAGTTCCGGGAGACGTGGCACACCATCCTGGGGGCCTACGCCGACAGCGGGGAGGAACTGGCCGCGTATCTCGAATCCGCGTTCCGCACAGTGACGGAGTCGGCGTGCGTGCATCAGGCGGCGGATGCGGCCCTGGCGGCGCTGAACGATGAGCTGGCGCTGGCGGCCGGCGCGGGGTCGCGCCTCGACGCGCGGGCCCTGACGGACGCGCTGAACCAGGCGCGACAGCAGGTGCGCGTGGCCAGCGCGGAGTTGGAGGCGGCGATCCAGGCCGCCGCCCAGGCCGGCCGCGCCGAGCAATTCGACCGTGTTCTGGAGGATGTCATCAGCGCCGCCCTGCAACGCCTGATGATGGCCAACGAGCGGCTGTACGTGGAGTCGCAGGCGGTCGGCGCGACCGCCGCCCTGCTGCGCAGCGCGCGGCTCGATGCCGGTCACGAACCTCCGCCCACGGACCTCACGCTGGCGGCCGAACAGGCCCGCGACGCGGCCCAGACGGAGATCGCCGAGTTGCGCAAGAGCTGGGACCGCGTGGCACAGGATGTGTTCTCGGCGTTCGTGGCGCGGTTGGTCGCCCAACAGGCGGGCGGCGGGCCGAGCGCGTTGCCGGGTTCCGGGGGATGAGCGGGCGGTCGCGTCAGTCCTCTTCGGGACGTGTCTCGACAGGGGCACCCGCTATCTCCCGTAGCGTCAGCGCCGCCGTCGGGCAGGCGCCGGCACAGCGTCGGGCGGCGGTGCGCAGGGCATCGGCGAGCGGTGCTCCCAGGGCCGCATCGACCCGCACGTCGAACCCGCGGCCGACCCACGCCAACCCCAGCGGCTCGCGGAACTGCTGCGCGATCTGGATGCAGATGCCGCAGAGAATGCACTTGCCGGGGTCGTACACGATTTCAGGATGCTCATAGTCCCGCTCGACGTGCCGCCGTGCACCGCGGTAGCGCGCCGGATCGGCGTGGTACAGCTCCGCGTACTTGCGCAGCCGGCATACGTCGCGCGTCGCGCAGTCGCAACGCAGCCGGCCGGGATGGTCCGGGTCCGTCTCCGCCCCGCAGTGGTCACTCAGCAGCAGCTCCAGCGCCGTCCGCCGCAGGGCGTGCAGCTCCGGCGTCTCGCTCTCGACGACGAGGCCGTCGGTAGCGGGGGTGGCACACGACGGCACGATGCGGTCGGGGTCGCGGACCTTGACGACGCAGGCCATGCAGGCGGTGTTGGGCGTGCAGCCGGGTTGGTAGCAAAGGGCGGGAACGTCGAGGCCCAGCTTGCGGGCCGCGGCCAGCAGGTTGCTTCCGGGCACAACGTCGACCTCGCGATTGTCGATCGTAACACGAGGCATGTTCAACTCACCTCCGTGCCCTGCGGCCACACGCGGAGTCCGGTCGGCTCCAGGCTGCGGCCGGTGCGGGGCCCGGCCGCTACGTCGCGTGAAACGCCCACGCTCTCCGTAGCGCCGGACCTCCGAGTCCGGCGTCTGTCGCCGGGAGTTGTTACACCACGCGGATCGCGTCCTCCGGACACCAGCTTCGGCACACGTCGCAGCGCGTGCACTTCTCGTCGTCAATCGCGTGCCGCTCGTAGGGCCGCAGCGCGATCGCGCCGGCGGGGCAGTGTTGTGCGCACAGCGTGCAGCCGGTACATGCGGCGGTCACTTCATAGCGGATCAGGGCCTTGCACTTGCCCGCCGGGCAGCGGCCTTGCAGGTGCGCCTCGTATTCCTCGCGGAAGTACCGCAGTGTGGTGAGCACGGGGTTCGGCGCGGTCTTGCCTAGCCCGCAGAGACTGCCCGCCCGCGCCATCGTCGCCAGGTGTTCGAGCGTCGTCACGTCATCCGGGCGGCCGTCGCCCGCACACAGCCGCTCCAGGATTTCCAGCATCCGCCGCGTCCCGATCCGGCACGGCACGCAGTGTCCGCACGACTGGGCCTGCGTGAAGCTCAGGAAGTAGCGGGCGATGTCCACCATGCAGTCCGTCTCGTCCAGCACCACCAGGCCGCCGGACCCCATGATCGCCCCGACGGCGGCGAGGTCCTCGTAATCCACCGGGGTGTTCGCCAATGCCGCCGGCAGGCACCCGCCCGACGGGCCGCCGATCTGCACCGCCTTGAACGTGTGGCGTCGCGTTCCGGCGGGCGTGGTGTCGTCGCGCACGCCGCCGCCGATGTTCTCGACGATCTGGCGGATGGTGACGCCCATCGGTACTTCGATGAGGCCGCCGCGGCGGACTTTGCCGGTGAGGGCGAAAACCTTGGTGCCGCGGCTGTCCCCGGTGCCGAGGGCGGCGAAGGCGTCGGGGCCGTGGCGGATGATCCAGGGGACGACCGCAAACGTCTCGACATTGTTCACGAGCGTCGGCCGGCCCCACAGGCCGCGCTCGGACGGGTAGGGCGGCCGCAGCGTCGGCGTCCCGCGGCGACCTTCGAGCGTGGCGATCAATGCCGTTTCTTCGCCGCAGATGAAGGCGCCGGCCCCCTGCACGACGCGGAGGTGCAGCTTGCCCAAGGGTCCGCGTTTTTGCACGTGCTCGATGGCGGCGCTGATGCGCTCGACAGCCAACGGGTATTCGGCGCGGATGTAGAACACGCCCTCCGTCGCCCCGGTCGCCGCCGCCGCGACGGCCATGCCCTCGATCACGCGATACGGGTACGACTCCATCAGCATCCGGTCCATGAAGGCCCCGGGGTCGCCTTCGTCGCCGTTGCAAATGACGTATTTCGGCTCGCCGGCGGCCTGCCGGACCTTCCGCCACTTGAGCCACGTCGGGTAGCCCGCGCCGCCACGGCCGCGCAGGCCGCTGCGGCGAATCTGCTCGATGATGTCCTCGGCGGAGAGCGGCTGTTCACGGCAGCGTCGCAGGGCGGCGAAACCGTCGCGGGCGAGGTACTCGTCCAGGTCGAGCGGATCGAGGTCGCCGCAGTGCTCGGTGGCAATGTGCTTCTGCGGGCCGAGGAACGCGGCGATCGGCGGGTCGCGCAGCTCGATAGGCCGGGCGGATGCGGACGGACCGTCGGACGCGCTGCGCGCGAGCTGACCGTTGCGGGCGGCGGCAACGAATGCCGACAACCCCAGCCGTACTCGGCCCAGCAACCCCGGCGGACGGAAATGCCGCCGCACGAGGCCGCGGACCTGCTCCGGCCGAACATGGGAGTAGCGAATGGGGGGCCGATCGGGGAGGTCGATTTCGACCAGCGGCGTCTGGTGGCACATGCCGACGCAACCGACGGGTTTGACGACGGCGAGCGCGCCGATCATTGCCAGCTCGGCCTCCAGCGCGTCGTGGACCGCCGCGCTACCGTTGGCGATGCAGCAGGAGCCGAGGCCGAGGCGGATTTCGGCGACGGTGGAAAGCGGTGACGCGGGCGTCAGTCCCACACCCTGGTGGAGTGGGGCACCCGCACCACCTGACTCCGTGGCCCACGGCCGGTGCGGAGCCCGGCCGCTACGCGCGCTGTCGCGGGTTGGACCCCGTGGTTGGCCGTCCCCGCCCGTGACGATGCGATCGAGCAGCCGCGCGACGGTGTCGGCGCGCGCGTGGCCGTACGTTACGTCGTCGATCTGCACCACCGGCGCCAGCGTGCAGCACCCCAGGCACGGGACTTTCTGCACGGTGAATTTCCGCTCGGCGTCCGTGTCCGTCCCCGGCGTGATGCCCAGCCGGCGGCGCAGCTCGTCGCTGATGTGCGCGGCCCCGGCGACGTGACACGCCGTCCCATGACATACGGTGATGACGTGTTCGCCGAGGGGGGTGCCGCGGTAACGCGGGTAGAACGTGGCCAGACTCGTGAGCTGCGCGGGCGGGATGTCGGTCGTTTCGCACACGCGGCGCAGGGCGGCGTCGGGCACGTAGCGGTAGTGCGCTTGGATGGCCTGGAGAATCGAAATCGCTGCCTCCGGGCCGCGGCCCACGCGGGCGACGATCGCATCGACCGCGGCGAGACCGACGGGCTCGATGATCGGCAGTTGCCGAGTCCCGGCCGGACTGTCGTCGAGCGTCGCCGGCGGGGCGCACGAGCGCCTGAGAACCTCCGCCGGCACGCCTCGCCGGCGGTGCGACAAGAGCCATTGGCCGCCGACGAGGAACGCGACAGAGGCGGCGGCGAGCAGCCACGCGAGCCGGTTGACGTGCTGCTCACGGGCCAGCGTCGCCGCGGTCTGCTCGTCGTAGGCGCGTTGGAGCGACGCGGCGACCGCCGCACTCGTGCGGACCTGTTGCAGTAGATCGTCGATGCGGGTCTGGTAGTGCGTCAACTGCCGGCGCGCGGTCACGGCATCGGCCACCAATTGCCCCGCCGCCAGCAGCACCACCAGTCCGCTGAGTGCGGTCAACCCCGCCGCCACGCGCTGCTGAACGACACGGCTCATAGAGCGGCCCCCGCGGGCGGTCCCCCCGCCTGTTGTACGCGGTGCCGCGGGCAATGGTCGAAACAGCGGGCACAGGCCAGGCACGTCGCTCGGACGGCCCGCAGCTTCTCAATTGCCCCGTACGGGCACGCCTCGGCACACAGACCGCAATCCAGCTCCCGGTCCGGCGTCACGGTCACCGGCCGCCACGCGACGCGCGACACGAACGACAGCAACGCCCCGTAGGGGCACAGATAGCGGCAGTACGGCCGGCCGATGAACAGCCCGAGCACGAGCAGCCCGCCGCCGATGAGTAGCATGTACAGCGGCCCGGCGAAGCGGAAGAAGCCGACGAAGGGGTCGAAGCGGCAGATAATGAAATCGCGCTCCGTCGCCGCGCGGGCCGCGAACCACACTGCCAACCCCAGGTACACCCACTTCAGCCAACCGAGCCACTTGTCCACTCGCGGCGGTACGTGGACCGGCCGCAGGTGGACCAGCTCCTGAATCGCACCCAGCGGGCACACGCCGCCGCAGAACACGCGGCCGAACAACACCGCCGCCACCAGCGGCAGGAGGAAGATCGCGATGACGAAGTAGGACGGGGCGTAGGCCGCGTCGGTCAGGGCCACGGTGACGTTCTGAATCGCCCCGATGGGGCAGACGCAGCCGCGGCGATAGAACCCGAAGTAGATGAGGCAGATGATGGTCAGCAGGACGAGTTCCCGGCGGCGACGACGGTAGCTGACGATCCACGCCGCAAGGCCGAGTGCTCCCACCAGGAGGGCGACATCGACGGCCTCGCGCCACTGGGCCCGCGGCAGCGGGCGTTGCACCGCCGGCGTGACGTACCCGTCGCCGATGTCCGCGTCGGTGGGAGCAGCGCTGACGGGACGCTCGTAGCGGATCTGCTGCGCCGCTGCGGGCACGGAATGCCCGTACGCGAGCAAGAGCCCCGCGAACGCCAGTAGCGCCGGACCGGAGCCTGCCCGCCGTGGCGGGAGTCCGGCGTTCCCCCGTAGCGTCGGACCTCCGCGTCCGGCGTTCCCCCGTGGCGTCGGACCTCCGCGTCCGGCGTTCTGCTGTAGCGCCGGACCGGAGCCTGCCCGCCGTGGCGGGAGTCCGGCGTTCAACGGCCGGTACAGAGCCCGGCCGCTACAGGTCAACGGCCGGTACAGAGCCCGGCCGCTACAGGTCAACGGCCGGTGCGGAGCCCGGCCGCTACAGGTCGACGGCCGGTACAGAGCCCGGCCGCAAGGGGAGGGCGAGCCTCCCGGCGAGCCGTTCTGCCCAGGTCGCGGCTCAGCAGGAGCTTCGCCCTCCCGACCGCGGCGGCACCGCATTACGACCCGCGCGTCGCTCATCCGCGCACCGGTTGGCGGTCGTAGGCGTTGTCCGGGCACGCCTGGGCGATGGAGCAGCGGTTGCAGTCCACGCACAGGTTGTGCCGCACCTCCAGCCGGATCGAGCTCAGCCCCGCCGGCTCCTTGCACGCCATCACGCACTTGCCGCAGCCGTTGCAGCGCGACTCGTCAATGACGTACTCGTAGAAGTTGTTGGCCGGATCGTGGGGGTCCACGTCGCCGATGGGCGTGCGGCGGATCGCGTCGCGCGGGCAGAGCTTCTGACTCGGCAGCCCGTCCGGGCCGATCGCGCTGGTGATCTCGAAGTACGCCGGGCAGATGTAGCAGCGGCCGCACCGGGCGTGGTCGTTGACGGCGCGGACGGCGGACAGGGCCAGCACGCACTCCGTGGCGCACTTGTCGCACACGGGTACGCCGACGGCGCCGAGCCGGCTGTTGACGCACTTGTGGACGTCGAGCTGCCACGCTCCTTCCGGCCCCCCCTTGGTCAACAGGTACGTCGCCACGCCGCCCAGCCCGAGCAGCGCGGCCCCGCGCACCGCGTGGCCCAGGACGTCCCGTCGCGTGGGTTCCTCGTTCATGCCTGCACCTCCGGGGCGGCCGGCTGCGTCGTGGTCGGCTCGGGTTCGTACACCACGATCTGGAGCCGGACCGTATCGATCACGTAGATCCGGCCCTGCGCATCGACCGCCACGTCCATGTTCCTGCAATTCGGGTCGAAGTCGTCGGCGACGACGGCCCGCAGCTCGCCGGTGGCCGTGTACACCTTGACGCGCGGCCCGGCCTTCTCGGTCACGACAATGTCACCCGTCGGCGTCACCGCGACGTTCGTCGGATTGCAGCAGCCGGGGAAGCCGGCCGGGTCGCGGCCGTCGAAGCGCCCGAAATGCCCGCGTCGCTCACCGTCACTTCTGTATTGCTCAACGCGGTGCATCCCGGCGTTGGCGATGCGTAGCGTACCGGCCGCGTCCACGGCGAAATCAAGGTAGCCGTTCGGCACCAGAAAACCGCGCATCCGACTGTCCTTGCCGATGTCGTTCCGCCAGGTGCCGTCGCGATCGTAACGGCGGAGGCAGCGGCCGCGCGCGTCGGCGATGACGACGGCGTCGCCGACAAAGCCGATCGCGGTCACGAGGCCCAGCCGCTGCTCGTCGCGCCAGGTGTTCAGCAGCTTCCCGTCGCGGTCGAAGACCTGAATCTGCCCGGGCTGCCCGATGTAGACGCGCCCATCGGCGTCGACCCCGACGCTGTACCCCGGCCGCTCCGTGTCCCAGCCGCCGATCTCGCGTCCGTCGGTCGAGAAGATCACGAGCTTCGAGTCGCCGACAGCGTAGACGCGGCCGGCGGCGTCGAGCGTCAGGCCGCGAAGTTCGTTGGTGAAGATCGGTGGCGTGGGCCGCGAGGCTGCGGCAGGGCCGCCGAGGGTTCGCACTCGACGGTAGCGCGGCGCAGAGGCAGGCTGGTCCATGGCCGGCCTCGCTAGACACACCGCCAGCCCGCGCGCGCCAACCCCGAAGGGGTCGTCGTCAATAGCCGGGGGCGTCGGGGCAACCGCGCGGCCCAAACTCCCCTCCCTTTCAGGTCGCCACGGGCGACTCGCTGTGGCGAGGAGGGGTTGCGGGAGAGTCGAGACGATCGCGTTCTCGCCCACTGACCGGCGAGACGCCGATGCTCCCCACGCGTGGGGTTGGGGGAGGGTCAGAACGGGCTTGCTCTCGAACGTCGCCGGATGAGACGCTGTTGATCCGCACGTTGGGGGCCGGCCAAGGACGGAAGACGGGCGTCCAGCCCCCTCACCCAACCTCTCCCCCAAAGGGGGAGAGGAGTAAGACGACGCGCGCGGTCCCACCTCGATACACACCATCTTCGCCATGTCGCGCAGGACGAGCTTGCCATCCGACAGCGCCATCGGCCCCCACACGTTGTCGCCGCTGAGCACCGGGGCGTTGGCCAGCTCGCGATAGCCGCCGGTACCGGCCTCGATCAGACGCAGCACGCCGGTCTTGCCCTCCAGGACGAAGAACATCCCGTCGGCCAACAGGAAACTGCCGAGATCGAAATCCGCCTGACCGCCGCTGTCCCAGACCACCTTGCCGTCCAGGTCCAGACAGGTGAACAGCCCGCGCTTCTTCCGGCCCACCGCGAACAAGTGGTTGTCGTGCAGGATCGGCGTGTGGACCTCGGCGTTCCACTGCTCGGACGTCAGCTCGAACACCGTCTCGGTGATGAACCGCTCGCCGTCCCGCCGCACGCGGACCATCACGGTCCCGGCGTCGTAGCCGGCGGTCATGAACACGCGCTCGTTGTCGATCGGCAGCGGGCTGGGGGCGACCGCGACGTTGAACCTGTACGGATGGTGCCACAGGAGCCGCCCGTCGGCCGCGTCCACGCCGAGCACGCCGAACAGCGTGCTCCACACGTACTGCTTCACGCCGCCGAGCACTGCGGGCATGACCGACGAGTGTGACAGGGGCCAGCGGTCGGGGTTGGGCGTGCGCCACAGCTCGCGGCCGGTGGCAGCGTCGAAGGCGATCATGAGGGCGTCGCCGCCGATGCCGAGGATGACGCGGTCGCCGTCGAGCAGCGGGCACTGCCCGTTGTACCAGGGCGGGATTTGGGCGTTGTAGTCGCGGACGAGGTTCTTCTGCCACAACTCGCGGCCGGTCTCGGCGTCGAGGCAGTGAAACACGCACTTCGGATCGAGCGACAGGACGTGCCGGCCGTCGAGAACGGGGACCGTGCGCGTGATCCCGTGGTTGGGTCGGATGCGCTTCTCCTCCTGGTACCGCCACAACTCGCGGCCCTCGTTCAGCGTGAGGCAGCGGACCAGCCAGGCGTTGCCGGCCCGGTCGTAGTCGTTGAAACAGACCCGCCCGGCGCGGATCGCCGCCCCCGCATAGCCCTCGCACACCTCCGTGGTCCACAGCACGCGCGGGCCGCCCTCCGGCCAGGAACGAAGCAGCCCGGTTTCCTTGGAGATGTTGGTACGGTCCGGCCCCCGGAATTGCGGCCAGTCGCCGCCCGCGGCCGCCGCGCAGCTCCAGCCGACGCCGAACCCCACCACGAACGCAAGCCACCGGCGGTGCATCGGGCTGGAGAGCCTTCCTCGGACAGCGCTCGCCGCGCGCCAGCGCATTGTAACACCCGTGGGCCCCCGCGGCACTCGACCGGAGGCTTGATGACTACAGTAACAGCAAGTGAATTGTCGAAAGCTGTCGAAGGGGCGGGCGGCGGTTGCCGCCGGCGTCTCGGAGCCCGGCCCGTGAGCACGCGATTCACCCTCGACCAACGTTCCGCCGGCGTGCTGCTGCACGTCACGTCGTTGCCCGGCGGGCATGGCCTTGGCGACCTCGGACCGGCCGCCACCGCGTTCATCGACTTTCTGGCAGCGGCGGGGCAACGCTGGTGGCAGGTGCTGCCGGTGGGGCCGGCGGGGCCTGGGAACGCGCCGTACAACGCGGTGTCCGCCTTCGCCGGCAGCCCGTTGCTGATCAGTCTCGAACGGCTGTGCGAGGACGGGTTGCTCGACGCCGCGGACATCGTGCCGACCCCTGAACTGGCGGACGGCCCCGTGGACTTCGAGCGGGCGGCAGCGTTCAAGGGGCCGCGGTTGCGGCGGGCGTACCGTCGTTTTGTCGCGGGCGGCGGGATGCGCGACCCGGCCTTCCGCGCGTTCTGTCGCCGCCACGACAACTGGCTCGCGGACTACGCCTTGTACGCGGCGCTGAAACGTCGTTATTGCGGGCGACCGTGGACGCGGTGGCCCGTCGGCATCCGCGACCGGCACCGTATGGCCCTCGCGGCCACCCGTTTTCGCCCACAAGGTGTGAACGGAACCCACCGCGCAAGTGGTGGGCCGCACGGCCTCGCACTGGCGTGCGGGGTCCGGATAGGCACCCTCAGTGACGACATCGACTTCGAGCGCTTCGTGCAGTTCCAGTTCGAGCGGCAGTGGACGGCGCTGCGGCGTTACGCCCACGACCGCGGGGTGGGGCTGATCGGCGACGTGCCGATCTTCGTCGCGCACGACAGCGCCGACGTGTGGGCGCATCCCGACCTGTTCGACCTCGACGAACGGGGTCGGCCGCGGACGGTCTCCGGCGTGCCGCCTGACTACTTCAGCCGAACGGGGCAGCGCTGGGGGCACCCGCAGTACCGCTGGCGGCGGCACCGCGCGACCAGGTTCGCGTGGTGGGGGCAGCGCCTGGTCCGTGCGCGGCAGCAGTTCGACGCGGTGCGACTGGACCATTTCCTCGGCTTTCACCGCGTGTGGGCGGTGCCGGGGTCGGCCCGCACCGCGCGCCGAGGCCGATGGGTGCGCACACCCGGTAGCGAGCTGCTCGCCACGATCCGCCGGCGTCTCGGCCGGATGGAGGTCATCGCCGAGGACTTGGGGGCCGCGGAGCCGGCCGCGCTGGCCCTGCGTGATCGGTTCGGGTTTCCGGGAATGCGTGTGCTTCAGTTCGGGTTGGCCGATGAGGGCGGCAATCACCACCAGCCTCACAACTTCCCGCGCTGCTGTGTGGCCTACACCGGCACCCACGACAACGACACGGTCGCGGGTTGGTATGCGCAACTGCGGCGGAAGTCCGAGCGGGGCGGGGACGGTCTGGCGGCGTGGCGACGCGTGTTGCTGTACACCGGCACCTCGGGCCGGCAGATTCACTGGGACCTGATCCGGCTGGCCTGGCTCTCGCCCGCGGATGTGGCGATCGCCCCCGTTCAGGACTTGCTGGGGCTCGACAGTACGGCCCGCATGAACACGCCGGGAACAAGCCACGGCAACTGGGCCTGGCGGCTGCACGGCGGCGAGCTCGACGGCCGGTTGGCGCGCCGCCTGCGCGCGTTGACGAGGGCTGCCGGTCGGCTCGTCGTATGACGTCGCCCGGCCGGCGCGGCCCCGCCCGCCGCCGTCGGGGCGGTTGAGTAAGCGTCGCGGTCAGTGGAGTAAGCGGGCATTCGCGATCGTGCCCCACGGGAGGGCGAGGCCACTGCTTTCACGATCTTCGGCTCTCTTGGGCGACTGCTTTGGCGGCTTGCAGG
>CAYWYJ010000042.1:0-25390 GCA_964462635.1 uncultured Planctomycetales bacterium
TCCGAAGATGCGCAGCCGGATGGACCCCACCGTACCCCAGGGCTGAATGCGGATGTAGTTGATATACCCAGGATCCCCGGTAACGTCGTCGAAGGCTTCGAATGTCCAGAGCTGGCTCCATACGCTGCCCTTGCGAATCAGGACACCGATGTCGTTTCCCAAGACGTCCTGGACAATCGAGTACTGTACGTTCTGTTGGTAATACCCGCTGTACTCCCTGATCACGTTGCGGGCTAGGGTTCCGGAGACGCCGAGCCCAACAGTGACCGTTGCGAGCAAGAGCGATCTCATGGTCTTCGTCCTTTCTGGTTGTCCGTCGGGGCCGGAGTCACGCAGCACCGATCCGCACGGACTTGCCCAGTCAGATTCTCCGCGTTCGAGTGCACAGGAGCGCGACGAGCGCCATGACCCGGGCGGACGGCTCCGGCACGACCCCAAAACGGAAGTAGTCCCACGCGGCCAGACTGGAGCCTCCGCGGACGATGTCGCCAAAGCCGGCGACCGGCGAAGAGTACCCTTCGAAGAACACCCCCTCGAGCGCAAGGTTGCCATCGACATGAAGCTCGTAGCTGCGCATGTCTCCCGAGCGCAGCTCGAACTCATGGAACACATTGGGCTCCAACTGCACGTAGACGCCCGGCTCGTAGAAGCTTAACAGGTAGTCTTCGGCAAAAATAAATATGACTGCGTAACGCTCATCCGATGTGACGCCCACGCCCGGATCTTCCCAGGGCGCTGCCTCCTGGACGTTCATCCTCCAGGCCATTACGAACGTCTCTCCGGGTTGGGGATCAAGACCGCCGGCAGGACACATCCCGTAGCTGTCCGTGATGCCGGGATCCGCCCTCGAGTCGATGAACAAGCTGCCGTTCTCGAGCCAGCGCTGCGCCGGGGGATTGGTAGCGTAGCGGACCCACCCCTCGTTTTCGGGAAACTCGTTGCCCTCGTAAGCAAACCAGTACGGCTCGGCCCACGCCGTGCCCACGGCAACGCCCAGCACGACGGCCACGACCGTCACACCCCGCCAACGCAATGCACACGCCATCATTCTGACCTCCTTGCCGTGCAGCGCCGCAGCCCAATGAGCACGCGCCTGAATGTGCGCGGCTCCCGGACCACGCTGAGACAGCGGTGTCCCATGTGGCTTGCGGGTTCCGGGCCGCCGAGCTCAGCGTCCGGGGCGCGGGGTCCGCCTCGGCCGGCGCCTTCTTTCATTTCTCCTTTTTCCTTTTTCATTCGTCAGTGCACGACTTCCCGCGCATGATACTGCGTATGCAGTAGTTCGTGGCTGCGGGCGCTCAACGGCGCGCCCAGAAACTCGTCATAGAGCCGCTGGACCGTCGGGTTGCGGTGCGCGGCCCGCAACGGGGCGTCCCGGTCAATCCGGTACAGCGCGTCGAGCCGCGACCTCAGGGCCGCGCGGTCCGTCCCCAACGGTTGCCCGCCGCCCGCGATACACCCGCCCGGGCACGTCATCACCTCGACGAAGTGCAGATGCCGGCGATCGGTCCGGATTTCATCGAGCAAACGCCCCGCGTTGGCCAGACCGCTCACGACCGCGACGTGGACTTCCAGCTCGCCCATCTTCACAGTGGCCTGCTTGACGGCCTCCAGCCCGCGGACGGCCTTCAGGCGGGTCGCCGGCAGCTCCTGTCCCGTCAGTAGGTAGTGTGCCGTCCGCAACGCCGCCTCCGCCACGCCGCCCGTCGCGCCGAACAGCTTGCCCGCCGAACTGCGCTCCCCGAACGGCGAGTCCGCCGGCTCGGGATCCAGCCGCGCCGGATCGAGGCCGCGCAGCCGAATCAGCCGCAGCAGCTCCCGCGTGGTGAGGACGGCGTCCACGTCGGGCAACCCGTGGCGCGCCAGCTCGGGCCGCCCCGCCTCGAACTTCTTGGCCGTGCAGGGCATGATGGCGACGCTGTAGATGTCGGCCGCGTCGCGTCCCTCACGCTCGGCGAGGTGGCTCTTGATCAGGGCCCCCAGCATCTGCTGCGGGCTCTTGCACGTGGACAGGTTACCGACGAAGTCGGGATGGAACTCCTCGACGTACTTGATCCAACCCGGCGAGCAGCTCGTCAGCAGCGGCAGCGGCCCGCCCGTCTTGATTCGATGCACCAGTTCCGCGGCCTCCTCCATCACCGTCAGGTCGGCGCTGAACGACGTGTCGAAGACCCGGTCGAAGCCCAGACGCCGCAGCATGGCGTTCAGGATGCCCGCCGCGTCCGCGCCGGGTCGCAGGCCGAGTTCCGCGGCGATGGTGACGGAGACCGCGGGCGCGTGCTGGACGACCACGAGCGGCCCCCCGTCGGCCGCGCGGCCCTCCCACGGGGCACCGGCCCTCAGCCGGTGATTCAGCGCCTCGACGACCTCCTTGACGTGGCTCTGCTCGGTGAGCGCGCCGGTCGGGCAGGCCATGACGCACTGGCCGCAGTTGATGCAGCTCGACACGTTGAGGCCCTGGTCGAACGCGGTCCCCACGTGCGCCCGGCTGCCGCGATGGATGAAGTCGATCGCCGCGACGCCCTGGATCTCCTCGCACACCCGGACACACTTGCCGCACAGGATGCACTTGGCCGGATCGCGCACGATGGAGGCGCTGGACGTGTCGGCGTGGTACTGGCGGCGGGTGCCGAAATAGCGGCGTTGCCGGACGCCCAGCTCCGCGGCCAGCTCTTGCAGCCGGCAGTTGTTGTTGCGGACGCAGTACAGGCAGTCGTCGGGGTGGTTGGCCAGCAGCAGCTCGACGATGGTCTTGCGGGCCCGCAGCGCCCGCGGCGAGTGGGTCCAGACCTTCATCCCGGGCGCGACGGGGAACGCGCAACTGGGTACCAGGTTGCGCTGCCCCTCGACCTCGACGACGCACAAACGGCAGGCCCCGGTCGGCGTGAGCTGCTCCAGGTTGCACAACGTCGGCACGTGGAGGCCGGCGCGGCGCAGCGCGGTCAGCAGCATCTCGCCCGGCTGGGCCTCGATGGGTCGGTTGTTGACTTGCAGCGTAATCACGGTCCACTCCACCGCTCAGTTCGTGACGACCGCATTCAGGCGACACGCGCGCCGGCACGCGCCACACCCGATGCACAGCTCTTCCACGATGTAGTGCGGGCTCTTGAGCGCGCCCTTGACCGCCCCGGTCGGGCATTGCTTGGCGCACAGCGTGCAACCCTTGCACTTCTCCGGGTCGATGCGGTAGTGCAGCAGCTCGGCACAGACGTGCGCGGGACACCGCCGATCGAACACGTGGGCCTCGTACTCGTCCCGGAACCAGCGGAGCGTGCTGAGGACCGGGTTCGGCGCGGACTGCCCGAGGCCGCACAGACTCGTGTCGCGGATCACCTCGGCCAGACGGTTCAGGTACATCACGCCTTTGAAGCGTTCCAGCGCCTGCACGCCGGTCTCGTTCCGCCGGGCGCGGGTGATTGACTGGAGGATTTCCAGCATGTGCCGCGTGCCCTCGCGGCAGGGGATGCATTTGCCGCAGCTCTCGCGCTGGATGAAGTCCATGAAGAACTTGGCCACGTCGACCATGCAGTTGTCTTCATCCATGACGACCAGGCCGCCGGAGCCCATCATCGCCCCGACGGTCTTCAATGATTCGTAGTCGATCTGGATGTCGAGGTGTTGCTCGGGGATGCAGCCGCCCGACGGCCCCCCGATCTGCGCCGCCTTGAACGCCTTACCGTCCGGCGGCCCCCCGCCGATGTCGAAGATGATCTGCCGCAGCGAGGTGCCCATCGCCACCTCGACCAGGCCGGTCCGGGCCACTTTGCCCGACAGGGCGAAGACCTTCGTGCCCTTGCTCGTCGCGGTCCCCAGCGCGGCGAACGCGTCCGGGCCGCCTCCCACGAGCGTCGGCAGGTTCGCCAGCGTTTCCACGTTGTTGATGACCGTGGGCTTGCCGAACAGGCCGCTGACGGCGGGGAACGGCGGCCGCGGCCGCGGCATCCCCCGCCGCCCTTCCACGCTGGCGATCAGGGCCGTCTCTTCGCCGCAGACGAACGCGCCGGCCCCCTGCTTGAGCTTGATCTCGAGGTTGGCCCCGCTGCCGAGGATGTTCTCGCCCAGCAGTCCGTACGCCTTGGCCTGCTCAATGGCCCCGCTGAGCAGCCGAATGGCCAGCGGATACTCGGCGCGGATGTAGACGTACGCCTTGGTGGCCCCGATCGCGTACGCGGCGATACCGATGCCCTCGACCAGCCGGTGCGGGTCGCCCTCGATGACCGCCCGGTCCATGAAGGCCCCGGGGTCCCCCTCGTCGGCGTTGCAGATGAGGTACTTCTGGTAACCGGGCGTATTGAGGGCGATCTTCCACTTGCGGCCGGTGGGGAAGCCGCCGCCGCCGCGCCCGCGGAGCCCGCTGCGCTCGACCGCGTCGCACAACTCGGCCCGCGTGAACTTGTGCAGGACGTGGGCGTAGGCGCGGTAGCCGCCGCGGGCCAGGTATTCGTCAATGCTCTTCGGGTCCACCAGGCCGCAGTTGGCCAGCACCCAGCGGGTCTGCGGCTTGAAGAACGGGTGCTCGTCGAGGAACGGCACGTCCGGCCAAGTCCGCAGTGCGGCACCGTCTTCGTCCTCGGGCGAGGACCGGAATTGGCCCAGCACGCCGTCGGCGGGCACCGTCTCCGCCAGCACCTGATCGAGTAGCTCCTTCACGCGCTCGGCCTTCATGTGGGTGAAGCTGATCCGCGGACGCCCGGGAAGCTGAACGTCGAGCAACGGTTCGGCGGAACACAGGCCGATGCAGCCGACTTCCAGGACGTCGGCGTCCAGACGACGCTCGCCGACGTAGGCCCGCACCGCCTCCAGCGTCTTGCCCGCCCCCGCCCCGAGCCCGCACGTCCCCGCCCCCACGTAGATGACCGGCTTGGTCACGTCCAGCCGCCGCAGGCTGTGCAGATACGCTCTCCACGGTCGGCCATTCGCGCCGCCGCACAGCAGCTCGGCCACGTCATGCGGGCGAAGCATGGCCAGGCCCCTGGTCGTGATGTCAGCTCGTGGCGTCGTCATGTTCATTCCCGTGGTCCGCCTCCGCCGGCGGGTTCTGCGCGTCGTAGTGCCGGAGAATCTTGCCCACGCCGTCCGGCGTGACGCCCGCGTGGAAATCTCCATTCACGGTGACCACCGGTGCCAACCCGCAGGCCCCGAGGCAGGCGACCACCTCCAGGCTGTGCCCGCCGTCCCGCGCGGTCTGCCCCGGCTCGATCTTCAGTTGCTGTCGCAAGGCATCGAGCACCGCCGCCGAGCCCTTCACGTGGCACGCCGTTCCGCGGCACACCTGACAGTGCACCCGGCCCAGCGGCTGAAACCGGAACTGGTTGTAGAACGTGGCCACGCCGTAGACCTTGCTCACCGGCAGGCACAGGCGCTGCCCGATGGCCTCCATCGCGGGCCGCGACAAGTAGCCCAGGTGGTCCTGGACCGCCTGCAAGATGGGAATCAGTTGCTCCCGGCGTGCCTCGGGAAAGCGATCCAGTACGACTGCCACGCCGTTGGGACCCGTCATGCCAATGCCTCCAGCCGCTCCGTCTCCGGGCGGGCGAAGAAGACGACCTTCTCCAACGAAACGGCCAAGTCCACATCTTCGACGTACACCGTGGGCGGGGTCTGAAGTCGTACGGGGGCGAGGTTCAGAATCCCCCGCACGCCCGCGCGCACCAGCCGATCGGCCGCGTCCTGGGCTGCCTCCCCCGGCACGGCGATGATCCCCACCAACGCGGGGTCCGCCCGCAGGACGGACTCCAACTCCGCGCTGGCGTGGCAGCGACAACCGTCAATAATGCGGCCGACTTTCTCCGGCGACACGTCGAACGCCGCGACGAACCGGAGTTCCGGGTGCATCCGCGTGAAGTGCTTGAGGACCGCCCGCCCGAGCGAGCCGAGCCCGACCAGGGCGACTCCCGGCCGCTGGGGCGGATCGAGCACGCGTCCGATGCGGTCAACCAGCCCCCCCGCGTCGTATCCCTTGGCGGGGCTCCCGGTGTACCCGATGGTCATGACGTCTCGGCGGACGACCGCAGAGGTCACTTGCGCCAGACCCGCCAGTTCGTGGGAGTAGATGCGCGACTTGCCCTCGGCCAGCCAACGGCGCAGGTGCCGGCGGTAGGCGACGAGCCGCTCGACCATCCTCGGCGGTATCACGAGCGGCACCTTTGGTTGAAGGTGAGCCAAGTTAACGCTACGGCGCGGTTGGCCGTCGTGCCGAGCTGCGTTTGACCACGAGTTATCACTTGTGCTCTCCGATCATCTGGCTGCTACCATAATCACACTGTTATTTCTTTCACAGTATATCATCTCGGCGCTTGAGCGTCAAGACTTGAGCATACACAAATCCGGCATCGCATCGGGCCAAATGCCGTGCCAAGCGGCGACCACCGACCATTTAAGGAGATACGAGCTAGCGTGTCTCAACACCGACCGGCCCGTGGGGAGCCCCGCAGGGGCGTTTGAATGTAGCCCCGGGCGCGAGCCCCGGGGAAACGGCCCCCGAACTGGAGCCCCGAAGGGGCGACTGAAGCCTCAATCGCCCGCTGCGCGGGCTCCAGGGTGAATGATGGCTCGCGGATCCCCGGGCTAGCGCCCGGGGCTACACTCGGTCGCCCGCTGGGCTCTCTAAACATGGCCCTGGCAGCCTACTGGGCGGTGCCACAGGGTCTGGTCACGCCCTTCGGCACCTAGTATTCGTGCGTGCAAGGTCCGCCAACTATCGGCTCCTTTCCGGCCGTACCGTGCGAGGGGCGCCAACCTCTTCCGTTCCGTCGCCCGTACTGCCTTGACAGTGGCGCTCGCTTGCCGTATCGCAGCCCTGGACTTGGAGGTCACCTCATGGCCCACCGAATCGTGAGCTCTGCCGGAATCACGATCCCCTGCCTGCTCGCCCTCCTCGCATGGACCGGTTGTGACCGTGGGACCACCCCCCCACCGACCACGGCGACCACGACCCAGCCCGGCGGCACACCCGCCGCTGACTCTTCGGTTGGCGGGGCCGAGCCGATCCTTATCGGTCACTTCGCCTCGATGACCGGTCAGGAAGCCACCTGGGGCGTGTCCACCGACACGGGCGTCCGCATGGCGGTCGAGGACGAGAACGCGCGCGGCGGTGTGAACGGTCGGCCGCTCAAGGTCATCACCTACGACAACCAGGCCCGCGCCCAGGAATCGGCCACCGCCGTCACGCGGCTGATTACGCAGGATCGCGTCGTCGCGGTGCTCGGCGAGGTCGCGTCGTCGCGGTCGATTGCCGGCGGGCAGGTGGCGCAGCGTTTCGGCGTCCCGCTGATTTCGCCGTCGTCGACGAACCCGCGCGTGACGGAAATCGGCGACATGGTCTTCCGCGTGTGCTTCATCGACCCGTTTCAGGGGTATGCGTGCGCGAAGTTCGCGCGCGGCGAGCCGATTAAGGCGGAGCGTGTGGCCACGCTCTACAACCGCGCCCAGGTGTACTCGACGGGGCTCGCCGAGTTCTTCAAGAAGACGTTTACCGAGCTGGGCGGGACCGTGGTGACGGAGCAGGCGTACGGCGACGGGGACACCGATTACAGCGCGCAATTGACCAACATCCGCGACGCCCGGCCCGACGCCATCTTCATCCCCGGCTATTACACCGAGGTTGTCAACATCGCCGTGCAGGCCCGCCGGCTGGGCATCACCGTGCCGTTGCTCGGCGGCGACGGCTGGGATGCGGAGGACCTAAAGAACGCGGGCAGCGCCCTCGACGGCTGCTTCTTCTGCAACCACTATTCACACGAGGAGCAGCGGCCGGAGGTGCAGGATTTCGTGCAGCGTTATCAGGCGAAGTTCGGCCGCATTCCGGACGGCATGTCCGCGACCGGCTACGACGCGGCCCGCATTCTGATCGCGGCGATGCGCCGGGCGCCGTCGCTGAGCGGCAAGGACCTGGCGGCGGCGATCGCGCGGACGCGCGACTACCACGGCGTGACCGGCATCATCTCGATGGACGAGCAGCGCAACGCCCGCAAGCCGGCGGTCATTCTCCGCGTCCAGGGCGGCCGACCGTCGTACTTCGCGTCGGTCAATCCGGATTGAGGCGGCGTGTCGCTGGTTTGACCCGCGAAATAACCCCGAATGCCGGGGCGGGTTACGTCCGAATCGGCGTGCCGCGCGCCGTGGAAGGAGCCGGGTCTTGCCAAGCGACCCCCAACCTGCATTAATTAGGTGTTTGTCGCCTGGAGCCCCCGTCCGGGGGAAGTGAGTCAAGATGAGTCGCACCCAGTTGGGAGAGCGGGCGTCCGCCAAGCCCGGTCGGCGCTGGCTCCGACCGGCGGTCTGCGCCGGGTTGATTGCCGTCGGGATCGTGGGGGTCGTGCTGGTGGCCCGGATGCCGCCGGCCTCCACGCCCCTGCCGCCGAGCGAAGTGACCCCCGTCAACGTCAAGGTGTGGCGGGTCGCCCCATTGCCGGAGCTGCCGGACACGTTCGAGTTGACGGCGGTCGTGGAGCCCGAGCAGATCGTGAAGGTGTCCGCGGAAGTGGCGGGGCGAATTGAGCGGCGTGCCGAGCGGGTCGGGGCGCTGACGTGGCGCGGGCGGGACTATCCGCAAGGCGTGGTCCTGGCCGAGGGCGAGCCGATCGCCCTGGGCGAGCCGATCCTGTACCTTAACAAGGACCTGCTCCAGGCCCGCCGCGACCGGGTCGCGGCGCAATTCGAATACGACGAGCGCGAGTTCCGGCGGATTCAGGACCTCTTCGAGCGCGGCAGCACGTCGAAGACGGAGTTGGACGACGCGCGGACGCGGCGGGACGTGAGCAAGGCGGCCCTGGACGAGGTGGTCCGCGAACTTGAGCGGACCAGCGTTACGGCGCCGGTCAGCGGGATCCTCAATCGGCTGCCGATGGAGGTGGGCGAGTATGCCGGCCCGGGCGACGTCGTGGCCGAGATCGTCGTGATGGACCGGGTGAAAGTCGTCGTCGATATCCCCGAGCGCGACGTGCATTTCCTCCGAGTGGGTGACGCGGTGTCGATCGTGGCCGTCGCCCCAGAGGAGCGCCAGGTGATCGGCCGGATCACCTACATCAACGCCGTGGCCGACCCCGGCACGCGGACGACGCGGATCGAAGTGCTCGTGGACAACTACGGCCACCTGCTGCGCAGCGGGCAGATCGTGCGGGCGCGGCTGACGCGGCGGGTGTTGCGGGACGTGATCATGGTTCCGCTCGGCAGCGTCATTCCCCTGGAGCGCGGCCGGGCGGTGTACGTGGTGCGGGACGGGCAGGCCGAGCGGCGCGACGTGGAGCTGGGGGTCATCAAAGGCCGCGACGTGCAGGTGCTGAGCGGGTTGGCCCCGGGCGACCAACTGATCGTCGAGGGCCACCGCTACGTCGGCCCGGGGCAGCCGGTGAAGGTGGTCGAGGAGCAGTAAGGGCCGGTCGTGATCCTTTCCAACGCCGCCATCCGCAATCGCACCACGGTGGGCGTCCTCGCCCTGCTCATCATCGTGGCGGGGGCTTACAGCTACGTCACGCTGCCGCGGGAGGCGGCCCCGGACATCTCGATCCCCTTCGTCCTCGTGACCACGACCTATGAGGGCGTGTCGCCACAGGACATCGAGTCGTCGGTCACCATCAAGATCGAGAAGGAGCTCGCCGGGCTGAAGGGCGTGAAGGAGGTCACGTCCGCCAGCCAGGAAGGCATGTCGATCATCACGATCGAGTTCCTGCCCGACGTGAAGGTCGATGACGCGATGCAGTACGTCCGCGACAAGGTGGACCGGGCGAAGAAGGAGTTGCCCAAGGAAGCCGAAGAACCCACCCTCACCGAAATCAGCTTCGCCGACTTCCCCATTCTCATGGTCAGCATCTCCGGCGAGCTGTCGCCGGTGTTGCTGAAGCTGATGGCCGACGATCTGGAGGAGATCATCGAGGCCATTCCGGGGGTGCTCAACTGCGACGTGCTCGGTGGACTGGAGCGCGAAATCCGCCTGGAGATCGACCAGGACAAGGTCGCCGCCTACGGCCTGACGATCCCGGAAATCCTGAGCCTGATCCCGGCGGAAAATGTGAACATCTCGGCCGGCGGGCTGGAGACGCCGGGGACGAAGTTCAACGTCCGCGTGCCGGCGGAGTTCATCGAGCCGGACGAGGTGGACGGGCTGGTCATCGCGGTGCGGAACGGGCGGCCGATCTACTTCACCGACGTGGCCGAGGTGCGCGACACGTTCAAGGACCGCACCACCTACTCGCGGTTGGGGACGCCCCGGCCCGACGGCGGCCTCGATTTCAAGGAATCGATCACCCTGACCGTCCAGAAGCGGGCCGGCGAGAACATCCTGTTCATCGCCGAGGCGGTCAAGTACGTCTTGCAGGAGTTCCGCAAACGGGCCCCCGCCGGCGTGCAGTTCGACGTGACGCTCGACCAGTCCAAAGACATCCGGATGATGGTCGCCGACCTGGAGAACAACCTGGCCTCCGGGATGATCCTGGTCGTGGCCGTGATGATGCTGTTCATGGGGCTGCGCACCAGCCTGATCGTCGCCGCCATCATCCCGATGAGCATGTTCCTGAGCTTCGTCGTCCTCCAGGCCCTTGGTTACACGCTGAACATGATCGTCCTGTTCAGCCTGATCATGGCCCTGGGGATGCTCGTCGACAACGCCATCGTCATCGTCGAGAACATCTACCGTCACTACACACATTCCGGCCGGCGGGTCGCCGCCGCCATGAGCGGGACGGCCGAGGTGGCCTGGCCGGTCATCACCTCGACGGCGACGACGGTGGCGGCGTTCTTCCCGATGATGTTCTGGCCGGGCATCATGGGCGAGTTCATGAAGTACCTGCCCATCACGCTGATCATCACGCTGACCTGCTCGCTGTTCGTCGCCCTGGTCATCAACCCCGTGCTCAGCGCGATGGCGGTCGGGCGCGCCGCCGCCGACCACCGCGAAAGCCGGTTCATCCGCGGGTACGCCCGCGTGCTGGAGGTCGTGCTGGCCCACCGTTTCACGACGCTGACGCTGACGGTGCTGCTGCTCATCGGGTTGGCCACGCTCTACGGCAAGCTCGGGCACGGCGTGGAACTGTTCCCGAACTTCGACCCACGGCGGGCGATGATCAACATCCGTTGTCCGCAGGGCACGAACATCCGCGCTACCGATCAGCTCGCCCGCCTCATCGAGCAACGGCTGGCCCCCTACGCCGCCGACCTCGACCGCGTCATCACTAACGTGGGCACCGGCGGCGCGGGGGACCCGCTGGGCAGCTCGGGCGGCGAGCACCTGGCCACCATCACGCTGACGTTCCACGATTACGAGGTGCGCCAGCGGCCGTCGGCCGACGTCATCGCGGCCCTGCGGCACGCCATCGCCGACCTGGCCGGGGCGGAGATCAAAGTCGAGAAGGAGGAGGAGGGGCCGCCGACGGGCAGCGCGGTCACGGTCCGCTTCATCGGCGAGGACTTCGCGGAGCTGGAGCGGCTGAGCGAGGCCGCCCGCCACCGCATCGCCAACGTGCCCGGCCTGGTCAACCTCCGCAGCGACCACGAGGCCACGCGGCCGGAGCTGGCCTTCCACGTGGACCGTCGGCGAGCGATGCTCCTCGGCGTCAACACCGCGATCGTCGGCAACTTCCTGAAAACCGCGGTTTTCGGGTCGGAGGTCGGCAAGTACCGCCAATTCAACGACGAGTACGACATCACCGTCCGGCTGCCCGAGTCGCAGCGCGAGAACATCGACGACATCTTCCGGCTGCGTGTGCCCAACGCCGCCGGCCAGGCCGTCCCGCTCAGCTCGCTGGGCGATTTCTCGTACACCGGCGGCTACGGCACCATCCGGCGGATCAACCAGAAGCGCGTCGTGACGCTCAGCGGCGACGCGGAGGGGCGACTGGACACGGAGGTGCTGGCGGACGTCAAGCAGCGGCTGGCGGAGTTCGACGTGCCGCCGGGGTACGAGATTCGTTACGCCGGCAAGGACGAGGAGCAGCAGAAGGCGCAGGCGTTTCTCAGCAAGGCGTTCGTCATCGCCGTTTTCATGATCGCCCTGATCCTCGTCGCCCAGTTCAACACGCTCAGCGTCCCGTTCATCATCATGACGACGGTGATCCTGTCGCTGATCGGCGTATTCGCCGGTCTCATCATCTGCGCCATGCCGTTCGGGATCATCATGACCGGCGTCGGGGTCATCAGCCTGGCGGGCGTCGTCGTCAACAACGCGATCGTGCTGCTGGATTACACGCGGCAACTCCAGCAGCGGGGGCTCGACCTCATCGACGCGGCGATCCAGGCCGGCGCGACACGGCTGCGCCCCGTGCTGCTGACGGCGATCACGACGATTCTCGGGCTGATCCCGATGGCCATCGGGATGAGCTACGATTTCCACACGTTTCAGTGGGCGACCCGCAGCGAATCCAGCCAGTGGTGGGCCAGCATGGCCATCGCGGTCATCTTCGGGCTGGGTTTTGCCACGCTGCTCACGTTGATCGTCGTGCCGACGCTGTACGTGACGCTCATGCGCCTCACGGCCCGCCTCGGTCTGCACAGCGGCCCGGCCGAAGCGGACGCGGCGGCGGAACCGGCAGCACCGCTTCCAGCGAGCTGAGTCACCGTCCACCAACGTGCGGGGCGGGCCGGCCAGCTTCTCGCCGAGCGCGTCCACGACTCCGGTGGCCGGGGGGTTGTGTGGGGTCGCTTCAAGCGTCTTCGGCAAGGAGGCGCTGCATCTCGGTCACAAACCCCTCCGCCTACCCGACCATCTCCGCCACCTGCACCGGATCAAGCGCGACGAGTTCCGCGTAGTCGGCTTGCCCGCGCCGGCCGTACGCAAGGTCATAGAATCGGCCCACGCCGCATCCAGGCGGCCGGTCTTCACCAGTTCGCGGTGTACGGCGGCCCGCAGGGCGCTATGCCGCACGTATGTCCGACCGCGCCTCAGCAGAACGGCGCTCGCGCTGTAAAAGCACGCGTAGTAGACCCGGTTGACCGCGAAGTGCCGGCGGCCGGCCGCCAACTCGGCTTGGGCCGAGGCGAGGGCCTCCCGCGCCTGCCCCATCCAGTAGCGAACGACTTCGGTGCGGGCCTGTTCTTCCGTCATGCGGCCACCCCGTCGCGCTCCACCTCCCCACGGATCGCCAGAACACGGTACACGCCCTGGGACCACTCGGCCGCCGGCACGATGAGGGGACTGATTACCACGTCGTGGGCCATCTCGACGTCGAAGAGGGCGCCGATCAACGCCTCTTCCTCGCGCCAGTCCAGCCTCCGCGACGTAAGCACCAGCAGGTCGATGTCGGACTCCGCGTCCCCCGCGCCCCGCGCCTTCGAGCCGAACAGCACCACCTGCTCGACGGGAAACAACGCGCGCAGCAGCCGCGCGGCGTCCCCGATGGCCCGTCGGTCTTTGTCGGCCAACGCGATCTCGTTCAGGCTTCTCATCGCGCCACAGTATAGTCCGCGCGTGCCGGGGCCGCGACCGGAGCGGCGCAGGCCCGGGACCGCGAGCAAGTGGGAACCCCTCGTCAGAAGACCGCGCGCCGCCGCCCCGCGCGCCTTGTCCTCGCTCCCCGGGTCCTCCTTCTACCCAACCGTCGCACGAGCGCCGGCGCGATTCCAACGGCGGACGGCCAGCCCTTGTTACCGCTCGTTCACCACCTGACGATATGCCGCGAGGGTCTGTTCCGCCGCGCGGTCCCAGGTGTACTCGCGGGCGATGCGCTCCGCCAGGCCCGCGGCCGGACCGCGTTCCCGGGCCTGCTCCACCGCCGCCCGAATCGTCGCCGGATCGTCCGGCTCAGCGTAGACGGCCTCGTCGCCGAAGTACTCCCGCGTGCAACCGCCCGGCGTGACCACGATCGCGCAGCCCGACAGCGCGGCCTCCAGGCTGGCCAGGCCGGGCGTCTCATACCAGCTCACGTTCACGTGTACCGCCGCCGCGTGATACAGCCGCCGCAGCTCGGCCGCCGGTTGCGGACCGACGAAGCGCACGGTCGCGTCCGCCGCCCGGCGACAACGCCGACCGTACGCGCGGCTGTAGCGTCCGATCGGCCCGACGAGCGTCAGCGGGAACCCGGTGCCGCGCAGGGCCTCGATGAGTGCCAACTGGTTCTTCCGCGGCTCAATCCGCCCGACGCACAGCACGCCGGCCCGCGGCGGCGCTCCGGCCGGCGGCGGCCCGAACACGGCCGAGTCGGCGGCGTTAGGCACGACGACGACGGGACGCGCGATGCCGAAGCGCGCTTCGATCTGCGCTTGCTCGGCCCGGCTGTTCGGCAGCAGGACGGCCGTCGAACCCAGCAATTCCGCGACGCCGCGATCAAAGCTGAACAGCAGAGGCGGTACCCTCGGCCGGCGCCGCTCCCAAACATGAAGCAGGCAGCGCTGGAACAAACGAAGATTCTGATAGGCCCCGCTGCCGACCCGCCGGGCCAACCATCCTTGCACGCCGCGTCGCCCGGTCCGGTCGAACTCGTCACCGGGCCAGTAGATGGTGCTCAACACGACCGGTCGTCCGGCGGCCCGCGCTCGCCGGGCGTGCTCGATGTTCTCCCACAACCGGTCCAGGTGGAACAGGTGGACCAGGTCATGGCCCCGCAGATCGCGGTCGCTGTCGGCGCTCAACTCCACCGTGATGCCGAGCCGGCGCAGCGCCGCGGCGGTCTGCTGAATCTGGACCGTGTCACCGCCGGGATGCCGGACGAGGTTGCGGCGGACGAGCCACAAGACCCGCATGAGCGGTCTACTCCGCGGACGCGATCGGCGGCTGGAAGGGCGGCGTGGCCATCTGCCCGGTGAGCACGACCTCGGCAATCCGCCGGGAAGCGTGACCGTCGCCATAAACATCGACGACCCGCGACATGGCGCGATAAGCGTCGGCGTCGGTCAGCAGCCGCGCGGTCTCCTCCACGATTCGCTCCCGATCGGTGCCGACCACGCGGACCACGCCCGCCGCCGCGGCCTCCGGCCGCTCGGTCTTGTCACGCAGGACGAGGACCGGCTTGCCGAGGGCCGGGGCCTCCTCCTGAATGCCGCCGGAGTCGGTCAGCACCAGGTGCGCGCGGGCAAGCAGACCGACGAAGAGGGCGTAGTCCACCGGTTCGATGAGTTGCACCCGCGGACAGCCGTTGAGCACCTCGTGTACCGTCTTGTGGACGTGCGGATTGAGGTGGACCGGGTAGATGAGCCGCACGTCGCGGAACCGCTCGGCGATGTCGCGCAGCGCCGCGCACAGGTCACGAAACGGCTGCCCGAAGCTCTCCCGCCGGTGGGCCGTGACGAGAATCAACCGGGCCGACCCCGGGTCGAGTTCCGGCGGCAGACGCCGCTCCGCCACGCGTTTGTGCATCCACCGCAGGGCGTCCACGACGGTATTGCCGGTGAGGAAGACCCGTTTGGCCGGCACCCCTTCGGCCAGCAGGTTGTCGCGGGCCCGCACGGTCGGGGCGAAGTGGTCGTCCGCGAGGACGCCCGCGACCCGCCGATTGACTTCCTCGGGAAACGGGGCGCGTTTATCGCGGGTCCGCAGGCCGGCTTCCACGTGCGCCACGCGCACGCCGTAGAGAAACCCCGCCAGCGCCCCCGCCAGCACTGACGTGGTGTCGCCCTGTACGACGATCGTGTCCGGCCGCAAGTCGGCCAACACGGGCCGCAGCGCGATCAGCAGCCGGCCGAGCAGCTCGGTGGGGTGCTGGTCGAAGCGCATGACCCCCAGCTCGATGTCCGGCCGCAGTTCGAAGGCCGCCAGCGTCTGCGCGAGCATCTCGCGGTGTTGCCCGGTGGAGCAGAGCACCAGCCGGGCCTCGTCGGGCCGCCGCCGCAGGTCGTGGATCACGGGCGCGAGCTTGATGACCTCCGGTCGCGTACCGAAGACCGCCAGGACACGTTGGCTCACGCAGTTCTCCCTTCCATCAAGCGGCGCCGGGCGTCGAGGAGCCGTTGCTGGACCCCCTCCAACTGGACTGTCCCGGTCCGCAGGTTGCCCACCGTCAGCCGCAGGACGTAGCGGCCGCGCAACCGCGTGTGCGAGACGAACACCGTCGCCGACCGGTTGACCTCGGCCAGTAGCCGCTCGTTGAAGCGGTCCTGCTCCTCCGGCGACCCGTCGGACACGGCGCGGAAACAGACGGTACTGAACGGCACCGGCGCGAACAGCTCCAGCCACGGCTGCGTTTCGACCCACGCGGCGAACTGGCGCGCCAACGCACAGTGTCGCCGGATTCGCTCCTGGAGCCCCTTCACGCCGAACGCCCGCAGCACCATCCAGAACTTCAGCGCCCGGAAGCGTCGACCGAGTTGCACGCCGTAGTCCATCAGGTTCGTCGCGCCGGTCTCGCTGGTCGTGAGGTAGTCGGGGACGATGGAGAACGCCCGCCGCAGCAGGTTCGGGTCGCGCACGAACAGCACCGAGCAATCCACCGGCACGAACAGCCACTTGTGCGGGTTCGTCACGATGGAATCCACGTCGGCCAGGCCCCGCATGTGGCCGCGAAACTCGGGACAGATGCCGGCGGCCAGTGCATACGCCCCGTCCACGTGGACCCACAGGTTCTCCCGCCGGGCGATCTCGACAATTGCCGGCACCGGGTCCACCGAGGTCGTGGAGGTGGTGCCGATTGTCGCCACGATGGCCACCGGCCGGCGTCCGGCCGCCTTGTCCGCCGCGATGGCCGCCTCCAGCGCGTCGGTCCGCATGGCGAAGCGCTCGTCGGTCGGGATACGCCGCAGGTTATCGAGCCCGAACCCCAGTGTCAGCGCGGCCTTCTCGATGGACGAATGCGCCTGGTCGCTGCAATACAGCGTCAGCGGCGGCAGGTCGCTCCGGCCGGCCATGCCGCGATGCCGAATGTCCACCCCCGGGATCCGCTCGCGGGCCGCCGTCAACGCCACGAGCGAGCTCATCGACGCCGTGTCGTTGATGTGCCCGCGGAACTGCGGCGGCAGGTCGAGCATCTGCCGCAGCCAGTCGCAGACGTGCTCCTCGAGCTCCGTCGGCGCCGGCCCCGTCCGCCACAACATCGCGTTGACGTTGAGCGCCGCCGCCAGGGACTCGCCGATGACGCCCGGCCCGGACCCGGTCACGGCGAAGTATGCCATGAAGCCGGGGTGGTTCCAGTGGGTGATGTTCGGCTCGATCAGCCGCCGATAGTCGTCCAGGATGCGGTCGAGTGGCTCGGGCTCATCGGGCGGCCGCGGCGGCAGCGACCGGCGAACGTCGCCGGGCGTGATCGGCGGCACGACCGGGTACTCGTGGACGTGCTCCAGGTAGTCGGCCATCAGGTCGGCCGCCCGGTGCATCAAGCGGCGGAACTCGTCACTGGGGATGTCGCCCGCGGGCGGGACCGACTCGGCCTGGCGGGCCGGATCGGGGGCCGGTTTCGGCGGGTCATGGGCATTACTACGGCTCATGGTCCTTCCGTCGGAACGTTTGCGGCGGCGGGTCGCCCCGGTCACGCCCGCCGCGTTGACAGACCGGCGATTATGCTCGGTTCCCGGCCCCCCGTCCACCGCGCGCGGGCGCCGGCCTCCCGGCGACGACGCGGGCCGCCACTCAGGTCAGGCTGATCATCCGCAGCGGGTTTTCGAGCGTGCGGATGACCTCGGTCGTGAAGCGGGCCGCGTCGGCCCCGTCCACCACCCGGTGATCGAACGACAGCGACAGCGGCAGGATCAGCCGCGGCACGATCTGCCCGTCGACCACCGTCGGTTGTAGCCGGGCCCGCCCCATCCCCAGGATGGCGACCTCGGGGTAGTTCACCATCGGCGTGCCGAACACGCCGCCGACCGCCCCGTAGTTCGTGATCGTGAAGCTCGCGCCGCGCAGGTCCTTGATGTCAAACTTCACCGCACGGACGTTGGCCGCGATCTGCTCCAGCTCCGCGGCGATCTGCGGCAGCGACTTGCGGTCCACGTCCCGCAGCACGGGCACGACCAGCCCGCGCGGCGAATCGACCGCCACGCCGATGTGCGTGTACTCCTTGCAGATGATCTCGTCCGACGCCGGGTCGTAGCTGCTGTTGAGCACGGGGAAATCGCGCAGGGCCGCGGCGACCGCCTTCAGCGCGATCGCCGTCAACGTCAGCTTCGCCTGCCCTTCCCTCACGGCCTCGTTGAACTTGACGCGGTTCCGCTCCAACTCGGTGATGTCGGCGGTGTCGCAGTGCGTCACACGCGGCACATTCAGCCACGCCCGTGTCATCTGCCGCGCGATGGTCTTGCGAATCTGTGACACCCGCTCCCGCCGCACCGGCCCGTACTGGCTGAAATCGGGCAGTTCCACCTCGACCGCACCGACCGGTACCGGCGTCGGCGACGCAGTTGCGGCCGCGGCCGCGGTCGGCGGCCCCGACGCCGCCCGCTCAACATCCTCGCGCAGCACTCGGCCGCCCGGCCCGCTGCCGGCAACTTGGGCCAAGTCCACGCTTCTTTCGCGCGCCAACTTGCGGACCGCGGGCGCCGCCGGGACGGGACCGGCCGCCGCCTTGCCCGTCAGCGCCGCCGGTGCGGTGGCCGCCGGCTTGACCGGAGCGGGCACGGGGACCGTCGGCGCGGCGGGCTTGGTGGCAGGGGCCAGGCTGCCGGCCGTCGTGACGGGCTGAGCGGCCGGGGCCGGCGCGGCAGGCGGCTTTGGCGCCTCTGCGGCGGCCGGCTTCTCCGCCGGCTTGGCCCCGCGACCGTCGCCGGCCGGGGCCCCGCTGTCGTCGATCGACACCAGCACCTGCCCCACCTTGACCATCGCACCCGGCACCACGTGGACCTTGGTCACAACGCCCGCGCGGGGCGACGGAATCTCCACCGCGGCCTTGTCGGTCTCGACCTCCAGCATGGGCTGATACTCGGCGATCGTGTCGCCTTCCTTGACGAGCACGTTGACCACCTGGCCCTCGTGGACGCCCTCACCCAGGTCCGGCAGCTTGAACTCGAACATGCTCTGCGTCCCTCGCAAGCCGTTGGTACGCGGCGGCCCGGTGCCGGCGCACGCTGCATTCTAGCCGCCGGCCGGCCGGTGGACAGGTGCGTCCGCCGCGCCCCGTTCTCCACCGGGCACCTTGCACGCCCGGCCCGCGGAAGGCGTAACAAGGGCTCGTCGATGCCGCTGGCGGGCGGGACGCCCACCCCACCCTCCCGATACACGAACTGGCTCAGCACGGCGGAGTCGCCGTAGCTGTACCCGCCGACCCCGGTCACGTGGTTGGTCGTCTCCACCAGCCGCCACTTGACGGGCAGATGCCGATCCCGCCCCAGTAACACGACACTCCTGTCACCCGGCATGACGGGCGTCGGGCGCAGAGCGCCAGCCGTGTGCGAAGCAAGATTGCGGCAGGTTCTCGCGGGTGAACCCGATTCGGGGCGACAGGACTCGAACCTGCGACCTTCTGCACCCCATGCAGACGCGCTAGCCAGACTGCGCCACGCCCCGGGGCACGTACTCTTAGAGTAGGCGACCGGCCGGCCGCCGTCAACCGAAATGCGCGTCGCGCCAGCCCACGGCCGGCGGCCATCAACCGAAATGCGCGCCCAACCGGCGCACCGGACCGGCCAAAACGCAGCCGGCGGGAGTCGAACGGAGAGGGGGGGATTCGAACCCCCGGTTAGCAAACGCTAACACCGGTTTTCGAAACCGGCCCGTTCAGCCACTCCGGCACCTCTCCGACCTGTTCCGCTGCCGCCGGCCGGCCTCGCGCCGGCGGGCGCGCGTCCGGCGCGACCAATGGCCACACTTCCCTCGCTGGCCCGCTCAGGCGGGACGCGAGTTGCGGTAGGGTACTCGCCCGCCGTCAATCCGTCAAAAAGTCGCCGGTACGCGGTTGCAGCGGGGTGTGACGACGGATTGTGGTACCTGACAGCCACCGCGTGTGTACGTGGACACGAGTGAGCGCGTCCCGTCACCGACCGGCCCGTGGGGGGCCCCGTTGGCACGTGGGTAGCCCCGGAGGGGCGTTTGAGTGTAGCCCCGGGCGCGAGCCCGGGGAGACGGCGTGGCCCCCACACGGGAGCCCCGGAGGGGCGACTGAAGGCCCAAGCGCCCGCTAGGCGGGCTCCGGGCTGAAAAACGCCTCGGCGGGCCCCCGGGCTCGCGCCCGGGGCTGCATTTAGTCGCGCGATGGGCCCTTTGATTGCCGCCCCGGTAGGCTTCTAACCGGTGCCACGGAATCTAGTCACACCCTTGCAGCGGGGGGCGCGTGGACGAATCGGCGGGCAGGTACGCGCGGCTCGCGAGCGCGCGGGAGGGCAGCGTCGGCCCTCCCGGCAGGCCGGTACCGACACCGGACACGATCATGCGTCGCCAGCCTACGTCGCCCACGGGGGGGGGACGCTACGGGCCCGCCGATTCGGTCACGTACCCGTTGCAGCTCCACGGCTCGCCGTGAGCCGCGCCGGCCGATTGCCGCGGGCACACTCGGGGCCGTGCGGCGACCCGCCGCGCACCGTAACATGGGGGCCATGCCGACCCCGCTGCCGCGTGAGTTCTATGACCGCGATCCCGTGTGCGTTGCGCAGGAGCTGCTTGGCACGCTGTTGGTCCGCCGGCACGAGGAAGGGACCACGAGCGGAGTCATCGTGGAGGTGGAGGCGTATCTGGCCCGTGACGACCCGGCCAACCACGCTTTTCGCGGCCGGACCCGGCGGAACGCGTCGATGTTCGGCCCGCCAGGGCACGCGTACGTCTACGCCATTCACTCGCGCTGGTGTCTCAACGCGGTGACGGAGCCGGTCGGGACCGCCAGCGCGGTGCTGATCCGGGCGGTCGAGCCGCGCTCGGGCATCGAGCAGATGAAACGGCGACGCGGCACAGAGGTGGTCCGCGACCTGGCCCGCGGTCCGGGGCGGCTGTGCGAGGCGTTCGCGATTGACCGTGAGCTGGACGGCCGCGATCTGACCCGCCGCGGCCCGTTGTGGATCGAGCCGGCCCAAGGCGAGGCCCGCGGCGCGACACGCATTGAGCAGGCAACGCGCGTCGGCGTCACGTCGGCGGAGGCTCTGCCGCTGCGGTTCTTTGTCAGCGGCAGCCCGTATGTCAGCAAGCCGGGCCGGCGGCAGTCCAGCGCACCCAACCCCAACAGCCGCTGACAGACCCCACCACGCCAGTGGTGGGCCGCAGAGCCACCGCACTGGCGTGCGGGGTTCTGATCGACACTCTGAGCCCTGGCGCGCAGGGCCGCGCTCATTCACTCGGCGTCGGTCGGCACGACACTACCCGCGGCTTGCGAGAAGCTTCGATTCGCCCTCGTTGAACGGCCGATCCACCCGGTTCCGCAGGTCCTGGTCGGCCGCGTTCAGGCCCCACTCATCCACGGCAACGGCCTCGAACAGATCGACCATTCCCTGCCAATCCCGCAAGCTGACATACTCGCTGTCGATCTTGCGGCGGCGGGTGTTCATGTTGTGGTAATTGCCCAACGCCAGGCAAATGCCCGCGGCGGCGTAGCCGTGAACCAGAAAGGCCGTCGCCTCGCACATGCCGCCGTCCATGAGCTTGCGCTGATACGCGAAACCCGGCCGGCGGGCGGCAAGCCCCTGGGCAATGCGGCAGCAGGACGCCACGACGCTCGGCGTGAACACGCTGGCCCGGTCGCCGACGCGGATGATCGGGCCGGCGCCGACGGGGGCGTGCGGCAGGGTGCTGCTGGTCTCGATGGACAGGACAGGGACGCGCTTGGGGATCGTCCGGGCCCGGATCGCCCCGCTGGCCCCGACGAAGCCGACTTCCTCGGCCCGCGTGAACAAGGCGTACACGTCGGCCCGCGCGCCGGACTGGCTGAGCCTTTCCAACAGGGCGACAATCGCGGCGACGCCGGCCAGGTCGTCGCACCCGCGGGCGGTCACGTGGTCCCCGCGCAGTCGCGGCTCGGGCAGGTCCCACATGCCGATCGTGCCGACGGGCACAGGCTTGGCCGCTTCGAGTAACACCTCCTTCACGCGTGCGGGCACGCCAGGCGCGGGGCGCGGGTGCCGCTTGGTGATCTCGCACACGCGGGCCTTGATCCAGCGGCCGTCAGCCCACAGGCGGACGCGGGCGTCGGGGAAGTAGTCGGGTTGGACGCCGCCGCGGAACTCCGCCCGCAACCGCTCCCGGCCGGCCTCGGCGGTCACGACGAAGCCAGGGTGGTCGGTGTGGGCGACGAATGCGACGGGGTTGGTTCCGCGAGGATCGTTCCGGTACCGCGCGAGCAGGTTGCCGTAGCGGTCGTACTTAGTACGGACGCCGGGCATTTCGCCGCAGAGTGCTTCGAGGTAGTCGTAGACCGCGGACTCGACGTAGGCGGCGGTCGGCAGGGACAGCAAATCGTGGAGAATCGTCGGCAAGGTCATGGCCTGGGCTCCGAATACCGGGGAGCGGCGGGGGACCGCCCGCGATGGTACGTTATCAGAACCGTGAGGCCAAGATGATTCCGGCCGCCGAATTCCCCCCCGAATCGTGTCAGCCGCCGGCCGGCCCGCTCGTCTATTCCGGTGGAATGTCGAGCGTGTCGATCGACGCCGAGGCCGTGCGGCAACTCGTGGCGGAAGCACGGCGGGGCCATCCGGAGGCCGCCGACCGGCTGGTCCGCGAGCACGAGTCGTGGGTGCGCAGCGCGATCTACGCCGTCACGGGCCGGGCCGATCTTGTGGACGACATCGCCCAGCAGGTGTGGGCCCGCGTCTGGGAGCGGCTGGATACGCTCGAGAACCCACGGCGGCTGAAGGCCTGGTTGTACGCCGTGGCCCGTAACGCGGCGATCGACGCGTGTCAGGCGCGGCGGCGACAGCAGGCATGGGCGGCTTCCAAGGCGGAACTGCCGCCGGTGGCGGACGCGGCGGCGGACCCGTGTGCGGTGACCGCCGGCGAGGAGTTGCAGCAGACACTGCTGCGGGCGGTCCAGGCGTTGCCGGCGATATACCGCGAGCCGTTCGTGTTGCGGCACCTGGAGGATTGGTCGTACGCCCAGATCAGCGAGGTGCTCGGTCTGAGTCCGGACACGGTGGAAACGCGGCTGGTGCGGGCGCGGCGCTTGTTGCGGGAGATGTTACAGGGCAAGGTGGAGTGATGAGTCCCGGGTCGGATGAACTGGAGCGACTGATCTCGCGGCACCTCGACGGGGAGTGTACGCCCGCGGAGGCCGAGTACTTCCGCGACCTCCTCGCCAACGACCGGGCGGTGCGGGCACGCTATCACGCCGCGCGCGAGCTTGATGCGCTCCTGCGAGCGGCGATGCGCAGCGCCCTGGGACGGTCGGCGCGGGGCACGAAGGCCACTGGTCTTCAATCCCGGTGGGTCCGCACGGCGGCCCTGGCGGCGGCGGCGGGGCTGGCGGCCGTCGTCTGGCTGCACCCTTCGCCGCGGCCCGAGCCCGGCGGCCGGCGGCCCGCCGAGGCGGGCGCGGTGTCATCCTGGTTTGCCCCGGCCCCCGCGACGCCGGACATCATCGAGCCGGTGCCCGTGAGTTATGAGCGACCCGCCCTGCGTGTGCAGGGAACGGAGCGGAATTGGATCATCGTACCCGGGCGCGACGCGGGGAGGTATCTGGTCATTGAAGTGGACCACGTGCGGACGCACGTCATCAGCGTGCACCGCGATTTCTGAGGAGTCCGGTCATGTTTCTACCCTTCGCCAGTTTCATAAGTCTGGTGATCCCGTCCACAGTGGCGTTGGCCCTGACGGCCGTGCCCGTGGAGGGCTTCGCACAAGTGTCAACGGCGGCGGCCGGGACCGGCACCGACGGCAACGTGGTCGTCGTCACGGACGACGGACCCGCCGCGCACGCGCGCTGCATCGCTCTGACCGGCGGCACGCCGGTGCTCTGTAGCTTTGAGCCCGCCTACGCCCAGGCGGTCGAGTTGCCCAAGGTCTGGATCGGCATACGGATCACGCCGGTGCCGGCGCCGTTGGGCGCGCACATCGGCGCGCAAGGGGTGATGGTGGGCAATGTCTACAAGGGCAGCCCGGCGGACCAGGCGGGCCTGGAGCAATACGATGTCATCGTGGCCCTGGGGGCGCAGGAGATCAAAGAGTTGCCCGCGCTGACCAAGGCCCTGATGGCGGCGGAGCCCGGCCAATCCGTCACGCTCACGGTGGTGCGCAAGGCCGCGCGACAGGATGTCACGCTGGCGCTGGCGGCGCGACCGGAAAAAGACCCGGGCGCCTTGGAGCTGAAGTACAAGGAACCGGACGACGAGGTCGATGCCGCCGTCAAGATGTACGGTAAGGCCATCGAGCTGGGACCCGGTGGTCACTGGGTGATGAAGGACCTCGGATCGCTGTACCAGGTGCCGGACGTCTTGAAGAATTTTGAGATCAAGCTGAACGATCCGGACCTGGATTGGAGCACCTTCGATTGGCCGATGATGGGCCGCGATCTCGATATCAAAGTCCTGCGGAAACTGCACGAGGGTGACGCGGCGGACGAGGAAGCGGCGGCCGACAAGAAGGTCGAAATCCGCGTGCGGGTTACCGACGACGGCCGCACGACAACGGTTGAACGCGACGCGGAGGGCAAGATCACCGTGACGCGCACGGCCCCCGACGGCAATCAAACGACGGCCACCTACGAGAACGCCGAGGCGTTGAAGGAGGCCGACGCGGAGGCGTACGAGCTCTATCAGTCCCACGCGGGCCGCGGCGGGGCGATGATTCACGTGCGGCCGTTCGGACACCAGGCGCAGAAGCTGCGGAAGGACTTCCAGATTGAAGTCGAGCAGCGGATGAAGGAGGCCTTTGAGAAGGCACGGCAGGCGCAGGGCGAGGCCGCGGAGGAGTACCGCAAGGCGATGGAGAAAGCGCAGCAGGCCATGACCAAAGCGCGCGTCACGGTGCGGACGCCGGGCGACGATGCCGCGGCGGCCAAGACGGAGTCGCTCCTGGTGTTCGTCGGGGACGACGGGGTCATCAAGATCACGGTGAGCGAGAACGGCGAGACGTCGAAGTACGAGTTCAAGTCGAAGGAGGAGTTCCAGGCGAGCAAGCCGGAGTTGTACGAGCGCGTGCGGGAACTGCTGGAGTAGCAGCGATCCCGGGCCCCGGCTCCGTCGGTACATCGGCGTTGAGCCCGCGGCCGGCGGGGAGGAATCAAGCCTCCCCCAACCCCTCCTTGCCAGAGCGAGTCGCCCGTGGCGACCCGAGAGGGAGGGGAGTTGAGAAACGACCTCTTGTCCTCCCCGGTGGAGGAGTTCGCAGCGCCAGGCGGCCGACCCCCGGGTCGGCCGCTTGCCTTGGGCGCAGTAGTCCGCCGCAAGACCTGCCGGAGCGTCCGCCCCCTGTGGCGGACGTGAGGTCTTGAGGCGTCTTCGACGTTCCACGCCGGCCACGGCGGGCCGGGGCTACTTCTCCGGCGGACGACCATCCGAACCCCGCACGCCAGTGCGGGGCCAGGCCCCCCCCACCACTTGCGTGGTGGGTTCTGACAGCCGGTCCAGCCGGCACATCCGAACCCCGCACGCCAGTGCGGGGCCAGGCCCCCCCCACCACTTGCGTGGT
>CAYWYJ010000042.1:25490-26773 GCA_964462635.1 uncultured Planctomycetales bacterium
GGGTTCTGATGGCGGCGCAACGTGCGGAACGCCCCCCGGTGCGCACTGGCACGGCGGGCCGCGGCCGGGTACGGTCCGCCCCGATGGACAATCCGTGGCTTCGCATCCCGCTGGCCGACTACGAAGGTCACATGGCGTTGCCGCAGGTCGCGCAGGCCCAGTTGCTCTCCGACGTCTTCGCCGACGTGCTGGCCCGCTACGCCCCGGCCTCCGTCGCCGTCCTCGGCTGTTCCGGCGGCAACGGCTTCGACCGCATCCAGCCGGCGGTCACGCGGCGGGTCGTCGGCGTCGACCTCAATCCGGAGTACATCGAGCACACGCGGCGGCGCTACGCCGGCCGCTTCGACACGCTGGAGCTCTTCGTCGGCGATGTTCAGACGGAGCGGTTTGCCTTCGCCCCCGTCGAGCTGGTGTTCGCGGCCCTGCTGCTGGAGTACGTGGACGCGGCGGCCGCGCTCGAACGGATCCACGACATGTTGGTACCGAACGGCACGCTGGTCGCCGTCGTACAGCTTCCGTGTGCGACGGTGCCCGAGGTCACGCCGTCCCCGTACACCCGGCTCAGCAAGCTCGCACCGATCATGCGACTCGTGTCGCCGGACAAGCTCTCACACTGGGCCGCCGCGGCGGGTTATGCCGAGGAGGACGCCCGCACGGTGGCCACGGCAGCGGGCAAGCAGTTCCGCGTGCAGTGCTTCCGGCTGAGCGGCCCCAGGACGTGAGGGAGCCAGGGGCCCAGGCACCCAACGATCGAGGGGCCAAGCGCCGCGGCCCGGGCTACTTGCGCCGGCTCGTGCCCTTCATCTCCATGAACTTCTTCGTCTTCCAGGCGTTCCACTCGGTGTAGGTCCACTCCATCGTGTGGTCGTTGACGAACTTGGTGGTGCCCTCGCCGACCGTGGCCATCTTGCCGTACTGACCCTTGTACCTTATGTGCCAGGTGTTCGCCGCGGCGTCGTACGTGGCCGTGCCGAGGCCGGTGCCGCCATGGCTGTCGAACCAGTACATGCGGTACTTCCTGGCCGGGGCGTCCCAGGTCCACACGCCGATGCCCGTGTGCGTCTGGTCTCTCATCGTGTAGGTGCCCTTCTCGACGAGGACCCACTGGTCGGCGTCCCAAGTCATGGTGCTGACACCTTGGCCGGTCACGACCTCGTCCGACCCGGCCATCTTCATCTCCCCCTGCCCCTCCCACGTCCCCACCCACATGGCCAGCCGGTCCAGCTCCGCCGGCCGCGGCGGGGGCTTCATCATGTCTTCCATGTTGGGCTTCTGGCAGCCGA
>CAYWYJ010000043.1:0-26664 GCA_964462635.1 uncultured Planctomycetales bacterium
GGCCCGGAGGTGGCGGCGGCCACGTTTGGGTGCCACCTGGGCGTGCGATAGAATTGCATCCGGATATCCGGATACGGACGTGGGTGCCGGGGCTGCGCCCGCCCGGTGCAGCGGGAAAGGAGAACTCAGTGCCAACAACCAGTATGTGCCTGTGCGGCATTGCGGCGGCGGTCGTGCTCGGTCTGCTCGGATTGCCCCCCGCGTCGTTGGGGCAAAGCGCCATTATCATTGACCACACGTGTACGAACCTCGGCGCGGTGCCGCCGGCGGCGATTGAGCAGGCCAGGCTCCTGCTCAAGGTCGCGTACGGGCACACGTCGCACGGCAGCCAGCCGATCAGCGGCATGAACGAATTCAAGAACCCGCCGGGGTCGCTCTATTGGTGGGACCGCAACGGCACGCAGGGCGGCTTGTCGTTGTGGGACGGCACGCCCACCGGCGACCTGGGCAACCCGGACCGCGTGACCTGGGCGCTGTTGACGCGCGAGATGCTCAACGGCTACGGGGCCGACCGCAACGTCGTCGTGTGGTCGTGGTGCGGGCAGGCGGACACGACGCCGGCCAACATCCAGCTTTACCTCGATCTGATGACCGGTCTCATCAACGACTACCCGAACGTCAAGTTCGTGTACATGACGGGGCACCTGAACGGCACCGGCGAAACGGGCAACCTGCACCTGCGGAACGAGCAGATCCGCGCCTGGGTCCGCGGCACGGGCGGCATCCTGTTCGACTTCGCCGACATCGAAAGCTACGACCCGGACTACAACTACTTCCTGCCGCTGAACGCGAACGACAACTGCGACTACTGGATCGGCAGCGTGCCGCACAACTGGGCGGTCGAATGGTGCGCCGCGCATCCCGGGCAGTGCTCGTCCTGCTCGTGCGCCCATTCGCAGTCCCTGAATTGCGACCTCAAGGGCCGGGCGTTCTGGTGGATGCTGGCGCGGCTGGCCGGCTGGCCCGGCCCCGGCGGCGTGCTCGTCGGCGACGTGAACTGCGACGGGCACGTGGATTTCGGCGACATCAACCCGTTCGTGCTGGCGATGTCCAACCCGGCCGCCTACGCCGCCCAGTACCCGAACTGCCCGTTCGGCAACCGCGACATCAACAACGACGGGAAGTTCGACTTCGGCGACATCAACCCCTTTGTGGCCCTGCTGGCCGGACCCTGAGCCGCCGCGGCCGTGACCGCCGCGATGGTCCGGGCGCAAAGCCTGCGCGAAGTCGCCGCCCGTCCGCGCCGCGGGGCGCGGCTGGGCGGCGGCGTTGCTTCCGCCACGCCGCCAGGCCGAGTGGTATACTGAGCGCCGGCACTGCCGAGCAAGTCATTCACCTGCCTGGAGGCCGGTCGTGAGTGTGCTGATCATCGTGCTGGTGGCGGGGGTGGCGCTGGTTCTGGGCGGGCGCTTCTACGCCCCGGTCATCGCCCGCGTGCTGGGCGAGCACCGCGAGCGGCCGACGCCCGCCGCCCTGGTCAACGACGGCCGGGACTTCGTCCCGACGCCGACGCCGGTCGTGTTCGCGCACCATTTCGCGTCCATCGCGGGCGCCGGGCCGATCGTCGGGCCGGTGCTGGCCATCTACTACGGCTGGTTGCCGGCGTTGTTGTGGATCGTGCTGGGCGGCATCTTCCTGGGGGCCGTCCACGACTTCGCCGCCACGCACATCACCATGCGCGAGGGCGGCAAGAACCTGGCGGTCGTGGCGCGGCGTTACCTGGGGCCGGCCGCGTTCGCCATGATGATCGTCATGCTCGTGGCGCTGCTGGTCCTGGTGTGCGCCGCGTTTCTCGACCTGTCGGCGACGGCGTTGACCTCGCAGGTGCCCGTGCGGGTGCTCGGACTCGGGGAGGACCAGACGCTCCTGCGGTCGCGGCAGGCCGTGTTCTTCACCGCGGAGGCCCCGACCGGCGCGGACTCGGTCGACGCCGTGGGCCTGCTCACGGCGCTACGCACGCCGTTCGAGCAGCGCGAAGCCGCGTTGAGTGACGCGGCCGTCGTGACGGCCACCGAACCGGGCCGGGCGTGGCGGATTCAGGACGGTCGGAACACCTACCACGTCGCCCTGGGCCGCGACGCCGGCGGCGCGGGGCGGCTGGAGGTGCGGCACGCGGTGGCGGTGGTCGGCGGCATCGCGTCCACGTCGGTCATCGTCATCACCGCGTTCAGCCCGCTGATCGGGTTTCTGTACATCAAGCGCAAGACTCCGGTCTGGATCTGTTCGCTGCTGGCCATCGGCGTCTGCGCGGTGTCGATCGGGATCGGCCTGTACTTCCCCGTCACCGTCCAGCCGCAGACCTGGAAGCTGATGATCAGCGCCTACGTGCTGGTGGCCGCGGGCGTGCCCGTGTGGCTGTTCCTGCAAAGCCGCGACTTCATCAACGTCCACATCCTGTACGTGGGCATCGTGTTCTTGGTCATCGCGCTGGTGGCGGCGGCGGTGCGCGGGGGTGGGGCGTTTCTGACCAGCGGTTCCCTGCCGCTGAGCAACTGGCTGGCCGCGAGCGCGCATCCGAAGCTCGGCCCCGGGTGGCCGATCCTGTTCATCACGATTGCCTGCGGCGCGGTCAGTGGATTCCACAGCCTCTGTGCCGGCGGCACGACCTGCAAGCAGCTTCGCACGGAGGTCGCGGCGCGGCACGTCGGCTACTACGCCATGCTGCTGGAGAGCTTCCTCGCCGTGTGCGTCGTGGGCTGCCTCATCGTCGGGCTGTCGCTGCTGAGCTACGAGCACTATTGCTACCCGGCCAGCGGCAAGGGCAACGCCGTCCTCACCTTCGCCCTGGCGGTCGGCAACACGAGCAACCTGGGGTTGGGGATTCCAGTCGCGTTCGGCGTGCTGGGGGCGATGCTGCTGCTGGAGGGGTTCCTGGTCACCACGCTCGACACGGCCATCCGCTTGACGCGCTACATGCTTGAGGAAGGTTGGGCCACGCTGCTGCGGCGATACGACGTGTTCGCGGGCGTAGCGCGCGGCACCGATGGGCCCGCGGCGCAGCGCGGCGCGACCGAGATGACCGGGGCCGCCGGCCTGAGCATCGAGCGCCCCGACCTGCGTCCCGCGCCGCCGCCGCGACCGATCGAGACGCACGGCCTGTTGCGGGCGGGGCTGCTGACGATCCGGTACTACTGGGTCAATTCGGGGATCGCGGTGGCGTTGATGCTGCTGCTGGGGTGGGGCAACGGCTACAACGTGGTGTGGAAGATCTTCGGGTCGGCCAACCAGCTTCTGGCCGCGCTGGCCCTGGTGGTGGCGAGCTGCTGGCTGCTGGCCCGGCACCGGCCGGTGTGGTACACGCTGCTGCCGGCGGTGTTCATGCTGGCCACCTCGGTGTACTCCCTGGTGTATCTGCTCCGCACGCAGTACCTCGCGCAGTGGCCCGCCTCGGCACCGCTGGCGATTACCTCGATCATCGTGCTGGCCATGACCGCGGGGATCGTCGTGACCGCCATCGCACGCTTCGCGCGCGGCGCTCGCGCCGCCACGGTGCCGGCGGCCTGACGCGGGTCGTTCACCGCGGCGACGCGGGACCGCCGGAGGCCGCCGAGAACAGAGGCCGCCTCTCAACTCCCCTCCCTTTCAGGGGAGGGGTTGGGGGAGGGTCGAATCTCCCGCCAAGACCGCCGCCCTGATTCGCTCGTTCCTGTCGGCGTCCCCGAGTCCGCGACGTTTCCGGCGATCCTTGTACTGCGGCGGTGGCTCCTGGCCGGCCACCGCCCCGCAGGGGCGGGCGTCAATAGCCGGGGGCGAAGCGGGCGAAGCTCGCTGAAGCCCCCGGTCGAGAAGGAAGTACACCTCTCAGCCCCGAGGGGGCGACCGAAATCGTCCCGGCGGTGCAGACTGCCGCCCTTTCAGGGCGGAAGAGCAACGAGCATACCCCGTCCACCCGGGGGGCTCGGCCGGTCCCGACGCGTCGGGACCGGCCAGCGCCCCCGGCTATTGACCACGGCCCCCGCGGGGCGAGGGTAGCTCGCCGGATGCGTCGCGCACCCGCGTACCCTGCGCTCGCGACGCTCACTTGACGCCCGCGGCCGGCGCGGCTATCGGTGAGGCGGGACGAACCGAAAGGGCCGTCATGGGCTACGAAATCACCACCGTTGACCTGTGGTTCGGGGAGGTGGACGACCGCCCCGGGGCGCTGGCCGAGAAGCTCGAAGCGTTGCTGCGGGCGGGGGCGAACCTCGAGTTCGCCATTATGCGCCCCGCGTCCGACGTGCTGGCCGGCACCTCGTTGCTGTTCGTGGCCCCCCTCGTGGGTGAAGCTCAGACGCGGGCGGCGCGCGAGGTCGGCCTCGACCGCTCGGCGGCCCTGCACGCCCTGCGCATCATCGGGCCGGACCGCCCCGGGCAGGTCGCCGGCATCGCCCGCACGCTGGCCGACGCCGGCATCCGCGTGTGCGGGCTGTGGGCCGCCGTCATCGGCGAGCAGAGCGTGCAGTACTTGCGTCTGGAATCGAGCGCGGACGCCAAACGGGCGGCGCAGCTTCTGGCCCCGCGGCTGGTGTAGCCCGCCGCCGCCCGCGGCGCGCGGGCGGGGCCCCGTTCACTTCTCGCCCAGCTCCCGCCGCCGCCGAAAGAAGTCCCGCAAGAGCTCTGCCGCCGGTTCGGCCAGCACGCCGGACACGGTGGGTATCCGGTGGTTCAGCCGCGGGTCCTGCGTGATGGTGAACAGGGAGCCGCAGGCCCCGGCCTTGGCGTCGGTCGCCCCGTAGACCAGCCGCTCGACCCGGGCCAGCACCAGCGCGCCGGCGCACATCACGCACGGCTCCAGCGTCACGTACATCGTGCAGCCCTCCAGGCGCCATTGGCCGAGGTACCCGGCGGCGGCGGTGAGGGCGATCATCTCCGCGTGGGCCGTCGGGTCCTGGAGCTGCTCGCGCTGGTTGTAGCCGCGGCCGATGATGCGGCCGTCCCGTACGACCACCGCGCCGATGGGCACGTCCTCGGCGGGCAGCGCTTGCCGCGCCAACGCCAGGGCCTCCTCCATGAAGCGTCGGTCCTGCTCGTCGGTGTCGTGTCGGCGCATGGGCGATCCGTTTGGCGGGGCGCGGGCCGCGTCGTATTATGCCCGCGGACGGGGCCGTCGTCCTCTTGGGAGCCCACGCCGTGGCTGAAACTTCGCTGACCGACCTCTCGGTGGCCGACTTTCTCGCGCGTCTGGCGTCGACGCAGCCGACGCCGGGCGGGGGCAGTGTGGCCGCGCTGACGGGGGCGTTGGCCGCGTCGCTCGGGCGCATGGTGGCGGGCTTCACGGTGGGCCGGCCCAAGTTCGCCGCGGTCGAGCCGCAAGTGCGCGGTTTAGCCGAACGTTTGGCCCGGGCCGCCGAGCTGTTTGCGCGACTCATTGACGAGGATGCGGCGGCGTACGAGCTGCTGAGCGGCGCGCTCAAGATGGACAAGAGTGATCCCGCGCGGGCGGAGCGCGTGCGACAAGCCGCCGGCGTCGCGGCCCGGGTGCCGCTGGAGACGGCGGCCCTGGGGGCGGCGGCGTGGGCTGACCTGGAGCAACTGCACGCCGTCGGTAACCCCCTGCTGCGCAGCGACGCCCAGGCGGCGATGCACTTGGCCCGGGCGGCGGTCCTGGCGGCGGCGGCCAACGTGCGGGCCAACCTCTCGTTTCTGCACGCGGAAGATCGCGCGGAGGTGGGCCGTCAGCTTGAGCACGCGCTCGCCCGGGTGACGGACTAGCCCGACCATTCCTGCATGCCGAAGCGAAACGCCCAGGCCACCTGGACGAGCACGAGGAAGATCAACAGGACATGTCGGGCCGCCGCCGGCCATTCGCGCCGACACCAGGCGGCCAACACGATGAACGCGGGGACGGCGACGGCGGTGTAGCGGGCGATGGGCTCGATGCCGAAGTTGGCCCCGCCGCCGGCGCTGTAGGCGTGCAGGAAGATCAGCGGCCCCAGCAACAGCAGGGGCCGGAAGCCGCGGGGGACGCGGGGCAGCCCGGCCAGACTGAGAAACAGAATGAACAGGTTCAGCGGGGTGTTCCACATCAGCGTGTTGGCCGCGTTGACCAGCCCGATCGGCGGCGCGAACAGGAGCAGGTTGCGGAAATACTTGAACTGTTCCCACACCGGCGTGAGCGTCAGGAACGCGACCCAGTCCGCACGGCTGCGGTCGGGGACCCAGCCCGCCTTGAAGTTGTCCACGTAGACCAGCGGCGACCCGAACCGCCACGTCAGGTAGCCGGCGTACGCCAGCGCCCCCGCAGTGGCGACGAGCCCCAGCGGGACGAGCAGGGCCAGGCGACGTCCGCGGGACCGGTCGCCGTTGAACCACCAGGCCAACAATAGAACGATGGCGATGGCCAGGGCCGTCGGGCGCGCCGCGGTGGCCAGGCCGCAGACGACGGCCGCCGGCCAAAAAGCGCGGCGATCCATCAGCCACAGCGCCGCCACCATCAGCAACAGCGTGAGCCCCTCCGCGTAACCGTAGCTGTAGTAGACCGCCGGCGGCCAGCAGAAGGTCAGGGTGACGGTCCACAAAGCGGTCGGTTCGTCGATGCGCCGCTGGACCCACAGGTACAGCAGGATGCCCGCCGCCAGCGCACACAGGTGGGCCACCAGCACCATCGCCTGATTGACGCTGATCAACCGCGTGCATGGCTGACACAGTAGCGGAAACAGCGGGAAGAACGCGATGTTCTGTTCGAGCTTGTGGCGGTCCTGGGTGTCCGGCGGCGGGACTTCGTAGCGGTACCCGCCGCGGATGATCGAGGCGTAGTGGACCCCGTCGAAGCGGCACAGCGGCGCGAAGTCGGTCATCCGGTCGACGAAGGCGCGGTACTCGGCGGTGGGGCGCGTGGTGGCCATCTCGCGCCAGCGGCGAATGTGCTTCTCCAGGGGCGGGTCGATCTGGTGCTCGATGCGAAAGAGCGTGAAGGCCCCGCAGTACGTGGCGGTCCACGTCAGCAGCCGCGTCGCGGCGAAGATCAGAATGACAAGCAGCAGGCCGCGTCCCACGCCGCCCGGCGCCGGGGGCCGTTCGGGCTCGCCGTGGGGGTCTGCAAACAGTAGCGGTCTGCTCATGGGGTCGGGTTAGCGGGCGGCGTCAGCCCGCGGTCAGTGCCGCCAACAGCGCGAAGTGACCGCAGCCGGCCCCCTCACGCCGATACGAGAAGAACACGTCGTTGCGGCACATCGTACAGAGTTCGGCGATTTCCACGCGGTCGGCCGGCACGCCGGTTTCGAGCAGTTGCACGCGGTTGGCCGTCCACAGGTCGAAGAACCGCCGGCCGTCGCGCTCCACGAAGCACCGGTCGCGGTCGGTGAGGCCGGCGGCGGCCTCATAGACTTCGGGGCCGACTTCGTAACAGCACGGGCCGGCCCCGGGGCCGACGCCGGCCCACAGGTCGTCGGAGCGGCAGTCGAAGCGCGTCGTCATCTGCTCCACGAGCCGGGCGGTCAGCCGGGCCACCGTACACCGCCAACTCGCGTGGACCAGACCGAGCACGCGCCGCACGGGGTCCGCGACGAGCACCAGCGGGCAGTCGGCGGAGAAGGCCATCAGCGGCAGCTCGGGCAGCGCGGTGATCACGCCGTCGGTCTCGGCCAGCGGCCCGCCCGTCCAGGGGTCTGCGACGACGGTGATCTGCCGGCCGTGGACCTGCTCGCAATGGCACAGCCGCTGCGGGTTCAGGCCCCAGTCGGCGACCATTTGGCGGCGCTCGTCCGCGTGGTCGCCGTTGCGCGGGGCCAGGTTCTCGGGTCGCGTCGAGAAGGCGTGGACCAGGCCCGTGACCTGCCGCAAGCGGTCGAACTGGGCATAGCGACGTGGCGCGACTTGAACAAAGTGCATCAGTCGATTCCCGAAGCGCGCGGTTGCAGCAGAACCTTGACGTGCTCCGGCCGCGCGGCCGCCTCCAGCGCCGCGAGGCCCTCTTCCAGCAGATACACGGCGGTGATCATGTCCTCCACGCGCACCTCTCCGGCGGTCAGCAGCCGCAACGCCGGCGGAAACGAGCCGCAGCGACTGCCGACGACGCGGACTTCATTGACGACCAGCGGAGCGAGATCGAGGTTCGCCGCTTCCGCGTACGTGCTCTTGAGCACGATCGTTCCCATTGGGCGGCAAAGCGTCAAGGCCCGGCGCAACCCCTCCGGCGAACCGGTACACTCGATGACGGCATCGCACGCCGCTTCGTCGGCCGCGTGCGCGGACGGTACGACGCGAATTCCCCACCGTCGGCACAGGTCCAGTGTGCGCTCGTTGCGGCCGATGACCACAAGATCACATGGTTGTCGCGCGAGCACCTGGGCCACCAGCAGCCCCAGTCGGCCGGAGCCCAACACGGCCACGCGCGGGTTGCGATCGAAGTTGATCGCGTCGGGCACGTGCGCCGCGGCGGCCAGCGGCTCGACGAACACGGCCTGCCGGTCGGTGAGCCCGTCCGGCACGATGTGGCAATTTGCCGCCGGCACGGTCAGGTACTCGGCGAACGCGCCGTCGCGGCCGGCGATGCCCAGGACCGTGCGTTGCGGGCAGTGGTTGCCCAGCCCGCGGCGACACAGCTCGCATTGGCCACACGGGCAGTTGATCTCGGCGACGACGCGGCGGCCGACCAGGTGCGCGGGCCCCCGCTCGACCGTGCCGACGAACTCGTGACCGGGCACGCCGGCGAACTGCATGTAGCCGCGCGTGATTTCAAGGTCCGTGGCACAGATGCCGGCCAAGCGCACACGGACGAGCACTTCGTCGCCGGAGTGGGACGGGCCTCCGTGCCGGTCACTTGTGACCCGTACGGGCGCGGGGTAATCGCGTACGAACTCGACGCGCCCCGGCCGGTCTGCTGGAACGATCAGCGCCTGCAAGCCAGTCCCTCACAGGCCCCCGTGACGCCGGTGCGGGCAGGTCGCGGCGGTCACTCGTCCTTCGGCTTCGGTCCCGGCCACAGCCAGCGGAGCAGGTCCTGGGTGTCGTACGCGGCCTTCTCCCAGCGGTTGCGGTACGGCGGCTGGCGGGACTCGGGGACCTCGCCGGCGTGTGCGAAGAGGCTGTCGCCGTTGGCGGCCAGCCAGTCTTCCCACGCCAGCGCGTCGCCGTCGTGGGTGCGGCCGGTGAGCTTGACCAGCGATTCCTCGCACTGGTGGGTGACGGCGAAGTCCGCGTCGCGCAGCCCCTCGATCAGGGCCGACACCGATTTCTCGTTCGGGTAGCACGCCAGCCCGCGGGCCGCCGCGATGCGCGCGTGCCGATCGCTGTCATTGCGGAGCCGATCGAGCAGGGTCTTGAACACTGCGTCGCGGTGCGCTTCTGGCACCTCGCCGCGGGCCGACAAGTCCGCCAGGGCCTGGGTGGCGTCCCAGCGCACGAGCGGGACGGGGGGCCAGACTTCCTGCGGCGGATAGCGCTCGTAGTTGAGGATTTTCAGGGCGGTTTCGGTGGCGCGGGGGTCGCCGGTGCGGGCCAGGGCCCGGATGGCGACGCAGCGGGTCTGCGGCTCGCTCTCCAGCAGGGCGATGGCGACGAAACCCTTGATCGCCCACTCGCGGTCGTAGTGCTTACTCTTGGAGATGCGGGCCACGGCGTCGCGGCGCAGGTCCGGGTCGTCGGACGAGACGGCGACGAGCATGTATTGCTGCGGGGTACGGCGGGGCTGGAAAATAGCCTGGAACCCCTCGTCGAGCTTGGTTTCGATGCCGCCCTCGCCGCAGCCGGATAGCGCGCAAACTGCTGCCATTAAGAGTGTTATGGCGATCCACGGGGTCGCGGTGGCGTCAGCCCGGCCGCGCGACCAGCGGGGCGCGGCCCACGTACCGCTCGGGCTCGACCCACTCCACGTGTTCGATGGGTTCATTCAGGAACCTCGACCCCACCGCACGAAACCGCGCCGCATTGTCGCTCACGTAACAGCGCATGGTACCGGGCTGACTCGACTCGTACAAGGAACCGCGGGCGGCGAGGTGTTGCTGCACGGCGAGCGAAGTCTCCCGGCCGCTGTCCACGATGTGGACGTCCGGGCCGACGCAGGCGGCGATAGCCGGTCGCAACAGCGGGTAGTGCGTGCAAGCCAGGACGATCACGCGGACGCCCTGCGCCCGCAGCGGCGCCAGGTACGTCTCCACCGCGAGCTGGACGATCGGGTCATCGCAGTCGCGGCCCTCTTCGACCAATGGCACGAACAGCGGGCACGCCTGCGACACCACGGGCAACTCGGGTGCCAGCGCGGCAATCGCCCGGCGATACGAGCTGCTGCCGATCGTTGCTTCGGTCCCGATGACCGCGACCGGGCCACCGTTGGCCAGCCGCACCGCCGCCCGCGCCCCGGGCTCAACGACGCCGATCACCGGGACGGGCATCTCGCGTTCGAGCACGTCCAGCGCCAGGGCGCTGGCGGTGTTGCAGGCCGCGACGATCAGCTTGGGCTCGAATTGCAGCAGGAAGCCGGCGGTCTCGAGGGCGAATTGCACGACGGTCGGGCGGGACTTGGTGCCGTAGGGGATGCGGGCGGTGTCGCCGAAGTACACGAGGTTCTCGTGCGGCAGCAATTGGCGCAGGTGTCGCACGACGGACAGGCCGCCGAGGCCGGAATCGAAGACGGCGATGGGGTTCTCGGGCATGCGGTCCTCCTTGACCACCTCCAGGGCGGGGCCGTGGCCGGCAGGATACGACGTGGGGCCGACCGCGCCCAGCGGGGCGGGTTCGCCGCTCGGCCGCGGCGCGAACCAGCGGTGCAACAGGCGCGCCAGGGCAATCGCCATCGCGGTCCCCACGAGCAACAGGCCGCCGGCGATCAGCAGCAGGTCCGGTCGCTCGCGCCAGGCGAACGCGAGGTTGCCGTGGTACACGTCGGCCAGGCGATGGGCGGGCCGGTTGCCCCACAAGGCCAGCACGAAACCCAGCGCGAGCCACGGGCCGAAGGGGATGAGTGCGGTGGCCTTGAGCAGCAGGCCGAGCGCCCAGCCCACCAGCGCCACGCCGATCGACAGCGCCAGCCCCAGCAGCACGATGTCCCACCCCGCCGCGGCGCCTGCCGCCGCCAGGATGTAGATGTCGCCGGTCCCGAACGCCTCGCGTCCGAACGCCAGCGTGAAGACGACGCGCAGCAGCCAGCCGGCGGCGGCGCCGACCATCGCGCCGTGCATGGCGCACGCGACGCCGGCCAGCGGGGTCAGGCCGCCGATCGGCGACCACCCCACCGCTTGCCGCCACATCGTCCCGACCGCCGGCCACAGCGTCAGGCCCAGCAGCACCGCGCCGGCGGCCAGAATCGCCGGCGAGAGCCAAATCAGCTCGCGCGCGATGAGCCGGCGGGCGTGTGGCTGCTCGTCCTCGATCGCCGCGTGAATCTCCTCGTCGGCGGGGCGGCGTTGACCGCCCGCGATGACGGTGGCGGCGAACGCCGCGACAATGGCCGCACCCACCGCGACGGTCGGCCAGGGGCGGCCGGGCGCGGCGGTCCCGACCCAGATCAGCGCCGCCGATAGCGCGATGAACGCCACGATCACCAGTCGCCCGGGCAGGGCGGCCATGGGCGGGGTCGCGGACGCCGGCGCCGATTCCGGCCCCGCGGCCGGCTCGGGCACCGGTTCATCGTCCGCTTCGCGGCGCGCCGCCCACCACACGATCGCCGCGCCGACAAGGAACGCGCCGACGGCGGCGGCGGCCACGGGGGACTCGGCCCGCGGTACCAGGTACTCGGCCCGCGGCCACAGCGCGTGCAGGACCACGCCGGCCCCCACCACGAGGTTCGTCACGCGCACATCGACCATGTACGACGCGATGTCCATGGCGGAGCACGCCACGAGCCCCGCCGCCAGAACCAGCCACGCCAGCAGCAGGGGTGCATCCCCCGGCAATAGTGTCGGCCCCAGGTCCGCCCGCGGCGGGCTCACAAAGAGCAGGTGATAGACCAGTACGAACGCGAGCCCCGTCAGCCCTTCGACCAACGGGTATTGCACCGAGATCGTCCCGCCGCAGTGCCGACACCGCCCGCCCAGCCGCCACCAGCTCGCCAGCGGCAGATTGTCGTACCACGCGATGCGCGTGCGGCAGTGCGGGCAGAAGGAACGCGGCGGGTCGTCCAGGGCCAGCCCGAGCGGCAGGCGGTAGGCGACCACGTTCAGGAAGCTGCCCACCGACAGCCCCAGCAGCCACAGGAAGATCTCGATGACCGCGTGCAGCATCAGCGCATATCCGCGGACGGGCCCGGGGTCGCCGCCAGCCGCCGAACGATCTCGACCACCTCCTCGAGCGACCGGCCGGCGGTGGAGACGACGTGATCGGCGACGGCAGCGTACAACGGTTCGCGCTGCCTCAGCAAGTGTTGCATTTCCGCCAGCTCTTCCAGGTGGGTCAATGCCGGGCGATCGGCGGCGTGATCGGGGTCCGACGTGACGCGGCGATGGAGCTGGTCCGCGGGGGCGGTCAGCCAGACACACAACCCGGCTTGGCGCAGCGCGGCGCGGTTGGCCGGCGACAGCACGGCCCCGCCGCCGACACTCAGGACCGCGGGCGAGACGCCCGCACTCCCCTGTAGCGCCGGACCTCCGAGTCCGGCGTTACGGAGGCCCTGGGCGGGCGCGGCCCCCACATGCTTCAGCGCGGGCGAGACGCCCGCACTCCCCTGGAGCGCCGGACCGGAGCCTGCCGGCCGTGGTGGGAGTCCGGCGTCGCGGACGGCTTCCGCGATCACGCGGGATTCCAATTCACGAAACGCGGCTTCGCCGTCGGTCGCAAAGATGCCCGCGATCGGCCGACCCGCCAGCGCGGCCACGCGCTCGTCGGTGTCCACGAACGCCCACCCCAACTTCGCCGCGACCGCCCGCCCGACGCTCGTCTTGCCGCACCCTCGGCAGCCGATGAGGACGAGGTTGCGGCCGCGGGGGGCGTCAGTCACCGGTACACCGTATGTCGAAGGGTCCGCTCGGGGTCGTCCGCGTCAAACACGACCGCGTGCAACCGCACGTGATCCTGACCAGGGTTGATGCACAGCGTTCGGCCGAGGCGCTCGGCGTAGACCCCCGTCACCTGGGGGGACTCGTGGACGTGGCCGTGCAGGGCGATCGCCGGTTGTCGTTGCTCGATGAAGCGCCGTACGGCCCGCGACCCGATCGGCTCGGGTATCTTGGCCAGCCGGTCGAGCTTCGTGTCGAAAGGGGGGGCGTGGGCGACGAGGAGCCAGGGGTCCGGCACGTGCGGGGCCCGCGACAGCTCTTCCGCAATGCTCGGCCGGCCGCGAAAGTGCCGCTCCAGGTCCACTTCGCGGGTCGTCTGCTCGCCGTCGTCCCATGCGACGCCGGGGAACGGCGGCAGCGGATCGCCGGGCAGATCGAGGCGTTCCAGGTCCTTGAGCCAGTGCGGTGTCGCCGGCGTGTCCGAGTAGCCCAGCAGCGTCCACCGGCCGACCGTCTGGGGATGCTCGTGGTCGAGCAGCAGCAGCCGGCCGGCGTCGTGGTGGCGGCGCAGCGCGTCCCGCGCGCCGGCCCCCTCGTGGTTCCCGGGCAGGCACGCGACGGTCAGCGGCGGGCCGGCGTCTCGCCAGCGGCGAATCCGCGGCAGCAGCCCCCGCTCCAGCCATGCAAGCTGCGGGGCCTGTGGGTCGGTGCGCTCCCCATCCGGCAGCAGGTCGCCGCCGAGGATGAGCAGGTCGGGCGCTTCGGCCCGAAGCAGGTCTTCGAGTCGGTCGTAGAGCGCCGCGTCGCCGTGCAAATCGCTGGTGAAACAGATACGCATGGGCCAGAGTGTACCGTCGAAGGGTGATGCGGTTCCAACGCGCGGCCGACGGTGTGCTGGCGGCGCGGGTTCCGCCCCGCCTTCGGCGCGGGCTCGATAACCCCCCTCCCTCTCAGGTCGCCACCGGCGACTCGCTGTGGCGAGGAGGGGTTGGGGGGAGGGTCAGAGTCGCCCGCGTGGAGGGGGTTGCACCTTGCCAGAAGCCCGCGTGACCGCGTCTCGGGGCAGGCTCTACAATTCGCGGAAGGCGACGACGTCCTGCTGCGGCTTGCCCGCCGTGCCCCCAACACCGGTGGCCCGCGTCGACCGGTCAACGACGCGTGCCACTGCTCTTGGGCAGTGGTTGGGACTGTGCGGGCGTTCAGGGAAACGGGACTCGGGAAGGGAGGGCGAGCCTCCCGGCGAGCCGCGGCTCGGCAGGCCGGCAGGGTCGCCGCAGGAGACAGCCTCGCCCTCCCCGGGGCGCACGGGCGCGCATGCCCGCTTGGGGCTGCCGCTCCGCATGGTGAGCAAGGTACCCTCGCGGAGCCCAACGATGTTCGAAGTGAGCGTCGAGGCGCGGTTCACGGCGACGCACCAACTACGAATGCCGGACGGACAACTCGAACCGCCGCACGAGCACGTCTGGGTCGTGCGGGCGACCTATGCGGGCGCGGAATTGGACGCCGACGGTCTGCTGGTGGACTTCGGCGCGGTGCGCGCGCGCCTGGCTGAAGCACTGAGCCCACTGGATCGACAGAACCTCAACGGCGTGGCGGTGCTGGCCGGGCAACCCCCGTCCGCCGAGGTCGTGGCCCGGCATATCGCGCGGCACCTGCCGGCGTCACTGGGCGAACGCGCCCGGCTCCACCGCGTAGAAGTGGAAGAAGAACCCGGCTGTCGAGCGCGATATGAATCGCCCGCCCGCTAGAGGACCGTGGGCGAGCCGGCAGCGCGCGTGGGGAGGGCGAGCCTCCCGGCGAGCCGCGGCTCGGCAGGAGCCTCGCGCGCCGCATGTTCGCGCACGGTCATTTACGCGCGTGGTGGCGACGCTGCGGCCCGGGGGGCCGCGGTGATGGTGTGTTGCGCGGTGGTTGCGCGAGCGTGGGGCCGTTAGAATCGCCCCCGACGCGGGTCACGAAGGAGGTCCGTGCATGATCGACCTGATCAAGAAGACGTTGCTGGCGGGGGTGGGCATGACGTTGATGACGGCGGACAAGGTTGAGCAGGTGGCCCGCGAGATCGCCAACGCGGCCCAGCTTTCCGCCGACAAGGGCCAGGAGTTCGTCGACGAGGCGGTCGCCCGGGCGAAGAAGGGCCGCCAGGAGCTTGAAGCCACCGTGCAGCGCGTCGTGCGGCAGACCCTCGAAAAGGCCAATCTGCCGACGCGCGACGACGTGGCCCAGCTCACCGCCCGGATCGAGAAGCTCGAACAGCGGCTGACCGACCGGCCGGCGTAGATGGTCGTGCACGATTGGGCGGCGCACGCGGGGAGGGCGAGCCTCCCGGCGCGCCGCGGCTCGGCAGGCCGGCAGGGTCGCCGCAGGAGACAGCCTCGCCCTCCCGCGCCGCGTGCTTGCGCCCGGTGACTCGGCCGTGCGGCCCTGACTCGACCGCCAGTGAAGTCCACGTACGTGGGCCACTGCTCATGAGCCGTGGCTTCGGCCGGCGCGGAGCCCGGCCGCTACGGCGGACGGCCGGTGCGGGGCGCGGCCGCTATGACCGGCGGCTGGTGTGGAGCCCCTTGACAGCGACGTTGCCGTCAAGGGCCGGCTGGCCGCAACGGCGGGCGAGACGCCCGCACTCCCCGGTGTTTGGTGGGCGACATGGTCATTCGCAAGATCGGCCTCGCGTCCCGCACCTACCGGCACGTCAACCGTTACCGGCAGATCCTCACTGTACTGATCAAGTACGGCTTCGGTGAACTCGTCGAACAACTGCGCATCGCCCAGTACCTGGAGATCGGCTACAAGCTGGTCGCGCGGCAGCAGCGGGCCCAGGTCGAGAGCCTGACCACGGCCCAGCGCGTGCGCATGGCCCTCGAAGAGCTCGGCCCGACGTTCATCAAGCTCGGACAGGTGCTCTCGACGCGTCCCGACCTCGTGCCGCCCGATTACATCGCCGAGTTCACCCGCCTTCAGCAGCACGTCCCCCCGTTCCCCGTCACGCAGGCCCGCCAGATCATCGAAGAAGAGCTGGGCCGCCCCGTGGACGCGGTGTATGGGCGTTTTGACGCCGAGCCCCTGGCCGCGGCCTCGATCGGGCAAGTCCACCGGGCGGCGTTGCGCGGCGGCGAGGAGGTCGTCGTCAAAGTGCAGCGGCCCGGGATCGAACGCGTCATCGAGGTCGATCTGGAAATCCTGCTGCACCTGGCGATGTTGGGCGAGAAGCACCTCGAAGAGTGGCGGTTGCACCGGCCCAGTCGCATCGTCGAGGAGTTCGGCCGCGCCATCGAGCGCGAGCTCGACTTCCGCACCGAGGCGACGCACCTGGAGCGCTTCGCCGCCCAGTTCCTCGATGACCCGACGGTCTACGTCCCGAAGGTCATTCACGCCGCCTCGGCCCGCCGCGTCCTGACGCTCGAGTATGTGGATGTCATGCCGGTGACGGACGTCGAGTCGCTGCGGGCGGCCGGTCTGGATCCGCAGCTCATCGCCCGCCGCGGGACGGAGTTGACGCTCAAGCAGCTTTTCGTGCACGGTTTCTTTCACGCCGACCCGCATCCCGGCAACGTCTTCGTGCTGCCGGACAACGTCATCTGCCTGCTCGACTTCGGCATGATGGGCCGGCTGGACCGCTACGGCCGCGAGAGCTTCGCCGACCTGGCGTACGCCGTCGCCCAGCGGGATGCCGCCCACGCCGCCGCGGCCCTCCTCCGGCTCACCACGCACGAGGACGACGTGGAGCCGAATCTGCGGACGCTGGCGGCCGATCTGGACCAGTTCATCGACCTGAACATTCCCGGCCGCCTGGCCGAACTCGACTTCGGCAAGCTGATGCACGAGCTGTTGGCGCTCACCCGGCGGCACCGCCTCGCCATCCCGCCCGACCTGGTCACCATGCTCAAAGCCGCGGCGACGGCCGAGCGGCTGGTAACCCGCCTCGCCCCCGAGCTGAACGTCATTGCGGCCGCGGAGCCGTACCTGCGCCGCCTCAAACTGGATCGATTCAAGCCGGGGCGTTTGTGGCGGGAGGTGCTGGACTCCGGCGGCGAGTTCGTGCAACTGGTGCGCGAGATTCCGGGCGGCGTGCGGGACCTGTTGCGGCTGTCGAAGCGCGGGCGCCTGCGGATCGGCTTTGAGCACCGCGGCCTGGAGGACCTGCTCCAGACGCACGAGCGCGTCGCCAACCGCGTGTCGTTTGCCATCGTCGTGGCGGCGCTGATTGTGGGCTCTTCGCTGATCGTGCAGTCGCGGGTTCCGCCGCTGCTGTGGGGGGACATCCCGCTGATCGGGCTGGTGGGCTACCTCACCGCGGGGGCCCTGGGGCTGATGCTCCTGGTCTCGATTCTCCGGCATGGCCGGCTGTGACTCTGGCCGGTGCGTCGGCTCGCATCGCGCCGTGCGGAACGCCACGCCGAGTTTCACCGCCCGCTGCTAAATAGGTATTCAGGATCATGGGGCGCCAACCGGGAGGGCGAGCCTCCCGGCGAGCCGCAGCTCGGCAGGCCGGCAGGGTCACCGCAGGAGACAGCCTCGCCCTCCCGTGTCGCACGACCGTGGATACCCATTTAGCGTCGGCGGCGTACCGCCACCACCGCGACCGCAGCTAATAGGACGCCAGCGGGCTCGGGAACAAGACGGATCTCGTCCAAGTACATCGAGTTGTCCACACCGTTGGCACCCCCCGCCATGAGGCCCCCGACCTCGTTTCCATATTTGGCGTAAAAGCCGTGAATGGGCGTATCGTCCATGTGGAGCATGCCGTCGTACGACACTGGGTTGATCTCCACGCGGAAGGAGACCCAGCGGTCCCAGGGCATATCGAAGCCGAGGTCGGCCCATCCGGTGCCGCCATCGAACCAGAGGTGGTTGTCACCCCGCCGGGTCAGAGCGAACACGGATGTTCCGAAGAGCTGCGGCGGACCCGCCGGGACGTAGGTGTTGCCATCGAAGTACCAACGCCATTCCGCGCGCGTGATGCTGATCGGCGGATCAACTTGTCGCATGGCCCCCTTGTCCTGTTTCAGCGATTGCGTCTGGATCACGGGGTGGGGGGCCGTGACTACCTCGGCACTGCCCATCCAGCTGTGCTGACCTTGCACGATGCCGGGCTCATACTTCGGCGGTTCGAAGCCGGTGTAGAAATCCGCCCAAGCTGGTGTGCTCAGAACCCCGAGACAGAATCCGACCACCCCGAACAGTCCTAGCGCGCGCATCTCAAACCTCCTCATCCTCTTGGTTTGGACTTGGCCTGCGGGTTGGAATCGGCCCCGTGGACCCCTCACATCCTCCGCGCACAGTAACGGTCGCGGGAAGCCAGGTCAATCGAAATCCGCTCGGGCCCCGACATGAACGGCGGCACCGACCGTCCCGGGTGCCGGTGCGTGGCTCTCGCTTCTGAAGGCCGTCGGCTACAATCGGCGCCGCAAGGAGTCTCCACGATGTCGCACGCCCCGCTCGCCGGAATGGTCGCACCGCCGGAGGTCTATCGCCAACGCCGTGCCAAGCTCGCCGCGGGGCTCACGCGCCCGCTGGTGATCTTCGCCGGCCACGCCCCCGCCCGGAACTACCCCGCCAACACGCACCCGTTCCGCGCCGGCAGCACGTACCTCTACTTCGGCGGGCCGCCGCTCGAACATGCCGCGTGGCTGATCGAACCCCGCAGCGACGGCGACGCGGGCTGCGCCCTGCTGCGCGGCGTCCAGACCCCCGACGACGCCGTGTGGATGGGACCGCAGCCGGACGATGACGAGCTGGCGGCGGCGGCGGGCGTGGCGCGCCAGCGGTTGGCGACGCCGGACGAGCTCGCCCGGCTCCTCGCCGGCCGCGAAGCCGCCTGGATCGCGCCGCCCGCGCTCCAAACACGGGACACGGTTCGGCAGCTTGGCCTCCCCGAGGCCACTCCCGTCGAACTGCTCGCCGTCATTCAGCAGCGATTGATCAAGGACGAGCACGAGTTGGCGGCGCTGCGCCGGGCGGCCCGCGTCTCGATGGAGGCCCACCGGGCCGCGCTGGCCGCCGCGCGGCCCGGTCGCCGCGAAAGCGATGTTGCCGCGGCATTGCACGCGGTGCTGGTGGCCCACGACTGCCAGGCGTCGTTCACGCCGATCATCACGGTCCGCGGCGAGGTGTTGCACAGCCAGGCGTACGTCAACACGTTGGCTCCGGGCGCGCTGCTGCTGATTGACGCGGGGGCGGAGGAGCCCGGCGGCTACGCCAGCGACATCACCCGCACGGTGCCCGTGGGCGGCAAGTGGTCGCGGATTCAACGGGCGCTCTATGACACGGTCGCGCGGGCGTGCCGGGAGGCCGTCGCCGCCTGCGTCCCCGGCCGACGCTATCGCGATGTCCACGACCTGGCCGCCCGGGTGATTTGCGAAGGTCTGGTCGAGGCGGGCCTATTGCGCGGCGAGCCGGCCGAACTGCTCGAACGCCGGGCGCACACGCTGTTTTTCACCCACGGCGTCGGCCACCTCATCGGCCTCGACGTGCATGACATGGAGGACTTCGGCGACCTGGCGGGCTACGCCCCGGGACGGACGCGGCGGCCCGGCTTCGGCGACAAGTTCCTGCGCATGGACCGCGACCTCGCGCCCGGCATGTGCGTCACCATCGAGCCCGGCCTCTATCTGACGCCGGCGGTGTGGGCGTGCGACGAGCTGGTCCGCCCACTGGCCGATGTGGTCCAACGGTCCAAGGTGGACAAGCTGCTGGCGGACCATTTCGGCGGCATTCGCGTGGAGCAGACCATCTGCGTGCGCGACGCCGCCGGCCCGGAAGTGCTCACCGGCGACCTGCCGACCGACACGGGCGAGATCGGGCGTCTGGTGGGGAAGGCCTGACGGCGCGACGAGGAATACAGACCGTTCCACGACGCGGTAGGGCCGCAGGAGGGCATTCGAGACGCCGGCCGCAGCCGAGGATTCCGACCCTCCCCCAACCTCTCCTCGCCACAGCGAGTCGCCCTCGCCTCGGCGAGTCTCGTTCGCCACAGCGAATCTCGCCGCAGGCGGACCTGCGGCGGACGTGGCGACCTGGAAGGGAGGGGAGTGCCGGGCGGCGCCTCCCCCAACCCCTCCGCGGAAGGGAGGGGGGTTGCGGGTGTCTCTGTACCTACGTTGGCGGCAGCGGGGAGACCTCGTCGAGGCTTTCGCCGTTGGAGATGAGGGCGCGCTGGCGACGGGCGTCGCGGGCGCGGAAGCGGCGGCGATAGATGAGCATCAGATTGCGGACGTAGATCAGGCAGCCCAGGGCCTGAGCGGTCATAAAGACGAGGTTTCGCTCCAGCAGGGCGTACACGAACGTCATCAGGCCGCCGAGCAGACTCAGGTACCAGAACGCGATCGGGATGTGGCTGCGGCCGGCCCGCTCCGACGCGAACCACTGGACGGCGAACCGCAGGAAGAAGACGAATTGGGCCGCGAAGCCGAACAGCACCAGCGGCCGTTGCAGCTCCCCGACGAACCACTCCCACGTGATGATCGACGCCACGCGCGGCCCCTACTTGTTGCAGAAGTCGATCAGGCGGGCAATCTCGCGGCGCAGGTCACGCCGGTGGACGATGCGGTCCACGAAGCCGTGCTCGCGCATGAACTCGGCCTTCTGAAAGCCGTCCGGGAGCGTGGTCTTGATCGTGTTGGCGATCACGCGCGGCCCGGCAAAGCCGATCTGCGCCCCCGGCTCGGCCAGCGTCACGTCGCCCAGGAACGCGAAGCTCGCCGCCACCCCCGCCGTCGTGGGATCGGTCATCACCACGATGTACAGCCCGCCGGCGTCATCGAACCGGGCGATCGCCGCCGACGTCTTGGCCATCTGCGACAGCGACACCATCCCCTCCATCATCCGCGCCCCCCCGCTGCACGTGACCATCAGCAGGGGGAGGTTCTCGTTGAGGGCCCGCTCGGCGGCGGCGGCCACCTTCTCCCCGACGACGGCGCCCATCGAACCCATGATGAAGTCGGGGTTCATCACTCCCATGATGAGTGGTCGCCCCTTGATGAACCCCTTGCCGACGACGATCGCCTCGGTCTCGCCCGTCTGCGCCTTGGCCTTCTCCAGCCGCTCGCGGTACCCCATGCGGTCGGTGAAGTTCAGCGGGTCGGTGGATTCCAGGTCCGGCAGGAACTCCTCAAACGTGCCCGGGTCGTTCAGTTGGTTTATCCGCGTGCGGGCGCTCACGCGGTAGTGGTGGTCGCACTCCGGGCAGACGTGCAACTGCTCCTCGAGAATCCGGCGATAGACCATCGCCCCGCACTGGACGCACCGGATCCACAGCCCTTCCGGCACGTCCACGTGACGCCGCATGGGATTTGTGCTCTCGGCCATCATCGCTCCCGGCCCGGCGGGCCTGGTCATTCGTCAACGCGGCCGGCCCTGGCCCGGAACACTCACCGCGGACACGCGGAGTGGCGCTGAGGGTGCAAAGAACAGGTAGAAGACCGGGGATGCGACGCGGCAGGCCGTCCGGAGGTGCATCGTCACTACTCTCATCCTTCCTCGGCGTTCTCAGCGCTCTTCGCGCCTCTGCGGTTCCTCAATGAGTAACGCGAGCTAGGCGACCGGCTTACGTTGGGTCGCGGGCCAATCGAGGAGCACCGGTTCGGCGGCGGCGCGGGCGGTTTCCCAGAACGCCGCCGGCTCCGACTGCTCGATTGCACAGCGAATCAGGGCGTAACTGAGCGGGCGCACGACGACCCCCACCGCCAGCTTGCCGTTGCGGCGCACCTGCTTCTGAATGCACGCGAGCAGCCGCTCGGCCGCCTCGCCGAAGCTCTCGCCTCCCGGGAAGTTCACGTTCAGCGGGGCCTCGCGCAACTGCCGGTAGGCCGAGGCGAAGCGGGCCTTGAGCTGTGGCTCGGTCAGTCCCGCCCACAGCCCGATGTCCACCTCGACCAGATCATCCACGGCCTTGGTCGGCACCGACAGGCCGCGCGCCAGCAACGACGCCGTTTGCGACGCCAGCTCGTCCGGGGCGTGCAGGAGGCACTCCAGGCCGTAACCTTGCAGACGCCGGACCCACGCCGCGCATTGTTCCAGCCCTTGCGGCGACAGCGGCAGCTCGACGCGTCCGAGCAGACGCCCGTCGGCCTGCCATTCGGTCTCGCCGCAGGGAATCAGCGCGACCTTCATGCCCGCTGCTCCGCCTCGGCCCGCGCCGCCTCGGCCGCCGCCCGCAGGCGCCGCACGGCCGCCCCGGGGTCGTCGTCGGCGAAGATCGCCGACCCCGCCACCAGCGTGTCGGCCCCGGCGCGGACGGCCTGGGCTGCGGTTTCCACGTTGATGCCGCCGTCCACCTCCAGCCACTGATCGTCCCGCAGTTGCTCGGCCAGCACGGCGATCTTGGGCCGCACGTCGGCGATGAACTTCTGCCCGCCGAAACCCGGCCACACGCTCATCACCAGCACGATGTCGATCTCGTCGAGCAGTTCGAGCACTTCCTCGGCCGCGGTGCCGGGGTTGAGCGACACGCCGACCTTCACGCCCAGGTCACGAATCTGGCGGATGAGTTCCCGCGGCTGCTTCACGGCTTCGATGTGGAACGTGATGCTGGCCGCGCCGGCGTCGACGAAGGCCGGCGCGTACTTGGCCGGATCGGCGATCATCAGGTGCGTGTCGAGGAACAAGCGGGTGTGCCGGGCGATCCCCGCCACCACCGGCACCCCCAGCGACAGGTTCGGCACGAAATGGCCGTCCATCACGTCCAGGTGCAGCAGGTCGGCCCCCGCGGCTTCGACGGTGGCGATCTGCTCCGCCAGCCGTCCGAAATCCGCGTCCAGCACGGACGGCGCGATACGGATTGGACGCAAGCTCGGCATGGCTTCCACTAGGCGTCGTCCAGGATGTCCACCGGTCCGAACGCCTTACCCTCTAGGTACTCCAGCGACGCCCCGCCGCCGGTGCTGATGTGCGTCACGCGCTCCGCGAGCCCGGCCTGCTCCACCGCCGCCGCACTGTCCCCCCCGCCGATGACCGTCACCGCGCCGCGGTCGGTCGCTTCGGCCACCAGGCGGGCCAGGGCGAACGTGCCGGCCTCGAACGGGGGCGTCTCGAACGCGCCGAGCGGCCCGTTCCAGACGACCGTGCCCGCCGTGCCGATCAGCCGCCCAAAGGCCTCCAGCGTCTTGGGGCCGACATCCAGGCCCATCAGATCGTCGGGGATTTCGCCGGCCACGACCTTCGTCTTTACGCCCTCGCGCAGTTCCGCGGCGGCGACGGCGTCCGCCGGCAGCCACAGCTTGGGCCCCGCCTGCTTGAGGATCTCCCGCGCGAGGTCGAGCTTGTCGTGCTCACACAGGCTCTTGCCGACCTTGAGCCCCTTGGCCGCCCAGAATGTGAACATCATCGCCCCCCCGATCAGGATGCCGTCCACCTGTCCCAACAGGTTCTTGATGACGCCGATCTTGTCGCTCACCTTGGCCCCGCCCAGCACCGCGATGAACGGGCGCTTGGGTGACCGCAGCGCTTCGCCCAGGTACTTCAGCTCCTTCTCGACCAGGAACCCCATCACCCGCGTCCCCGCCGGCAGCAACGCCGGCACGTCATACATGCTGACGTGCTTGCGGTGGCACGTCCCGAACGCGTCGTTGACGTACATCTCCCCGTGCGCCGCCAGCCCCCGGGCGAATTCCTTCCGCAGCGCGTCCTGCTGCGGCGTCAGCTTCTTGTCCTGGTTCTTCTTGGCCTGGTCGATGATCGTCTCGGCGGCGTGGAAGCGGACGTTTTCGATGAGCAGGGTGTCGCCGTCCCGCAGCCGGCCGACCGCTTCCGCGACCGTCGGGCCGACGCAGGCCGGCACGAACTGGACCGGCCTGCCCAGGAGTTCGCCCAGCCGGCCCGCGACCGGCTTGAGCGAGTACTTGCCGTCCTGCGCCGGGTCCCCGACCGGGCGGCCCAGGTGGCTCATCACGATCGCCCGTCCGCCGTGGTCCAGTACGTATTGGAGCGTCGGCAAGAACATCCGAATCCGGCGGTCGTCGGTGACGTGCTGGCTCTTGTCGAGGGGGACGTTGAGGTCGGCACGAATGAGCACGCGTCGACCACGGACGTTCAGGTCGCGTACTGTCTTCTTGGGCATGGCCTCACCTGCCTGCTTCAAGACGCGGCCCATCCGGAGGGACGGGCCGCGCGGACAAGAGCAACATGTTAGGGCAACGGGGGACTAAAGCAAACCGTCCTTGCGGCCCATGAACTTGAGCAGATCGACGACCCGGCACGAATAGCCGAACTCGTTGTCGTACCAGGAAATGAGCTTAAAGAACCGCGAGTTCAGCTCGATGCACGCCTTCGAGTCGTAAATGCTTGACAGCGGGCAACCTATGAAGTCGGAGCTCACCACGTCCTCGTCGGTGTAGCCCATGATACCCTTCATTTTGCCCTCGGCGGCGGCCTTGACGGCGGCCCCGATCTTGTCCAGCGACGTTTCCTTAACGGTGCGGACCGTCAGATCCACCGCCGAGACGTTCGCGGTTGGGATGCGGAAGGCCATTCCGGTCAGCTTGCCCTTCAGCTCCGGGATGCAGAGCGTCACCGCTTTCGCCGCCCCGGTGCTGGCCGGGATGATGTTGCAGCTTGCGGCCCGGCCGCCCCGGAAGTCCTTCTTCGACGGACCGTCCACGGATGGCTGGGTGGCCGTGAGGCTGTGGACGGTCGTCATAAGCCCCTCTTCAATTCCGAAATTATCGTGAACGATCTTGGCCAGCGGGGCCAGGCAGTTCGTCGTGCAGCTCGCGTTGGACAGGATCATGTCCGTCTTGGGGTTGTACTTCTCCTCGTTGACGCCCAGGACGAACGTGGGGATGTCCTTGTCCTTCGCGGGGGCCGAGATCACGACGCGCTTCGCCCCACCCGCCAGGTGCTTCCCCGCCCCGTCCTTGGTGGTGAACAGCCCGGTCGATTCGACGACGTAGTCCACCTTCAGGTCCTTCCACGGCAGCGCCGCCGGGTCCTTCTCCGAAAAACACCGGACCTCCTGGCCGTCGATCTTGAGTGACGACTCGGTGCAGCTCACCGACCCGTCGTAGCGCTTGTGGACCGTGTCGTACTTGAAGAGGTAGGCGAGGTTGTCGGGCGGGACGAGGTCGTTCACCCCCACGAACTGAATGGCCTTGTCCTTCATCCCGGCTCGGACGACGAGCCGCCCGATGCGACCGAAGCCGTTAATTCCCACGCGAATTGCCATTGGCTGCTCCTTGATCCACAGGTCCGCGGAGGGGCGATCCGTCGCCGGTCAGCAGGCCGAGTTCCACCCGCATAGCTTTGGGGCCCGCCGCGGCGCTGTCAAGCCGCGCCCCCTGCGGGGTGCCCGCGGCTGAATCACTGGGCGCGGACGTGCAGGGCGGGAGGGCGAGGCTGTCTCCTGCGGCGACCCTGCCGGCCTGCCGAGCCGCAGCTCGCCGGAAAACTGGCCCTCCCCGAGTACCGCCGGACCGCGTACGACCATTCAACCGAAGCGGCCGCCCGGGCGCGGCTCGACGATGTCGAACAGCGGCTTCTGGTAGCTCGTGAGGTGGCCGCGGGCCTGGAAGTCCGCCAGGGCCTCCTCCACCGACGCGTACACGCGTGTGGCGGTCTCCGTGACGAACGGCGACGGCTCCACCTTGGGCTGCCAGATCACGAATACCTCCTTGGTGCCCTCGAACGCGTGCTGGAGCTCCCGCTCGACGCCCGACGACAGGCCCGGCTGGCCGCCCGGCAGCTCCGGGATGAAGCTCACGATCATGTCCGACTGGTCGATGAGCTTGAAGTCGCGGGCGTAAATCTGCGCGTCGATGTCCCGCGCGACACGCGTCAGCTCCGCCACGTCAAACTCCACCGGCCGCCCGTGGACGGCCACCGTGAAGGTGGACCGGCCCTGCTCGGCGGCGGCCGCCGCGAGCGACAGCAGCCGCTTTTCGTCCATGTCACCCGGGTCGAAGGTGATGAAATGCTCGGCCAGCGTCGCGCGAAAAGCGTCGATCTGCGCCAGCGTCGCGGGCAGGTCCATCACGTGCGTCATCGGGAACGACGGGTACACCCGCTTGGTCCGCGGGCGGAAGATCAGCCGGTACAGCGATTCCACCGCGTGGTCCCCGCTGCCGCGCGCGAACACGAAGAAGCACCCGTGCCCGCGCACCGCGCTGGCCAGGACCTCCGTCGCCAGGATCTCCTCCTCGCGCCAGACGAGGATGTCCTTGAGCGAGTGCGGCACGTCGTGCTCGCGCGTCAGCCGCTCGTGGACGGCGTCGACGTTGTCGACCAGCGTGACGTAGATGTCCGCGTCGAGCGCCAGCATCTGGTCGTGGTCGAACGCGGGGAACAGCCCGTGTTTCCAGCGGAACGAGGCGTGCGTGTTGACAATGACCGTGTCGTGCCGGTCCACCTCCGCCAGGATGTCCTTGAACACCGACCGCCGCAACGCCGCCAGCCGCGCCAGCGGCAGGTCGAGGATGCGGCCGGGGCGGACGTCGCGGGCCTCGGCGTACATGAGGTCGCCGACGTGGAAGCGGCGGACGGAGTGCCCGCGGGCCTCGGCCCGTTGGGCGACCAGCTCGATGAACGGCTTTTTGTCGACGCCGACCTGCCCCGTGACCACCACGCGGCGGCTGCGGTCGGGTCGGAGGCGGAACAGCCCGCTGTGCGTGCTCTGGGCCATGAATGGCGCTGCCCTGTCCGCCCGGGGGGCCCGGCCTCGTGCTTGACGCCCCAGGGCCTGATCGTATGATGGTAGTGCTGCGGCCGGAAGGCAATGCCCCCGGTCGCGCGGCCCCGACATTGCGGCTGTGGCGGAATTGGCAGACGCGCAAGGTTCAGGTCCTTGTGAGCGATAAGCTCGTGCTGGTTCGACTCCAGTCAGCCGCAT
>CAYWYJ010000044.1:0-25902 GCA_964462635.1 uncultured Planctomycetales bacterium
GGGCGAGCCTCCTGGGGACCCGCGGCTCGGCAGGAGCCTCGCCCTCCCGCGCCGCATGTTCGCGCACGGTGATTCAGTCGCCTCCTGTCGGCCGGTCTCACCGGTCTCTGTCGCGGCCGCGCGCGAGCGGGTCCGCGTGATGCTGCTCATCAGCAGCCTGGAGCACGGCGGCGCTGAGCGGCAGGTCATCGAGCTCGCCAACCGGCTGGGCGAAGACGGCTTCCGTGTGCTGGTTTGTGCCCTCGAAGACTACAACCCGCTGGCCGACCAGCTTGTCCGCCGCGAGTCGGACTTTCGCGTCGTGACCAAACGCCGCCGCTACGACCCGAGCGTGGTCTGGCGGGTCGCCCGGCTCATGCGGGAGGAGCGCGTCCAGGTCGTCCACGCGTTTCTGTTCGACGCCGAGATGGTCGCCCGCCTGGCGGCCCGGCTGGCGGGCGTGCCGGTGGTCATCGCCTCGGAACGCAACATCGACATGCGCGTCGGCTGGGTCCAGTGGCTCGGTAAGCGGCTGACGCGCTCGTGGTTCGACGTGTTGATCGCCAACTCGGAAACCGGCGGCCGGTTCAACACCCGCATGTACGGCATCGACCCGGCGCGGATTCGTGTCATTCGCAATGGCGTGGACATCGACCGTTTTCAACCGCTGGATCGAGCGGAGTCTAGAAAAGCGCTCGGGCTTCCCGTGGGCGTGCCGATCGTCGGCATGGTAGCGGCGTTCAAGCGGCAAAAGAACTACGAGGACTTTCTGCACCTGGCGCGACGACTGCTCGATCTCCTGCCGAAAGCCCGCTTTGTTTGCGTCGGCGAGCCGCTGCGTGACAACCTCCAGGGGGCGGCCGACTACCAACGCGAAGTCCTGGCACTGGTCGATCAACTCCGGCTGCGTGAGCACATCGACTTCCTCGGTCGCCGGGACGACATGCCCGCCGTCTACAACAGCTTCGATGTGACCGTCCTGCCGTCCAAGCGTGAGGGCACACCCAACGTGCTATTGGAGTCGATGGCCTGCGGTGTCCCGGTGGTGGCCACTGATATCTCCGACAATGCCCACGTGGTGCCCGACGGCCGTGTAGGGTTCGTCGTCCCCCTGGGCGACGTGGCGCTGCTGACACAGCGGACTTTCGAGCTGCTTTCCGACCCCGCCCGGCGAACGATGATGGGGCAGGCGGCGCGCTGCTGGGTGGCGACGGAGTTCTCCACCGCGGCCCTCGTGCAACGGACCGCCGCCGTCTACATCGAGACACTCCGCCGCAAGTTGGAACACGCCCGTTAGCGGAACCATGACCGATTCATCGACCAGCTTTGTGCGGCGGGCGGGCGCCCGACTGGTGGTGCTCGTGCTCCTGAGCACTGTGGTCGTTGTTGCGCACGCGGCGCGCCGGGTTCGGTGTCTCTTCGGCCGACGTCGCGCCAGCGGCGACGCGCGACGGCTACTGATGCTCGGCACGTTCTACAACGTGGGGTGGTTCCGGGCCCACGTCGGGCCGCTGGTCGCGTGTCGGCGACTGGATGAAGTGATCGTGCTGAGCGACGAGCCCGCGATGATGCCGGCGGTCCCGGGGACAGCGAAAGTCACCTGCGCGTGCCCGCCCCAGTGGCTGAAGCGCGTGCTCGGCCGCAGTGTGGCGCGGGCCCTGTGGTTGATGGTCGTCGCGCGGCGGCACCGTCCGGCAACGCTGATGGGCTATCACATCATGCCGAACGCCCTGCTGTGCCTCGTCGCGGCCCGGCTGTTCGGCCGGCGGGCCGTGTATCAGATGACCGGCGGCCCGGTGCAGGTCGTGGGCGGCGGCCACGGGTCGGAGAACCGGCTGTTGCGACACCTCGGCGGGCCGTCACGAATCCTCGAAGCCCTGATGTTCCATGTCGTCCGCCAGTTTGACGCGGTGGTTGTCCGCGGCGAGCAGGCGGCGGCCTTAGTCCGCGACAACCGCTTGGCGGCCACCGTGGGCATTCTCACCGCCGGCGTGGACACGGAGCGGTTCCGCCCCGCCGATGCAGCGCGGAACTACGATCTGGTCACGGTGGGGCGGCTCGTCGAATGCAAACGACCGGAGCGGTTCGTCGAGATCGTGGCGGCACTCCTCCGTCGTCGGCCCGGCACGCGGGCGGCGATCGTGGGCGACGGGCCGCTCGCCTCCGAACTCAGCGGTCAAGCGCGACGGCTGGGTCTCAACGGCGAGCTGGCGTTTCTTGGCCGCCGCGACGATGTGCCCGAGATTCTGCGCCACAGCCGGTTGTTCGTCCTGACCAGTCGCAACGAGGGCGTCTCGATCGCTCTCCTGGAAGCCTTTGCAGCGGGCGTGCCGGCCGCTGTGCCGAACGTTGGGGATTTGGGCGACTTCGTGCAACCCGACGAGACCGGCGTGTTCATTGACCCGGCCGACGCGGACGCGACCGCCGCCCGCCTGGCCGAGCTGCTCGACGACCCGGAGCACCTGTCGCGCATGTCGCGGGCCGCGCGCCGGACCGCCGAACAGCGGTGCAGCGTGGCGTCGTTGGCCACGCGGTGGGAGCAGTTGCTCGACGCGCTCCAGGCCGAACCGGTGTCCCGCACCACCGGCGAGACGCCGATGGTCCCCGTTCAGACTGCGAACCCGTCATGAAAGTCGCCCTGTCACGCAAGAACCTCTGGAACGCCACGCCGCGTGTGCTGCGCCACACGGTCGCGCGGGTGGCCAACCTGGTGCCCGCGCGCGTGCTGTGGGGTGCAGACTTCCGTCGCCATGCAGCGTTCGCAGCCGAGGCGGACCGGTGGTCGGCCGACCAGGCCGCCGCGTACCAGTTACAGCGCGTACGGGAGGTCGTCGCGCTGGCGTACGAGAAGACGGAGTGCTACCGGCAGACCTGGGACGCGCTCGGCTTTCATCCCGCCGATTTGAAGACGCTGGACGACTTGCGGCGGTTGCCGACGACCGACAAGCAGACGGTGTGCGAGCATGGGCCGCGGATGCGGGCCCGGTCGATCACGGATGCCTCCGTTGACTATGTTTCCACCGGCGGCAGCAGCGGCACGCCGTTGCACTTCTACATCGGGCGCGAGCGGTCGGCGATTGAGTTCGCGTACCTGACGGCGGCGTGGCGACGGGCCGGCTACCGGCCGGGAATGCCGCTGGCTGAAATGCGTGGGCGCGTCGTGCCCCCCGACCGGCGCGGGCTGCGGCACGAATACGATGCGGTCCTACGGCGGCACTACTACAGCAACTTCCACACGACCGACGACGATCTATATCGCTACCTGCGACACATGGCCACTGTCGGACCGTGCTTCCTGCACGTCTACCCCTCATCCGCGGCGACGCTGGCGCGATTCATCGAGCGCCGCGGGCAGGCCGTGCCGAGCAACATCCGTGGCCTGCTGGTCGGCTCCGAGACGGTGTATCCCGACGAGCGGGCCCTGGTGGAGCGCATCATTGGCGTGCGCTACTTCTCCTGGTACGGCCACACGGAGAAGCTGGTGTTGGCGGCCGAATGCGAGCACTCGACCGATTACCACGTCTTCCCGACGTACGGCTTTTGCGAGTTGCTCGACGAAGAGGGGCGACCGATCACCACGCCGGGGCAGCGCGGCGAGATCGTGGGCACCGGCTTCATCAACACGGTCATGCCGTTCATTCGTTACCGCACGGGCGACTACGCGACGTACGTGGCCGACCGTTGCGACAAATGCGGGCGGCAGCACCCCCTGTTGCGCGACGTGGAAGGGCGCTGGCCGTCCGGGGCGCTGGTCACGCGCGACCGCGACCTGGTTTCCATGACCGCGTTGAACGTCCACGACGACACGTTCCGCAATGTGCGGCGGTACCAGTTCTACCAGGACACCGTCGGGGAGGCGGTCGTCCGTGTCGTCCCGGTCAACGGCTTCCGTGAAGACGACCGGGCCCGCATTCTGCGGACGCTGGCCCGGCGACTCGGCGACCGCGTGACGCTGAGCCTCGAAGTCTGCGATGACATTCCCCTGACGCCGCGCGGCAAGGCGATCTGGGTTGAGCAACGTCTCGACATCGCGGCCCTGACGGGGCGGCGGCCGGGCGATCGGAGCACCACGTGAAGCAGATTGTGCAGAACTACAACAGCGGCGAGCTGCAACTCGCCGACGTGCCCGTGCCACTGTGCCGACCGGGTGGGGTGCTCGTGCGGGCGGCGTATTCGCTGGTCAGCGCCGGCACGGAGCGCATGAAGGTCGATCAGGCCCGCATGAACCTGCTCGCCAAGGCCCGCGCCCGGCCCGACCAGGTGCGGCAAGTGCTCCAGAGCGTGCGGCAGAACGGCGTGGTGGACACGTATCGCAAGGTCCGCGAACGTCTCGACGCCCTGACGCCGCTGGGCTACAGCCTCGCCGGCGTCGCCGAAGAAGTGGGGGCGGGGATCGACGAGTTCCGCGTCGGCGACCGCATCGCGTGTGCGGGCGAGGGGATCGCGTGTCACGCCGAGTTCGTCGCCGTCCCACGCAATCTCTGTGCGAAGGTGCCCGATGGCGTGGACCTCAAGGACGCCGCCTTCGGCACCGTTGGGGCCATCGCGCTGCACGGCGTGCGGCAGGCGGGCGTGACGATCGGCGACAGCGTGCTCGTCATCGGGTTGGGGCTGGTCGGCCTGTTGGCGGTCCAGATTCTCAAGGCCGCCGGCTGCCGCGTGATCGGCGTCGATCTCGACGCCCACAAGCTGGACCTGGCCCGGGCCTGCGGCGCCGAACTGGTGCTCAACCGCATGGAGCCGGCGCTGGTGGAAAACGTGCAGGAGTTCACCGGCGGCGCCGGCGTGGACGTGGCCTACGTGGCCGCCAGCGCGAACAGCGCCGACCCGCTCGACCTGGCCGGTCAGGTGACCCGCGACCGCGGCCGCGTCGTCATCGTCGGTCAGGTGCGGGTCGCCGCCGATTGGCGGGCGTATTACCAGAAGGAGCTGTCGGTCGTGATGTCCCGGTCGTACGGGCCGGGGCGCTATGACCCGATGTACGAGCACAAGGGCATCGACTACCCCGTGGGTTACGTGCGGTGGACCCTGCGCCGCAACCTGGCGGAGTTCCTGCGGCTGGTGGCGACGGGGGCCGTGCGACCGGCGCGACTTTCGCCGGAGGTGTTTCCGCTGGCCGAGGCGGAGGCGGTCTACGAGGGGCTGCACAACGGCCGGCACGCCGCCGGTTTGCTGTTCGAGTACCCGGTGGATGCCGCCCGCACGCCCCGCGTCGAGCTCCCCCGTGAGAAGACCAACGGCCGACTCCGTAGCGCCGGACCGCAGCTCGCCACAGCGAGTCGCCCGTGGCGACCCGACCGCCGTGGCGGCAGTCCGGCGTCGCGGATGCCAGGGACGGGTGGCGTGCCGCAAACGGTCCGCGTAGGTCTGATCGGCGCCGGCAATTTCGCCACGGGCACGCTGATACCGGCCTTGAAATCCGCCGGCAATGTGCGATTACGGGCCGTGTGCTCGGCGGGGGGGCTGACCGCCAGCAGTGCCGGTCGGCGGCACGGGTTCGAGTACGCCGCCAGTGACTACCGCGAACTGCTGGCCGACCCTGACATTGACGCCGTGGTGATTGCGACGCGACACGATACGCACGCGCGTTTCGCGGCCGAGGCGTTGCGGACCGGCAAGCACGTCTTTGTGGAAAAACCGCTGGCGCTGACGCCGGAGCAGCTTGATGCCGTCGTCGCCGCCCAACAAGAGAGCGGCTGCGTGCTCATGGTCGGCTTCAATCGTCGCTTCAGCCCGCTCAGCGTCGCGGTCCGCGACTTCTTCGCGCCGCACACGGGGCCGCTGGCGGTCGTCTGCCGCGTGAACGCCGGCCCGTTGAAGGCCGACTCGTGGTACCAGGACGCCGAGGAGGGCGGCTGGCGGATCGTGAGCGAAGGCTGCCATTTCGTGGACCTGATCCAATTCCTGGCCGGAAGCCCGCCGGTGCAGGTGTCGGCCGAGATGCTCGGCGGCGCGACCATCGGCGGGCCGCACGACAACTGCGCCGTCACGCTCAAGCTGGCCGACGGCTCACTCGGCACGCTCATCTATCTCGCCAACGGCGATCCGGCGTTCGACAAGGAGCGGATTGAGGTCTTTGGACAAGGCCGGGCGGCGGCGATCGAGAATTGGCACTGTGCCCGGCTGTCCGGGGGCGGTCGTGCGCGCACGATCAAGGCCCGCGGAGCGGGTAAGGGCCACCGGCACGAAATGGCCGCGTTTGTGGACGCGATCCGCACCGGCAGCCCGTCGCCGTTGCCTCTGGAGCAGGCCGTTGCCGCCACGCTGGGCACGCTGGCCATTCAGAATGCGCTGACCGCCGGCGGCCCCGTCCTGGTCGGCGGTCCGTCGGTCAATGGCCTCCGCGACGCCGGACTGCCGCCACGGCGGCCAGGCTGTGGTCCGGCGCTACAAGGGGAGTGCGGGCGTCCCGCCCGCGCGTAGCGGCTCGCCACAGCGAGTCGCCGTTGGCGACCGGGCTCCGCACCGGCCGTGGGCGTTCCAAAACGCCGGACTCGGAGGTCCGGCGCTACGGCCCGATGCCACAGGCGGGGAGGCCTGTGCCACCCACTGTAGCGGCCGGGCTCCGCACCGGCCGTTGAACGCCGGACCACTGCTCAAGAGCACCGGCACACGCGTGGTGCTCAACCCTCCCCCAACCCCTCCTCGCCACAGCGAGTCGCCTGTGGCGACCCGAGAGGGAGGGGAGTTTGGGGCTGGCAGATGCCGAACACGACTCACGAACGTTGCCGGGCCATTCGCGACCGGCTCTATCCCCGCGAGCAGTGGCCGGGGGTCGTCTTCGAGCGCGTGCTCGCGGAAGCCGGCGGCCCGAACCGCACACTGCTCGAACTGGGCTGCGGACGTGACGCCCGGTTGTTGCGGCGTCTGGCCCCGTACTACGGCTTTGCGTGGGGAGTGGACCTGGAGGTCGCCGCCACACCCGAGCCGGGTGAGCACTGGGAGCTGCGGTGCGGCGACGCGCACCGGATTCCGCTTGATGATGCCAGCGTGGACGTGGTGGCGATGAAGAACGTGCTGGAGCACCTGGAGCGGCCGGCCGCGGCGCTGGCCGAGTGTGCGCGTGTGCTGCGTCCGGGCGGGCAGCTTGTGGCGCTCACGGTGAACCAGTGGTTTCCGCCGATCGCGCTGGCCCGCGTGCTGCCGCACCGCGTGCGGCAGCGCTTGAACCACGTCGCCAGCGGCACCGCCCTGGACGACACGTTCCCCGCGGTGTATCGGGCCAACACGGCCCGCCGGCTGGTCAGTCTGGCCCGACAGGCGGGCTTGCGGCCGGTGGGGCTCGATTACCTCAGCACGCACCCGCACTACCTGATGTTCTCGGTGACCGCGTACCGCGTGGGCGTGCTGTTGGAGCGGGTCGTCCGGCGACTGAACGTGCTGCGTCACTGGCGGCAATTCCTGTACGCCACCTTTGTCCGACCGACCGAGGAGCCGTCATGCCCCACGACACGTTGACTGCTGACAGCCGGCAGACACAGGTCGTGCAGGCCCACTTCGATGCGGTCAGCCGCCAGTGGGCCGCGCGCTACGACGGCCCCCCGCGCCGCATGTCGGACCTGGACCTGCAACTGCGGCGCGCGACCGCGCGGCAGTGGTTGCAGGACCGAATGGCGGCCGCGCCAGCACCGCTGAGCGTGTTGGATGTGGGCTGCGGTCCAGGTCAGGCGCTCGACGGCTTATCACGCCGACAGTTGCACGTTCACGGCATCGACGTGTCGCCCGAGATGATCGCGGCGGCGAGCCGGCGACACCCGGAGGACGAGTATCACGTCGGCGATGCAACGGCCTTGCCGTTTGCTGACGCGAGCATGGATGTCACGCTGTGCCTCGGCGTGCTTGAGTATGTACCGGAACCACGGCAGGTGCTGAGCGAGTTGCACCGCGTGCTGCGGCCGGGCGGCCGGCTCATCGTTTCGTTCCCGAACCGGATGAGCGTGTTTCGCCGACTGTCGCGGGTTGAGACCGCCCTCGAACGCCGGCTGCTCCGACTGGTGCGGCGCGGCGCTGCGGCGGCCCGCGTGGCCGAGCGGCCGAAGTACCAGCATCAACACTGGTCCGTAAGCCAAGTACTCGGAATGCTCGAGACGACGGGTTTCGTGGTCGAGCGCCGTCGGTTCCAGACCTTTGGACTATGGGGTTGGCTCGGCCGCGGGCGGGCCGCCGTGGGATTGTCCGCGTGGCTGACACGCCACTGGGGTGAACGCGCGGTTATCGCTCGTTGGTTGGCCTGCACGCTGGTGGTCCAGGCTGAACGTCAGGAACGGCCATAGGCCTATCCTGTGCCCACGCTGCTCGTCGTGAAGAACAGAGAGCGTGGGGATAAACCCCGCCGGGATTCTAACCCTCCCCCAACCCCTCCCTGAGAGGGAGGGGGGTGGACGGCCGCATCGTGATTCGCACGCTCCTACTCGCGGTGGTGGTGCTGGCCGTGATGATCACGGCCACGCGCCGGTGGTACGGGGGCCTGTGCGGTCTCGTGCTGCTGACCGTCCTGCTCCAGAACCCGAACTTCCCCACGAACATGTTCGGCATCCAGGGGCTGAACCCCTGGAACCTGACGTGCGTGGTGGTGGCGGCGTGCTGGCTGACGCAGCGGCGGGCCGAGGCGCCGGCGGCACCGCTGCCGAGCGGGGCCTACATCCTGCTGGCGCTGTACGTCGCCCTGATCGTCCTGACGAGCGCCGTGGCCGCCGCCGACATCGGCTCGTTCCATTCCGGCCGGTGGACCATCACCGACGTGCTCGTCAACGGCGTTATCAACCCGCTGAAATACTTGTTGGTGGGTGTGATGTTCGCCGACGGCGCGCGGACGCGGCCCCGCGTTCGACTCGCTCTGGGGGTGGCGGTCGGCAGCGGGATTCTCTATTCGCTGCTGCTGTTCAAGACGATCAAAGGCCGCCTCTTTGGCATGGACTTCAACGACGCCCGTCGGCTGACCGACAAGCTCGTCGGCCTGCACGCCAACGATCTCGGGCAACTTCTGGCGTTCACGCTGTGGGCCGGGCTGCTGTTGTGGCTGATCCTGCCGCGCGGCTGGTTGCGGGCCGCCTGGCCGTTGGCCATCAGCACCGTGGTTCCCCCGTTCCTGGCGGTGCAATCGCGGGCCGGCTTTCTGGCATTCGCCACGGCGGGACTGACGCTCGGGGCGCTCCGTTGGCGGCGGTTGCTGATCCTGCTGCCCGTGGCGGCGGGCGCCGTGGCCGTGGCGCGGCCCGACGTGGTCGAGCGCATCGGGATGGGGATCGTGGGCGAAGACCAAGTGGATTGGAACACCGTCTCCGCGGGCCGCGTGACGAACATCTGGCCGCCCGTGTGGGTCCAGATCGGCGAGTCGCCGTTGGTGGGCCACGGACGGTGGGGTCTGCTGCGGACGCCCTGCTATTTCGAGGTTTTGGCCGGCGAGGGTTCCGTACCGACGCACCCGCACAACGCGTACCTGGAGCTCTTGCTGGACGCCGGCGCGATCGGGCTGCTCATCGGCCTGGCGTGCGCCGTGGGGCTGTTGTGGAACTGCGGCTGGCTGATGCGCCGTGGCGCCGACCGCGAAACCACCACACTGGGGGCCGTCGGCCTGATCGCGGTCGTGGTCTACCTGTCCGCGGGGGTCGCCGGCCTGAGTTTCTTCCCCACCCAAAGCACGGTGCCGTACCTGTGTGTGTGGGGCGCGGCATTGCGCGTGGCCGCGTCGTCCGCGACGGTTCCGCAGCCTGTTCATCGCCGTGCCGCGGGACCCAACGCCCGGACGCGGTGGGTCCGCCTGACGAGGTTACCGGCATGAAGATTCCTCTGGTCTACATCGCCTCGCCGAGCTACTCCGGCTCTACCCTGCTGACGTTCCTGCTCGGAGCGCACCCGGACATCGGGACCGTCGGCGAGCTGAAATGGGGCGAGATCGACTTGGAGACGTACCGCTGTTCGTGCGGCGAGCTGCTGCGCGAATGCCCGTTCTGGACGACGGTCGCGGAGCGGATGGCCGCGCGCGGGCTGCCGTTCGACCTCCGGCGACCGGCCACGGACTTCCGCTGCCGCGGGAACCGGGTGGCTGATCGCCTGGTGCGGGCGCGCGTGCGCCACGGTCTGTTCGAGGCCGCGCGCGACGCGCTCATCGGCGTGTGGCCGACCTGGCGGCGGACGCGGCCCACCGTGGCGGCCGTCAACCGGGCGCTGATCGAGATCACACTCGATCTGCAACAGGCCCGGGTGTTCGTGGATTCATCGAAAGACCCGGTGCGGTTGAAGTACCTCGCCGCCACGGGGGACTATGACCTCCGCGTCATCCACCTGTTGCGCGACGGCCGGGCGGTGACGAACTCGAGCATCAAGAACAAGACGGAGCCGGCCGACCTCGCCGCCCGCGAGTGGGCCCGCACCCATCGGCAGATCGAACGCCTCGGGCGGTACCTGGGCCCCGGTCGCCTCCACCGCGTGCGCTACGAGGACCTGTGTGCCGAGCCGCGCACGGTCCTCGACGACGTCTTTCGCTTTCTCGGCCTGGGGCCGTTTGACGCCGTCGCCGCCCTGGACACGGCGCCGCACCACATCCTCGGCAACCGCATGCGCCTGGGCAATCGGTCCGCAGTGCGGCTGAACGAGGAATGGCGCACCGCTCTGTCCGAGGCCGATTGGGCCACGTTCGACCGGCTGGCGGGGACCGCCAACCGTCTGTACGGCTATGCCTAGGGTTACGCCACTCGTCAGCATGGAGAACCCGGTCGAGGCCGGCGGCGCGACAGCAGGACCGCCGCCGACACGGGTCGCGCCGCGCCCACGACGCTTCGTGCGCAGCGTCCTGAGCAACTGGGCCTTCTCGCTGGTGGAACTGGCGGTCGGCTTCGTGCTGCCGCGACTTATCAGCGATCGACTCGGCCAGGAACTCCTCGGCGTCTGGGACGTGTCCTGGTCGCTGGTGTTCTGGGTGCGCTGGACCAACCTCGGCGTCACGGGGGCCGTGACGCGGTACGTGGCCCGCTACCGCGCGCTGCGCGACTGGGAGGCGCTGAACGCCACCGTCAACACCAGCCTCGCGTTCCTGCTGATGGCCTGCCTGGCGGCCCTCGGGCTGGGCGTGCTCTTCGCCGCGCTGGGGACGCGGCTCCTGCACGAGCCAAGCCTTCAGGCGGCCGCGGCGTCGGGCTGGATCGTCTTCCTGCTGACCAGCGCCGCCGCGCTGCAAATGCCGGCCGGGGTCTTCAATTCAATCATCACCGGCCACGAACGGTTTGACTTATTGAACGTGATTCGCTGTGCGCGCGACATCGGCGTGCTCTTGGTTATGGCCGGTCTGCTGATCGGCGGCCACGGCCTGGTGGTATGCGCCATCGTGCCGGTGACGGCGGAAGTCCTGGCCAGCGTGGCCAAGTACGTTGTGGCCCGACGTATTTGTCCACAACTGCGCTTCTCGCCGCGTCATTGCCATTGGCGCGCCGCGCGCGACCTGGGCCTGTTCGGCGGCAAGACGGTGCTGCGCGACGCCGCCCGCGGCGGGATGTACCACCTGAGCAATCTCCTGGTGGCCGGCCTGCTCGGCCCCGCGGCGGTCGCGGTGTACTCCCGACAGCGCACGCTGGTCATGTATCTGACGCGGTTCGTCAAGCAGTACGCCAACGTGTTCATCCCGGCCAGCAGCGAGTTGCACGCCGGCGGGGACGTCCGCGCGCTGCGCCACATGCTGGTCGATTCGGGGAAGTACGCTTTCTACATTGCCCTGCCGCCGATCTGGCTGCTGGTGCTGCTGGGCGGCCCGCTGCTGGAAATCTGGATGGGCCCCGCCTACGCCGCCCCGTGGGTGCTCGGGATTCTCGCCGTCGGCCACGCCCTGACCATCCCGCAAACCAGTGTGTATTCCCTGCTCATGGGGATGAATCGCCACGGTCTCGTCGGCCTGTTCGAGGCCGTGTCGCTGGCCCTGGGCCTGGCGCTTGGCTGGTTGCTGATCGGGCCACTGCAATGGGGCCTGACGGGGGCGGCGGTGGCGCTGACGGGACCGCTGGTGCTCAGCGGCGGCGTGCTGCTCCCGTGGTATGCCTGCCGACGCCTTGATCTGCCGCTGGCGTCGTACCTGCGGCGGGTGTTTGTGGGGCCGTTGGCGGCGTCGCTGCCGCTGGTCGCCTGTTTGTTGCTGGCGCGCGTGCTACCGCTGCCTCACACCGTCGCCCGGGTCACCTTCGCGTTGCTACTGGGTGGGTTGGTCACCGCGCTGGTGTACTGGCGCTGGGTCGTTCCGGCCGGTCTGAAGGCACGGCTGGTCCGTGGGGCTGAGCGGGTGCGTGCGGTGCTTGCTGCCCTTGCGTTCCGGAGTGTTGCGGGGCCGAGTGGGGAGGCGCGCCCATGAGCCGATCAGAGCGGCCGCCGTCGGTGTGTTTCGTCGCCCCCAAAAACTATCCGCTCCTGGCGGGAGACGGCGACCTGCGCCACATCGGCGGGGCGGAAGTCCAACGGTTGCTGATCGCGCGGGAACTGGTGCGGCGCGGGTTCGCTGTTAGCTTCGTGACCCTGGACTACGGTCAGCCGGACGGCATCGAACACGATGGTATTCGTGTCTACAAAATGTGCGCCGCGGAGGCCGGCTGGCCGGGTCTGCGCTTCATCCATCCGCGGTGGACCAGCCTGTGGGCCGCTCTGGCGCGGGCGGACGCCGATGTCTACTACCAGCGCACGGCCGGCGTCGAAAGTGGTCAAGTGGCACTGTGGTGTCGCCGAAACGGGCGGGCCCTGGTGCTGGCGATAGCGAGTGACATCGAGTGCGATCCGCGCCTGCCCGGCAAGGCCGCCCGCGAACGCTGGTTCTTCCACTACGCCCTGCACCGGGCCGACGCGGTGGTGGCGCAGACCACGCAACAGGCCCGCCGGCTGAAGGACCATTTCGGCGTCGCGGCGAGCGTGATCCGAAGTTGTGCCCCGTCGCCGGTGGAGACGCCCCCGCCGGCGAAGTCGCCGCGCGTGCTGTGGGTCGGCCGGTTTGCCGCCGCCAAGCGGCCGGAACTGCTGCTGGAGTTGGCGTCCCTGTGTCCGGAGTGGTATTTCGACGTGGTGGGCGAGCCGAACGACCCGGGTAGTACCCGCGCCCATGTCCACGATGCGCTGCGGGCCCTTCCCAACGTTGCGCTGCACGGCTTCGTGCCCTACGCACGGATCGGTGCCAGGTATGACGCCGCCGCGCTGCTGCTGTGTACCAGCGCGTGGGAAGGCTACCCCAATACCTTCCTGGAAGCGTGGTCGCGCGGCCTCCCGGTCGTCGCGACCGTCGACCCGGATGGGGTCATAGGGCGTCACGGGCTTGGCCGCGTCGCCGGCGGTTCGGCCCACGAGTTGCGGGCCGCCGTCGCGGCACTGCTGGGAGACGCAGGAGAGCGCGCGGCTTGTGCCGAGCGGGCCCGACGCTTTTTTGCCGCCCACCACACCGTGGCGGCCGCGGGCGAGGCGTACGAGACGCTGTTGCGGGCCGTGTACGCGGGGCGTCACGCGAGCGCCCGTGGCGCGGCCGGGGCCGCGCCGCCGGCCCGCGCCGGCCGTCAGTTGGGGGCCGCTCAATGACTCTCGATTCCACCGCGGTCCGGCCCGTGACCCAGGTAGCCTTCCGTGATGCCCGGGATCTCCGCACCGCTGTCCACACAGGCGCAGCCCATCTTCAAGCGGAGCTTACCGTGGACCTGATCCCGAACGTAAGCGAGCCGCTGCGGAATGGTCAGGCCCGGCGGGAAGTCCGTGTCAATGGTCATCTGCGGGTTGGCAAACCCCGCGGTCATGCCCACGAAGCCGTTCGGTCCGGCGGGCCGGGCCCAGTTGTGGTTGTTGGCGTCGGACACACAGTTGTAGTCAAGATGAACGATGCTGCACGCGGGCAAGGCGCCAATGTCGCCCTGCGTGTTGGCGTTGCAGATGTTGTTCAGCACCCGGGTGCCGCCGGTGCAGGCCCGCACCCCCTCGATCCACAAGCCGAACCAGCCGTTGTTGAAGCAGGTGTTGTTGTAGACTTCCGCCCGCTCCGTGTCGGCCATGTCGATGCCGGCGCGGGGGTTGTCGAACAGGACGTTGTGGTATACGCGGTTGTCCAGCCCGCCACGCACGCCGATCTTCATCCCGTTGCCATCGCCGTCCGGCGTGGCATACGGGTTGGCGGCAAAGCCGATGTTGTTGCGAACGGTGCAGCGCGTGGCGCCCAGCTCGTCGTAGTTGTCGTCGCCGTTGTGGAACGCGATGTTGTCCTCAATGACGCACTCGATCGCGTAGCGACTGCCGATGCCGTCGCTGTGCTCGTCCAGAAGCCGGTTGTCAAACGCGACGCAGCGCCGAATCGCGCAGTGGCGCGCGCCGTATTCCGTCCAGCCGGGCCAGGCGTCCCATTCCGATTCGGGCAAACCCTGCGGATAGCCCGTGTTTCCGACCGCCGGCGGCACCTGGGCCGTGGCCGCCGTCTGCGGCGGGTTCTCGCGCAGCTCGAAGCCGATCGAGTTGTTGTGGCTGAGGCAGTCCTCGAACATGACGTGCTGCACGGGGCCGACCGTCCGAAACGCGCCGCCGATCCAGCTCGCCTCGTAGTCGTTGTGATGGCCGTGGCACAGGCGGACATTCACGTGGTGCGTGCCGTCGCCGGCGTGCATGACAACCAGCGCCGTGCGCTTGGCGCCGGTCAACTCCAGTCCCTCGATGTCCACATAGCTGGCCTGGACCTGGACCAGCTCCCGCGTCGTACCCGCCCGGCCGTCGAACACCACGCGCTCGCCGTCGGCGGCCCGGATGGTGACCGGGTACCCCTCGAGGCCGCCGGCCCCCGGGGCGATCAACAAGACGGGCACGGTCGCCGACCCGCTACCGCTGTCATACGTCCCCGCCCGCAGGACCACCGTGTCGCCCGGTTTCGCCGCATCCGCGGCCCGCTGCGGCGTGGCAAAGGGCTCGGTCAACGTGCCGGCGGCCTGGTTGCTGCCGCCGGGCGCGGCGTAGTAATTCCGGAACGCCACATAGTCCTCTTCAGTGACCGGGCCCGCGACGTTGCTGTACACGCGCTGCGGCGGATCCAGGCGGTGGTTCGCGTCGCTAGTCACCGTTCCAGACCACCCGAGGGGGACGCGCTGCGAATAGCCGCCGTTCGGCCCGGCCGTCGCCACGAAGTCATTACCCTGGAAGATGCCGGCACCGGTGAACACCAGCGGCGTGCCCGGACGCGGTGCCCCATCGTACCCGCGCACCCAGCCCGACACGGGGTACCCCCCGACGTGCAGGTGCCAGCGGCAGGCATACTCTTCGTTGAGGCCGTCCTGGACAACGATGGTCAGCTCATCCGTTCCCGCGTAGCCCGGCTGCGGGGCATACGCCACGATCACTGCCTCCCCCGAGCTGCTCGGCGAACCCGTGATCGTCACCGTGCCGTGGCGCGCGGCCTCGCCGATCGACCAGAGCAGCTCGCCGGGGCCGGCGTCGGGATCGACGGCCACCAGGGCCGCCTGGTTGGCCGGGTTGGACTCCAGACTGTCCATCTCGATGTACGAGGTGAGCGGGCACGGGTCCGTGATCCGCGGACCATCGTTCACCGAGTGCACACGGACCGAGACCGCCGCCGCTTCACTCGCCGCCACGCCGTCCGATGCGTAGAACGTGAAGGCATCGTCGCCATACCAATCGGTGGCCGGCCGGTAGACCACCTGCCGCTTGCCGGGGGCCAGCGCGTAGGGCAAATCGCCGTGCTGGATGACCCGGGCCTTGTGCGGGTCTACCAGCTCCGCATGCACGGGCAGGGTGGCAATCACATACGTCAGCGGGTCGCTGTCGGGGGCCGAAGCCAGCAGATCAATGGCCACCGGCGTGTCTTCTTCCGTCTCCACACTCTGCTTCTGCGCCTGCGGCGGCTCGTTGGCTTGCCCGGTTACGGCCGTGAAGTTGGCGTTGTCTATATTGAGCTTAACGTCCCTGAAGGTCCGTTGGACAGGACTAAAAGTATAGCCTTGGTGCGACGGGCTCAACCGGCCCGACCAGTTGTACGGCACGGCGAGTTGGTAGTACCCCTGTGCGTCCGTAAAGACCGCGTCGGTCCCCGTGGCCGCAATCCGAACGTTCGCCACCGGCCGGCCGGAAACGTCGCGCACCTTACCGCCGATCCGGGCCCCCACCGTCACCACCGCTCGGTCCTCCACGAGGCCCGGCTTCGGGGAGCAACCGATATCCAGCATGAAGCCCAGCACCGTCAGCGAGAGCCGCACGACGTGCGCGCCGGGATTATTGAAGGTGAACTGCACTTCCGCGTGACTCGTCGCCGGCCCGGCCACTACCTGATCACCGAACGACCACGTGTAGGTGCCTTCAGGCAGTGGATCTCCGCCAAGACTATACACGCGTGCTCGCACCGTCAAACCCGGTTCCCCAATCGTCGGATCAACAGTGAAACGCAGATGAGGGTACACCAGAATGCGGGCCGTCGCGGGGTCCGATTCCCACGCCCCGACGCGAACGGCATAACTGAATTGGGCCACGCCGAGAAACCCCGACGGCGGCGTGTAGTCCGCTTCCGCCGACGTTTTGCTCACACGTCGTATCGGCCCCAGGCGACCGATGGCCGGCGCGGAAACCACGACGAACTCCACCGTCTCGCCCGCCGCGCCCACGGCCCGCAGTTGTACGCGGACGGCGGTGTCTTTCGGCGTGACGGCCGCCACCTCCGCGGCGCGCAATCCGTCGGTCACCTCGCCGGCCACGTCCGACCCGGGGTCGGACGCGCCGCCGCCGCCAGGGTCGTTCCCTGGCGGGTCATTCGAGTCGATTGGGGCGGGGCCAAGCCCGCCGGGGTCCGCCGCCCCGGGGCAGCCCCCCAAGGAGAGCGCCAGTTGGGCCGCTACGATTATCAGAATCCACGGGAGAGCGAGGGACGACCGCGTAGGGCAGCACACCTGCGGAGGGGTCAGAATGCGCATTCGCCGGTCTCCACATACTGCGGGCGCTCCTGTTGCCCGCACCACCTAGGACCCCCAGTTTGACAATGCAAAACCTCTCGGATACAGAGCAAGTCCAAGTTTATGAGACAAATACCTACCTGTTTATCTCCAAGTCGCAGCAACCCCCACGAGGCTGGCAAGCCAGCTTCGCGTCGTTATCCACGGCAACCGCCGTGCCGCGCCGGAATGTCTAATAGGGACTTGAGACGAGCTTCCCGACCGGCCGCCCGGGCCGCAGTGCCCGCACGTACCCCATATCAGTGTGTCCGATAGTGCGCGATCCGCGGCGCCGGCGGCGCGAAATGACTCACCGCCGCTTGAAGTTGCTAACAGAACCCGCCACGCAAGTTGCGGCTTGATGGACGCTGCACCGGCGTGCGGGGTTCGGACAAACGCCCCCCGGGAATGCAGGAATAGTCACATATGGACTGTGCGGTTCCGCGAAAAAACAACTCCGCCCGGCAGCGATCGTCCGCCCCTGCCGGCGTCCGCGCCCTGCTGGCGGGCACCATCGGCGGGCTGGTACTAGTCGCCGGAGGGGCCGGTTACCGTGTGCTCGCGGCGCATCTGGACCGCGCACCGGTCGCGCCGCTCCCTGCGGGAATGCTCGCGTCTCTGCCGCTGGCCCTTGGCGACTGGTGCGGGCGCGACGTGTCCTTGGGAGAGTCGGTCATTCGGGCCGCGGACGTGGACGACCACGTCAGCCGTGTGTACACGAGTCCAGGACAGACACTACCTATTAATCTGTTTATCGCTCTAGGTTCCCGCGCCCGCGATCTCATGCCGCACCGTCCGGAGGTGTGCTATCCCGGGGCAGGATGGACCTTACGACGACAAGCGGCGGAATCCGTGGTCATGTCAGACGGTGGCGAACTGGAGACTACAATCTACACGTTCGGGCGAGGCGACCTCGGCGGGCGAACGCTGGTCGTGCTCAACTTCTTCGTGGTGGACGGACGGCCGTGTCGAGACGTGTCCCTGTTGCGTTCGAGAGCGTGGCGCGGCCAGGCGAGTATCCGCTACATGGTGCAAGTACAGGTGGTCGCGGCAGTCGAAGCGTGGCAGGCGGAGTCCGCCGGCGTCGGCGCCGCGCGCGACTTCGCGGCGAAGCTGGCGAACCCGCTGTGTGCGCTGCTCGCGGACGCGACCGCCGGGACGCCGACGCAAGACGTGTCGGCGGAGAACCGCCCATGACGCGGATGAGCCCGACGATCGAGCCGCGGATCGCCGCGCGGCAGTCCTGGACCGGTTTGCGGACCGGCGTCGGGGGCGTTTCCACACCCGCCGTGCTGTTGGCCGCGTTACTGGGGGCCATGTTGTGGAGCTACTGGCCGGTCATCTGGGGCCTGTGGCGCGAATGGCAGCGGAACCCGAACTACTCCGTCGGCCAGCTCGTGCCCCCCGCGGCGCTGTACCTTCTGTGGCACGAACGCCACCGCCTGCGCGGCGTACCGGCCGCGGCGTGCTGGTGGGGGTTGGTCCCGCTGTTGCTGGCCGAGGTGGTCCGCGGACTGGGACTGTTGTTCCTGTATGAGTCGGCCGAACGCTACGGTCTGGTCCTGGCGATCGTGGCCGTCGTGCTGTTGGCGGCCGGCCCGGCGCTGTTGTGGCGCGTGCGTTGGATACTGGCATTTCTGGTGTTGATGGTCCCGTTGCCGGGCCGTGTCCACAACCTGATCTCCGGCCCGCTTCAGGACTGGGCCACCACGGGGACGGTCTTTGTCCTCGAGCTGGCGGGGACGTACGTCGTGCGCGAGGGCAACGTGCTATCGCTGAACAACCACGGGCCGATCGGCATCGAGGAGGCCTGTAGCGGGCTGCGGATGTTGACCGCGTTCGTCGTCGTCGCCGCCTTCTTCGTCCTGACCGTGCAGCGGCCCACCTGGCAACGCGTGTCCCTGCTCGTCTCGAGCGTGCCCATCGCGCTTATCTGCAACGTGGCCCGCGTGGTGGCCACCGTGGCGCTGTTTCTATACGTCGGCGGGGACGCGGCCGAGCGGTTCGTACACGACTTCGCCGGCATCGCCATGATGCCGCTGGCCGTGGCCCTGCTCGTCGCCGAATTGTGGCTACTAGACCACATCGTGTCGCGGCCGGCGAGGCCACAGCGCGAGGTTGTCGCCGCGCAGCGATGAATAGAGTGAACCAGGGGATGGAAGCTGTGTCTAGATTGGAAGGATTGGAAATGAGAAGCTATGGACATCCGATTTGTGCGGCCTTGATCGTCCTGGGATTGGCCGCGACCTGGGCCGCGGCCCACACCGGCGATCCGACGGAGCTGACCGCTCCGCTGACCGTCGTTGCTCCCATCGGCACGGCGGCCGGCGGCGGCGTACCCGCCCATACCGCCGCCACGGCGGCGGACCGGTGGCTGGAGACCCCTCCTGCCCCAGCGCGCGCCGCCGGCATCGGCGCGACGTTTGGTGTCGGCGGCGGCCCGCCCGCGCTGGCCCAGCCGCCGAATCCGCACGGCCTGCTCGGAAGCCTGCCTCCGGGCGGCGCGGGCTCGACCCCTCCGTGGGGCCACGTGGGTGAGATCATCGGCGGCGAGATCGGCGGCGGCGAGGTCGGTGGTTCCACGCCGGTCCGTCCCCTGCCCATCCCGGGCGCGGCGATGCTGGGGCTGATCGGCCTGGTCGCCGTGGACGCGTACCGGCGGCGTCGGGCGTAAGGGTTTCCCCGCGCGCTGCGGTAACGTCCGGCGGTTTTCTTGCCGACGGGCGAAACCGCGTCTTTACTACTAGTTGTTCGGAGCCGCGCTGCGTTTCTCGAACTGGCTCTTTGTTACAGGCGTCATGAGCAACGTTCGCCACAGCCTGACTTTCGGTGTAGCAGCCACTGGCCGAGCCCGCCATGCGCGTGGCGGGATGCCAGGCCCCGCACTTGCGTGCGGGGTTCTGTTAGGCGCTCTGGGCCTGCTGGCCACGACGCCCGTTTGGGCGGCGCCTATGACCGCCGGTGCGACGGCGGAAGCCGCCGGCCTCATGGTCGTCGGCACGCCCGTCGATCCGCTGCCGGCGATGGGGACCGGCTGGTCGGCCGACGTGATGCCGGCCTGGCCCTCGTCGGGCGAGCCGGCCGAAGCACGCGACGTGCTGCGTTTGCCCGCCGGGCCGGACAGCAGTGCGTTGTTCCTTTGGGCGCTCGGGGGACTCGGGGCGTGGCAGCTCGGGCGCTACACGCGTAAGTGGCACCTCAGCGCTCTGCCGGAGTGGTATCACACCGGTGGCCCGGCGCAGGTCGGCCACGCCCAACGATTGGATCTTGAGCGAATCACGCTGGACGTCCCGCTTTGGTACGACGTCCGCCCCGCGGCACAAGCGCCTGTCGGACCGACTTGGCGGCTCGCTGACACACCGCCGCCGCTATACGGTGCGGCCCGGTCGTTGGCCGCCGCGCCCCGGGGGCCTCCGCGGTTGTCCTGACACCGATGGGTGTGGTCGATCGCCCGTGAGTTGATGCGATCGACCGCGGATTGCGGATTGAGGTGTTTGGACTAGAGCGAAATCAAGTCCCCGCGAGATTCAAGAAGTGCGGGGCACGCAACCACGGAGAAATCAAAATGAAGAAGGCCATTGCATATATCGGGATGTTCCTGATCGCCGGCGCCGCGATGCCGGCCCTGGCGGGTTTCAGTGCGGTCGGTACCGCCCCCGGCGGCGAGGACCCCATCAAGAAGATCCTGGAGACGATCTATGGCACCGGCGCGCTCGCGACGGGCGGATCGCTGAACGGGACCGCGCATTCGATCTACACCGGCGGCGGGCTGACCTTCACGCGCGTCGATGACTACACCGGCGCCAGCGGCGGGATCGGCTCCGGCGGCGCGGCCGGCTCGAACCTGAACATCGTCAACGGCGTTCCCGGTCTGCCGAGAACGGACCAGACTTGGGACGACGGCTTCACGTTCGCCAAGGCCGAGGCGAAGTTCGCCGGCTACTCGCAGGAGTTCGGCTACGACGCCGGCAGCGGCTACGTCAAGCTGTTTGACGTGCTCGGGTCCGGCTACGCGGTGAGCGGCGCCGGCGCGGTGAATCTCAGTGGCGAAGTGTGGAAGTGGATGCGCGACGGGACCAACGGCCCGCACTACTCGACCGACGGCGACAACGCCGACGGCGCCAACCACCTGGTGACTTACAAGGTGACCGGTCTCGGCGACGGTTACACGACGTGGGTGCTCTTCTGGGAGGACATGAACCTCGGCCAGGGCGGTGAGGACTTTGACTTCAACGACATGGTCATCGAAGTCAAGGCCGTCCCGGTCCCCGGCGCCGCCCTGCTGGGCGTGCTCGGCGTGGGCCTGGTCAGCCGGCTGCGTCGGCGGCTCTCCGCCTAGGAACGCCTGTCAGAACCCCGCACGCCAGTGCGGGGCCAAGCGGTCCGCCACTTGCGTGGCGGCCTCTGACAGCAGCGCTCGCTGGCCTCAAGGAAAGAAGCGTTCACGCATCGTCCCCGGGTTCGACGGCCCGGCGGGCGATGCGTGTTCCTTGGGGCCTGGCGCCGCCCGGGGACCACCGGGCCCGGGCGACGCGGTTGCGGACCTCGCCGACGGACACTCCCGCTCGAATGCTGCATTCCCCGGGGGATGGAATGAGGTTGGAGGATTCGTCATGGCCGCAACGCGGTGCGCAGCGCGGATCAACGTCCGCGCCCTGATGATCTTGGTTGTCGTGGCGGCGGTCCTGGGCGGCGGCGCCGTCGGGGTCCGCCAATGGCGCAAGACCTGGCTGGCGAAGCAGGCCCACGCGGCCGCGCTGGTGGCCCTCCAGCAAAGCGACTGGCCCGCGGCGGCCCGCCACTTCCGCGCCTACCTGGAACGCTCGCCCGACGACGTCGACGCGCTGGCCCAGTACGCCCGGGCCCAGTTGAAGGTCCGCCCCTTGACGCCCGCGAACATCGGGGCCGCCGTGGGGGCCTATCGACGTCTGCTGCGGCTGGATCCGGCGAATGACGTCGCGCACGACCGGCTCGCGTTGATCTACAGCGAGACGGGCAATTACGACGGGCTGGTCTATGTCGCCGAGCAGCGGCTGGCGCAGCGCCCCGCCGATCCGCGCGCCCGGCTGTGGAAGGCCCGAGCGCTGCGGGCGCAGAAACGTCCGGATGACGCCCGCGCCCTGCTGGAACCGCTGATCGCATCCCCGGCGACGGACGCCTCCGGCCGCGACGCCCTCGTCGAAGCCTGTGGTTTGCTGAGCGTCATCGCCACGACCCGCACCCCAACCGCCGGGCCGGCGGAATCCCTCCGCTGGCTGGATCAAGCCGTGCAAACCGACCCGGACTCCGCCAAGGCGCGGTTGTGGCGGGCGCGTTTCCTGCGAACGAATGCGGTGGCGCTGGGCGGCGACGCGGAGCAGCTTGACGCCGTGGCCCGCGCCGACCTCACGCACGCCGAGGCGCGGCCCGTCGCCGATCCGCGCGTCCACTTGGGGATGTGCGAGGAGTGGTTGGCCCGCGGCGACCTGGAGCGTGCGGCGGCCCAACTGGCCGCGACGGAGGCGGTGCCTGCGGACGCGCTGGACAACTACTTCCTTGACCCGGCCGACTGGACCGCGGCGCGGTTCGTTCACGCGGCCGATTTGGCCCTCCGCCGCGGGACCGCCGCCGTGGACGCGGCCGTGGCCGACACGACACTCACCACGCTGACCGAACGCCGGCAGCGGCTGCGCGTTTTGCCGGCGGCGGTTGAGCTGTACGCGGCGGCGGGCCAGGTGGCGCGCGCGACGGCGTGCCTGGAAGAATACCGGGATGCGCTCACCGTTGCCGGTCGGGCGGCCGAAGCGGATGAGGGGCTCGGGCTCCTGGCGGCCGTCGTGGCCGCCGCCGAGCGCCAGCCTTACCGCGTGATCGAGGCCCTGGAGCCGCTACTCAGCCGCGAACTTCAGCAACCGCGGGCCTTGAAGGTCCTGGCCGAGGCGTATGAGGACGTGGGGCAGCCGCGCCGCGCCGTCGCGGCACTCGAACGCTACGTGCAGTCCGTCGCGGACCGTGCCGCGCTGCGCACGCTGGCCCGCCTGAACCTGGACTTGGGGCGTGCCCCCGCCGCGCTCACGGCGGCCCGACGGGCGGAAGCCCTGGCCGGCAACGATCCGACCGCGGCACTGCTGCGCCTCGAAGCGGAGCTGCAAACGCTGGCGGTGACCCCGTCGTCCGCGGACTCCGACGCCGTGAGCGCGGAACTTGCCACGCTACGGGCTGCGTACCCGGACGACGTGCAGATCGCCATCTTGTCCGCCGCCGCCGCGTTGGCCCAGGGCCGGCCGGACGCGGCGGATGCGGAACTGCGCCGGGCCGCCGACGAGTGCCGCGACCCGCTGCTTGCCGTATTGCTGCACGCTCGTCTGGTGGCCGCAAGAAAACCGGACGCGGCTGAGGAAATGCTGCGCGACGCGTGTCGGCGCTGGCCCACGCGGGTAGAGCCGTGGTTGGCGCTGGCTGACCTCGCGGCGACCGCCGGTCGCGCGGACGAGGCGGAATCGGCCCTGGAATCCGGCGCGGCGTCCGTCCAGGATGCCGCCGGGCGACACGCGCTCGCGCTGCGCCGCGGATTGCTGGAGCTGCAAACGGGACCGCGCGAAACCGCGGTGAAGACGCTGCGCGCCCTGGCTGATGACCCGGAGACCGCGGGCCCGCTGCGCTGCCGCGTGTTATCGACGCTGCTCGACCTCCCCGAAATGGTCCAGGACGAGGCGACGGCCTCGGCCCTGCTCAAGCAGTTGCGGGCCGTGGAAGGCGAGTCGCGCGGGCTGCTGTGGCGGCTGCACCAGGCGAGACTCGCCCTGGCCGGTCCCAATCCCGTCGCTCAACGCGACCTGATTCGCGGCTACCTGGAATACTGCGTTCATGCGGACCCCGGCTGGGCGGACCCCGCGCTGTTGCTGGGCGAGTTGCGCGAGCAGGCGGGTGACTTCGCGGGGGCTGAGGCAGTCTACCGGCGGCTGCTGAATGAAAATCCATCCGCGGACGCCGCGGTCGGCCGGCTCGCGGCCGTCCTGGAGCGACAGGGGCGGGCTGCCGACGCGCTGGCGGTGCTCGACGAGTTTGCCCCCGTGTCATCGGCCGCGGTCGGACCGCGGGTGCGACTGGCGCTACGCATGGGCAAGACGGACGAAGCGGTCAACCTGCTTCAGGCCCGCCTGACCGACGCGCCGCAAGACGCCCGCGCCGCGATCGCGCTGGCCCGCCTGGTGTTCCGACAAACCGGGAATGCCGAGGAGGCGCTGAGCTACCTCGACCGCGCCGAGAAGACCGGCGGCGATCCCGTGTCGATCACCGCGACCCGGGCGGCGATCCTGCACGCGGTCGGACAGAGCGACGCGGCCCGCGCCCAGTTCGACGAACTGGTCGAACGCAGTCCGTCGTTCGCAACCTATCTGGCCCGGGCCCGCTTCCTGACCACCGCGGGTGATCCGCCCGCGGCCGAAGCGGACCTGCGACAGCTCACGCAATTCGGGGACCGCCCCGAGGCTTACCTGGTGCTGGGCGCGTTCTATGCCGAGCGCGGTCGTCTCTCTGACGCCGCCTCCACGTGGGAGCGGGGCGTCGCGGCCTTCCCGGACCACGACGATCTGCGAGGTCGGCTCATCGAGACGCTCCTGTCACGCGACGCACCCGGTGACCGGGCGCGGGCGCGGGAACTGCTGGCCGTGATTGAGGGCCGCCAAACCGCGGACGCGGCCGTGCCGCTGCTCAAGGCCCGCTTGTTGTTACTCGAAGCCACGCCGGAATCGCAAGCGGCGGCGGAAGCCCTGCTTCAGCAGGCCATCGAGCGCCAGCCGACCGCGTTGCCGGCGTACGTATGGCTGGCGGAGTCGGCGGCGCGTCGCGGGGACCACGCCGCCGCCAAGTCCTGGGCCTTGCGCGGGCTGGCCGTCCATCCGGGCCGCCCCGAGCTCCTGCTGTTGCAGGCCCGGGCCGAGCTCGCCCTGGGCAACGCGACGTTGGCCCGCGAGTTGGTGCGCGTTGTGCTCAATCAGCGACCGACTGACCCGGAAGCCGCCGTCCTCCTGGCGGCGGTCGCCACACAGGACGCCGCGGCCCGCGAGGAAGCGTTCCAGGCCCTGGCGCGGGCGTCGGCCGACGATCCGACGCGCGAGCCGCTCCGGCTGGCCCACGCGCGCCTGTTGAGCGCGGCCGGCCGGACGCGCGACGCCGTCGCGCTCCTCGACGAGTTCCGCCAAACCCACGCGGAAGCCGCGGGAGCGGCGACGCTCGTCACATTGGCGGAGCTGCACGAGGCCGCCGGCGACCTCCAGGCCGCACGCGCCGCCGCCACGGAAGCCCGGGCGGCTGATCCGGCCAACCCCGCGGTCCTGAAGACGCTGGCCACCGTCCTGGGGCGCCAGGGCGACTTCGCGGAACTGGCGCGCCTCGCGGATGAACTGCTCGCGGGCACGCCCCCGCCGGCGGACGTGCTAGTCCACGTGGCCTCCGCGCTGGCCACGTCGCCCGGGCCGCAACCCCGGGCGGCAGCGACGCGGGCGCTTGAACTCGCGGTCCGGCAGGCGGCGGCGCCAATGGATGCACGTCTTGACGCAGCCAACCTCCTGTATCGCCTGGGCGCCGCGGACCCCGCCATTCGGGCCTACGAGAAACTACTCGAGGACAGCCCCAACAGCCTCCGTGCTCTCAACGACCTCGCCTGGATCCTGGCCGAGCACCGCCAGGACTACGCCGGGGCCCTGGCTCATGCCGACCGCGGTCTGTCGCTGTCGCCGGACGACGCCAATTTGCTGGACACCCGCGGCGTGATCTTGGCGCACCTGCCGGGGCGGCTGGTGGACGCCCGCGCGGACTTCCAGCGTGGCGCCGACCTGCTGGACCGCACGGCCCCCGGCAGTGCCGCGCACGCCCGCGCCCTCTGGCAACTCGGCCGCGTTTGTTTCGAGCTGGGCGACGTGACCGCGGCGCGCCAAGCGTTGCACGAAGCGCTGGAGATCGACGGCCGGCACAGCGTGTTCACGGCCGACGAGCGGCCGCAAGTCTCCCGGCTGCT
>CAYWYJ010000045.1:0-25295 GCA_964462635.1 uncultured Planctomycetales bacterium
GCCCGATCTCCTCCTTCACCTGGCACTGGTTCATGCCCGTGAAGTTGTACTCGACGGGGTCTTCGGCGGTGATGATCTTGCGGTCGGGCCGGTTCAGCTCCTGAAGCGCCGCGTACAGCGTCGTCGTCTTGCCCGAGCCCGTGGGCCCGGTGACCAGGAAGATGCCGTTGGGCTGCCGGATGATCTTGAGGAACTGCTCGTAGCTGTCCTGCTCGAACCCCAGCCCCGTGATGCCCACTTTCACCGAATCCGGCCGCAGAATACGCAGCACCACGCTTTCCCCGTGATAGGCCGGCAGCGAGCTCACGCGGAAGTCGATCTGCTGGTTGCCGATCTGCATCTTGATGCGGCCGTCCTGCGGCAGCCGCTTCTCGGCGATGTCGATGCCCGACATGATCTTCAACCGGGCGATTACCGACCCCTGCATGCTCTTGGGGATGTTGTCGCGCTCGATGCACATGCCGTCAATGCGGTAGCGCACCCGCACCCGGTCCGTCATCGGCTCGACGTGAATGTCGCTGGCCCGCGTCCGCACGGCCTCGCTGATCAGCAGGTTGATCAACTTGATGACCGGCGCGTCGGCGTCCTCCAGCTCCTTCTTGTACGCCTCGACTTCCTTGGCGTGCAGGTCCGCGTCGCGGTCAATCGCCTCGATCGCCTCGTCGACGCTCGTGCTCAGGCCCCCCAGGAACGTGTCGATGAAACGCTGGATCTTGCTCCGCGGCGCCAGCGCCCAGTCCAGCTCCATGTTCAGCAGGAACCGCAGCTTGTCCTGGAGCTCCAGGTCCAGCGGGTCGGAGATGATGACCTTCAGCCGGCTCCCCTCCTTCTTCATCGGCAGGACCTTCTCGTCCTTGATGATCTTCTCCGGCACGAGGTCCAGCACCGCCGGGAGCTGGACGTTCTTGTCCAGGTCCACGTATTCCAGGTCGAACTGGGCCGCCAGGGCCTTGGTGACGTCGTCCTCGCTGGCCAGTTCCAGCGCGACCAGGGCCTCGCCAATCCGCTGCCCGTGCTCGACCGCGTAGGCAATCGCGTCCTTGAGGGCTTCGGGCGATACGACCCCCCACCCGACCAGGATTTCGCCTAACCGCTTACGACGCTGTGCCATCCGCACTCCCTTACGCCGACCGACCGCGGCGACCGCCCGAGGCTACCCGGGTCGCGCGGCCCCGGTCCGCTGGGTCGGGCAACCCCCCGCCTCCGCGGCCGGGCCGCTCTCACCCGCCGGGGGCACCACCGCCCACGGGCCGGACGCCCGCCGGGCCGCGGCCGCCGCAGCATCTTATAGTCTGCTCCGGGGGGCAAAAAAGCAAGGTCACGGAGCGGCCCGCCGCCGACGCCCCGCCACCGGTCTGGGCGTCGCGGTAGAATCTCCGCCGAGGAGGTGTGCTATGATCGCCACAATGCGCGTGCCGGCCAGTCGCGGGTCGGCGGTTCGAGCCTGGGCCGCGTCGGCGGCCGTGCCGCTGGCCATCGTGACGGAGGGCGACGGCGCGGTGGAAATCGTGGAAGGGGCCGCCGGTCAACAGAGCAGCACGAGTACCCTCCGGGCCGGCGGGTGGATCGCGTGCGCGACCGCGTTTGAGACGGCCGCCCGACTCGGAATCACCCCGCGCCAGCTCGGCCCGCTGCTCGACGAACTCGACATTCGCATTCGGGCGTGCCAGCTTGGGTGTTTCGAGTGATGCTCACGTGGATCATCTGCGGGGCGGGCCGCGGGGTCGGCAAGACGCGGCTGGCCCAGCGGTTGTGCGAATCGCTGCCGGACGCCGTTTACGCCAAGCAGGGCTGCGGGCCGCGGCGACCCGACAAGCCGGCCAACCTGTTTCGCACGGTCGAGGAGACCGCCGCTTTCATCGACCAATGCCTTGGGCACCACGAGCACGTCATCGTGGAATCCAACGCGCTGGCGCGGGCCGGACGTGGCGACATCGTGATCTTCGTTGGCGGCCCCCCCGGACATGCGGACACGCGCCCGGATGCCGACGAGCTGCGGGCGCGGGCCCAGCTCATCCTCGATGCCCGCGCCCGCCCCGAAGACTGGCACGCCGCGCTGGCAGCCCGGCTGCGGTCGCCTGAGCTGGTCCGCATGGTATGCAACCTGCTGGCCGAGCACCGGGAGCGATCACGCGAGCAGCTTCCGGGGTTGGTCCGCGTCGAGCCGCTGCGAGTCGATACGGTCGATGCGGCCGCGCCGGTAGTTGATCCGGGCGACGTGACCGATGAGGCCCTGGTCACCATTCAGGTCGAAGGGGTCGGCAACTACGCCATCCTTTGTACGCCGACCGAGTTGGAGGCGCTGGCGGTCGGGTTCGCGTTCTGCGAGGGGCTCCTTCGCACGCGCGACGACGTGCGCGACCTGCGCTGCCGGCCGGCGGAGCACCTCGTGGCACTGCGGCTCGATGCCCCCGAATCCACGGTGCCGCAACGGCAACTGATCGTCACCAGCGCGTGCGGGCTGTGCGGCCGGCGCAATGTGGAGCAACTCGTGGCGGCCTCCGCGCGGGTCGGCGATACGCTGCGCATCCCGCCGCCGACGCTCCGTGCGGTCGTGCAGCAGATGGCCCAGCGGCAGCGCTTGTTCCAGCGCACCGGGGGCACCCACGCCGCCGCCATCTTCACCCCCGCCGGCGAGATCGTCGCGCTGGCGGAAGACATCGGCCGGCACAACGCCCTGGACAAAGCCCTCGGACAATGCCTGCTCCGGTACCAACCCGTCGCCGGACTGGCCGCCGCGCTGTCGGGACGTGTGAGCCTGGAACTGGTGGCCAAGGCGGCCCGCGCCGGTCTCGAGCTCATCGCGGCGGTCTCGGCCCCCTCGGCGCTGGCCATCCGCCTGGCGGACCGGGCCGGCATCACGCTGTGCGGGTTTGTCCGGGGACAACGCGCCACGATCTACGCCCACCCGCACCGCATCACGACGGCGGCTGGCGAGGCGTGACGGGCGTGCCCCTTGCCCGGCTCGCCGAAAGATGGCCCGCGGTCTCTCGGCACGGCACCCGCACGACCGGTATAATCCACGCCCGGTGCGGAAGATGCAGATCGTCGTTAATGGAGAAACGCGGCGCCTCGACGACGGCGCGACGGTCGCCGACCTGGTGCGGCTGCTGCAGCTCGTCCCTGAACGCGTCGCGGTCGAACTCAATGGGCAGCTCGTTCGCCGGGCCACTCATATCCAGACGCCGCTGCGCGACGGCGACCGCGTTGAGATCGTCACCCTGGTCGGAGGAGGCTGATGGACATTCCGCCGCTGAAGATCGCGGATTTCAGCATTCGTTCGCGGCTGTTCGTGGGGACGGGCAAGTACCTGCGTCACGGCGAGCCGGACTACGAGCTGATGCGGGCCGCCCTGGACGCCTCCGGCTGCCAGGTCGTGACGGTCGCGGTCCGGCGCGAGCGGCTGTACGACAAGCAGGGCCGCAGCTTGCTCGATTTCCTTGATCTGAAGCGCTACACGGTGCTGCCGAACACCGCGGGGTGTTTCTCGGCCGAGGATGCGATTCGCAACGCCCGGCTGGGCCGCGAGCTGCTGGAGGGGCTGGACAACCCCGGCGCCCGCTGGGTGAAGCTCGAAGTGCTCGGCGACAAGAAGACGCTGCTGCCCGACCCGGTAGAGACGATCCGGGCGGCGGAAGTGCTGCTCAAAGAGGGCTTCATCGTCCTGGCGTACGCGAACGACGACCCGATTCTGTGCCAGCGGCTGAAGGCGCTGGGCTGTGCCAGCGTGATGCCGCTGGGGTCGCCGATCGGCAGCGGCCAGGGCGTGCTCAACCCAAACAACATCCGCATCATCCTGGAACAGCTCAAGGACGGTGACCCGGAGTACCCGGTGATCGTCGATGCCGGCGTCGGGACGGCGTCCGACGTCACGATTGCAATGGAACTGGGCGCCGACGGCGTGCTGCTCAACACCGGCGTCGCCGGCGCCCGCGACCCGGTGACGATGGCCCGCGCGATGGCCCACGCGATTGACGCGGGCTATCTCGCCTACCGGGCCGGCCGCATCCCACGGAAGCTGTACGCGACGGCGTCGTCGCCGATGGAGGGACGCATTGCCCCCGTCGCCGCCACCTAGACCGCGTGTGTCACTGCCGGACGAGGCGGTGCTGCCGGCCGACCTGCCCGTGGAGCCGGTCGCCACGCCGGCGCGGTCCGCGCGGCGACGGCGCAACCAGGTTTGCATCGGAGTGATCGCGGCGGGGCTGCTGAACTATCTCGCGTACACGCTGGCGTACGTGGCGCTCGGCGGCGACGCGCCGAACGGACACCGGGAGCAGGTGCGGCAGCCGGACGGGAGCACCGCGACGGCGTACTTCGTCCGCGGCCACCACATTCGCAGCCTGGAGGGGCTGGAAACCCGCGTCAGCCGCGGCGCCTGGATCTACAGCTACGCCCACTCCATCTCGATCCCGATCACCGGCGGGGCCGTGCTGCTGGCCCTGCTCGTACTCGCGCGGCCGCACATTCTGGCCACGATGCGCGGCGGGTGGGTCAGCGGCGAGACGTTCGTGACGGCGTTCGGCACGGTGGTCGTGTTGGTGGCCGGGGGGCTGACGGGGCTCTTGACGTGGCACTTCATCAGCGACCTGGGGGGCGGGTAGGAGGTCGCGGTGCTCGTCGCGGACTGGCTGGCGGAAGACGGCGTCGTCGCGCGGCACCTGCCGGGGTTTGAGACGCGGCCGCAGCAGCGCGAGATGGCCGCCGCCGTCGATGCAGCCCTGGAAAACGGGCAACGGCTGGCGGTCGAGGCCGGGACCGGCGTCGGCAAGACGTTCGCGTATCTCCTGCCCGCCATCGCCCAGATCGTGCAGCACAAGCGGCGGGTCGTCGTCAGCACGCACACTATTGCCTTGCAGGAACAGCTCATTGGGAAGGACATCCCCTTCCTCCAGCAGGCCCTCGGTTTGTCCTTCAAGGCCGAGCTCGTGAAAGGCCGCCACAACTACCTCAGCCTGCGTCGGCTGAAGGGGGCGAGCCAACGCGCCCGGACGTTGCTGCCGAACATGTTTCAGCGCAACGCGCTGCGGGAGATCGAGGCCTGGGCGTACGACACCGCCGACGGGTCGCTGAGCGACCTGCCGGAGCCGCCGCCGTTGGACGTGTGGGAGAAGGTCCGCAGCGAGCACAACAACTGCCTCGGCCGGCGGTGCCCGACGTACCTCGAGTGCTTCTACCAGCGGGCGCGGCGGCGGGCGGAGGCGGCCGATCTGCTGGTCGTCAATCACGCGCTGCTGGTGGCGGACCTGCTGCTGCGGCGACAGAGCGCCAGCGTCCTGCCCGACTACGACGTGGTGATCGTCGACGAGGCGCACACACTGGACCAAGTGGCCACGGGGCAGATCGGCGTGAGCATCTCGAACCGCCACGTGCAACACCTGCTGGCCGGGTTGTTCAACGAGCGGTCGGGCAAGGGTTTTCTGGCTGCGCTCGGCAGCGACGATCAGCGGCAGAGGGTCGTGACGGCCCAAGCCACCGGCACGCAGTTCTTTCACGATCTGCTGCGCTGGCACCAGACGCGCGGGCGGTCCAACGGCCGGCTGGTCGCGCCGCCGACGGTGGACAACGGCCTCTCGCCGGCGTTGGAGACGCTCGCGCGGACCGTGGAGCCGCTGAAGAAGGAGTTGCCGCGCGAGGAGGACCGTTACGAGCTCGGATCGTACCTGGACCGCGCCACGGAGCTGGCGACATCGCTGAATGCGCTGCTGCGACAGGAGTACGCCGAACACGTGTACTGGATCGAGGGCGACGAGCCGCAGCGCGTGGCGCTGTGCGCGGCGCCGTTGGACGTGGCGGGGTTCCTGCGGGAGATGCTGTTCGCGCGCGTGCAGGCCGCCGTGCTGACCAGCGCCACGTTGGCCGCCGACGAGGACGGCAGCTTCACGTACCTCCTCGGCCGGCTGGGCGTGCCGGAGGCCGAGACGCTGCGGCTCGGCTCGCCGTTCGACTTCGCCCGGCAGGTAACGCTGCACGTCGAAACCGGGCTGCCGGACCCGACGGAGTACGAGGACTTCGTGACGGCGGCCACCCGGGCGACGGTCCACTACGTGCGACAGACCGAGGGGCGGGCGTTCGTCCTGCTCACCAGCTACAAGATGCTCAACGAGCTCGCGCGGCGCGTCCGCGACGAACTCAGCGCCGAGGGCTACACGGTCCTCGTGCAGGGCGAATCGCTGTCGCGTTCCAGGATGCTGGAGAAGTTCCGGGCCACGGCGCGGGCCGTCCTGTTCGGCACCGACAGCTTCTGGCAGGGCGTGGACGTGGTGGGTGAGGCGCTGTCGAACGTGACCATCGTGCGGCTGCCGTTCGCGGTGCCCGACCGGCCGCTGATCGAGGCGCGTATCGAGCAGATTCGTCGCCAGGGCGGGAACCCGTTCAACGATTACCAGCTTCCGGAGGCGGTGCTGAAGTTCCGCCAGGGGTTCGGGCGGCTGATCCGCAGCCAAAGCGACAAGGGGATCGTCGTCGTGCTCGATCCCCGCGTCGCGCGCAAGCCTTACGGCCGCCGCTTTCTCAGGAGCCTGCCGCCGTGCGCGGTCCAGTCTTCGGACCGGGCGTGGTGACCGTGGCCCGTCGCGCGGACAGGTAGAAGAGGTCCGGCTCGTCAACCAGTTCCACCACGTCCAATCGAACCTGGTGCAACATGCGGGTCAGCGACGTGGGATCAGGGAGGTGGTCTCCCGTGACGGCGCCGCCGACATGATCGTGAAAGGCGTTGATCGCCCGCCAGTTGTCCAAGTGCAGGATGATGAGCCGGCCGGCGGGCCGCAGGGCGCGGGCCAAGCGCTCCAGGGCGGCCGGCTGGTCGCGGAAGTGCGGGAAACTGTGCAGGCAGAGGACCACGTCGAACCGGGCCCGGCCCAGGTCGTCCCGGCAGACGTCCGCGTCCACGAACTCGGCGGCCACGCCGCGCTGCCGGGCCAGCTCCAGCATCGCGGGCGAGAAGTCGACCGCCGTCACCCGCCCCGGGTGAACGCAGCGCACCAGCCACTCGGTGACCTGCCCGGTCCCGCAGCCCACCTCCAGCACGTCCTGTCCCGACCGCAGGTCCAGCCGGGGCCGCAGGGCGTCGAGCCGGGCGAGAATCCGCGCATGGGGCGGGCCGTAGGTGTCCCAGGTGGGGGCGTGGTGGTTGAAGAACTCGATGCGCGGGTCTGGCGCGGCCATTCTTTCCTTCCCCAGAAAGCACCGATGCGGTATGCTGTCGGTACGGGTATTACGAACGGATAGAATGTAATAATGACGCGCCTTTGTCAACCGCGAAAGCCGCAGCCCCGCAGCCCCACGCGACGCCGCTTGGTCCGGTGGCTTGTGCCGGGGGTGGCCGGCCTGCTGTCCGCGGCGGTCGGTTGCGACCGGTCGGCGGCGGGGGCGTCCGGGCCGACGGTCGCCGTGTCCAATACATATCTCGAAGCCGCCCTGCACGATGCGGTCGGCCCCGCGGTGCCGGTGGTCCGCCTCGCGCCGCCGGGGGCCTGCCCCGGGCACTTCGACCTGCGGCCCAGCCAGATAACCGCCCTGCGGGCCAGCCGACTGGTGCTGCGGTTCGATTTCCAGGCGGAACTGGACCAGCGGCTCGGCACGGGCGGCGCGACGGGCCCGCGCGTCGCCGCCGTCACCATTCCCGGCGGCCTGTGCGAGCCGCCGAGTTACCTCGCCGCGTGCCGGCAGGTCGCCGACGCGGCCGTGGACGCGGGGTTGCTGGAACGGACGACGGCCGATGCCCGCCTGGCCGCGATCGCGCGGCGACTGGATGAGTTGGGGGTGTGGGCCAAGCGACGTGTCGGTGAAGCCAAGCTGCCGGGGGCCGCGGTTGTGACCAGCCGACACCAGGCGGCGTTCTGCCGGTTCCTGGGGTTGAACGTCGTGGCGACGTTCAGCGGGGCCGACACCGCTTCGATCGAAGAGATCGGGGCGGCGATCCGGGACGGCACGCCGGCGCGGGCGGTCGTGGCCAACGTGCCCGAGGGCCGCCGGATGGCCGACGCGCTCGGCCAGCGGCTGGGCGTGCCGGTGGTGGTGTTCGACAATTTCCCGGCAGAGACGTCCGGCGAAACGGGGTTCGACGCGCTGGTCCGGGGCAACGTTGAGCGGCTCGTGGCCGGCGTGGGACGATGATTACGGCGGACCTCGTCGTTGAACAACTGCGGGTTGTGGCCGGGGGGCGGACGATCCTCGACGTGGACAAGATCACGGTCTCCCCCGGGGAGATCGTCGCCGTGCTGGGGCCGAACGGGTCGGGCAAGACGACGCTGCTCAGCACCTGCCTGGGATTCCGCAAGCCCACCAGCGGGCAAGTGCAGGTGCTCGGGCGGCCCGTCGAACGGCTGGGATCGCTGGCGCTGACGCGCCTGCGTCGGGACATCGGCTATGTGCCGCAGGTGCAGCCGGTTCCCGAGCACATGCCGCTGACGCTGCGCGAGGTCGTGGCCATCGGTCGCACCGGTCGCGCGGGGCTGCTGCGTCCGCTCCGCCGCGACGACTGGCACGTGGTGGACGAGTGGATCGAGCGCCTGGGACTGGGGCCGCTGCGCGACGAGCCGTATGGCATCCTGTCGGGCGGCGAGCAGCGCAAGGCCCTGATCGCGCGGGCGATGGTGCAGCAACCGCGGCTGCTGGTCCTCGACGAACCCACGGTGCATCTGGATCTCGGCTGGCGGGAGCAGATCGTCGCGATTCTGGAGCAATTGGGGGCGCGGAACGGGTATGAAAAAGGAAGAAGGCAGAATGAAGAAAGGGGCGGGGGCGTGACGCGGACGACAATGGTGCTCGTGTGTCACGAGTTGGAGGTCTTGCCGGCCTGTTGTCGCCGCGTGGTGCTGCTGGAACACGGCCGGGTTGTCGCCGACGGGGAACCGGAAAGCGTGCTGACGGATGCCCGTATCCGAGACTGGTATGGCCGGGGATTGCGGACGGTCCACGGGGGCGGGCGGCACGCCGTCGTGCCGCAGGGCTGGGCGACGGATGCCCAGAACCACGAGCCGCCGTGGCCGACGGAGGGGGCGTGATGGACCTCGTGTTCTTCCTGCCGGTGATGGTGGGGGGTGTGCTGGCGGGTGCGTCGTCGGCGCTGCTCGGCGTCTATATCGTCGGCATGCGCATCCCGTTTCTGGCCGTATGCGTGTCGCACGCCGCCCTGGCCGGGGCCGTCTTCGGGCACCTGGCCGGCCTTGACGGGTCGCTGATGCTGTGGCCCGCGCTACTGGCCGCGACGGGCACCGCTCTGCTGCTGGGGCTGCTCGAAGGCCGACACGTGCGGGTGGACACGAACGTCATCATCGGCGTGCTGTTCTCGTTGTCGATGGGGCTGGCGTTCCTGGGGATCGGGCTGTTCGGCGTGCTGGGGAAGTCCGATAACGAAGTCCGCGGGCTGCTGTGGGGCAGCCTGCTGTTTTGCCGCTGGCCCGACGTGGCCCTCACGGCCGCCGTCACCGCCGGCCTGAGCCTGTTCGTGCTCGCCTTCCGCAAGGAGCTGCGGGCTATTCTATTCTCGCGGCTGCACGCGGCGGCGGCGGGCGTTCACGTCGGCCTGGTATGGACCGGATTCCTTGTCCTCACCAGCGCCGCTCTGACCGTGAACTTCCAGACGGTCGGCGGCCTGATGATCTACAGCCTGATTACCAACCCGGCCCTGGCGGCCTTTCAACTGGCGCGCGGCCACGATCGCGTGCTATGGCTCGCGGTCCTCCTCGGCGGACTGACCAGCCTCCTCGGGTTCCTGGCCGCGGCCCACTGGGACCTGCCGGTCGGCGCCACGATCGTCATCCTGTCGTCGCTGCTGGTCGGGGCCGCGTGGATGATTGGTCGGCGGCCGACGGACCCACCGAAGAGACGCTCGGACACAGGGAGCGGACAAAGAGAAGTGTGCAAAGTGCAAAGTGACAAGTGACAGGTGATGGGCGCTCCGTCGACTGATAGCTTGTTGCGCTGTCTGGGGTCTTTGTGGTGATGCTCTTATGCGGTCAATGCAGGGCCGCACCCGTGGCGCTCATGGTGAGGCCGGCGTGGAGCACGCCGCGCTGCTTGCGCAGATCATCCACCAGTTGCCGGACGCGGGCGGTGCTGCCGCGGACCATGATCATTTCGGCGCAGTGGTCGTGCGACAGGTGTACGTGAGTGGTCGCCAGAATGTGGTCGTGGTGGTCGTGCTGGATGTCGATGAGCCGGTCCGTGAGCTGCCGGGCATGGTGGTCGTAGACCAGCGTGACCGTGCCGACCACCTCCTGCCGCTCGTCGGCCCACTGTTGCTCGACGAGCCGCTGGCGGATGAGGTCGCGGATGAACTCGGACCGGTTGGTGTAGCGGCTGCCGCGGACCAGCCGTTCCAGGCGGTTGGCCAAGGGCTTCTCCAGCGAGATGCTCAGACGGACCAGGTCGGACATGCGGCACCTTCGACGCGCTCCCCCGCCGCGGGTAATATACATGGGCCGCCGGTCCGGCACAGCGGGCCGGCGTGCTCCAACGGTTTCGCCTTGCCTCGGCGCGTGAGCTGGGGCGTGCAGGGCCGCGGTCCGACCCGCCCGCCGCGGCGTGACAACACAAGGGTCTGCTGATGCACACCGATCCGAACTGGTCCCCGGAGACGTTGGCCGTCCACGCGGGGATCGAGAAGAGCGAGTTTCAGCCCGCCGTCCCACCCATCTACCAGACCTCGACATTCGGCTTTGCCAGTGCCGAGCACGGGGCGGCGTTGTTTGCCGGACAGGGGCACGGCTTCATCTACTCGCGGATGGGTAACCCGACCGTCCGCGCGCTGGAGAACTCGATCGCCGCGTTGGAGGGCGGCCGCGCGGCGCTGGCCTGCGCCAGCGGTATGGCCGCGATCCACACGGTTTTCAGCACGTTCTTGCACCAAGGCGACCACGCCGTGTGTAGCGAAGCCGTTTACGGGCCCACTTGCACGCTGTTGAAGTCGGTCCTCGCGGATTTCGGTATTCAAGCCACGATGGTCGACACGTCGGACCTCGACGCGGTCCGCCAGGCGCTGCGGCCCAGCACGAAGGTGATCTACGTCGAGACGCCCTGCAACCCGACGCTGGTGATCTCGGACCTGACGGCGATCGGCAAACTGGCCCACGAGCGCGGCGCGCTGGTCGTCGTGGACAACACGTTCATGAGCCCCCTGCTCCAGCGGCCCTTCCGCTTCGGCACCGACATCATCGTCCACAGCCTCACCAAGTATCTCAACGGCCATGCCGATGTCGTGGGCGGGGCCATCGTCGTCCGAGAGGACGCCCACTACGCCCCGCTGCGGCGGATGTTGAACCACCTGGGCGGCGTCCTGCCCCCGTTCGAGTGCTTCCTGGTCCACCGCGGGATCAAGACGCTCCCGCTGCGCATGCAGCGGCACTGCGAAAGCGCCCAGAAGATCGCCGAGTTCCTCGACGGTCACCCGCAAGTCGAATGGGTGCGTTACCCCGGGCTCAAGAGCCACCCGCAGTACGAGCTCGGCCGCCGGCAGATGAGCGGCCCCGGCGGCATCATCTCATTCTGCCTCAAGGGCGGCCTCGAAGCCGGTCGGCGCATGATGAACTCGGTCAAGCTCTGTCTGCTGGCGGTCAGTCTGGGCGGCGTCGAAACGTTGATCCAACACCCCGCGAGCATGACGCACGCCTCGATGGGCGCCGAAGCCCGCCGCCAGGCCCACATCGAAGACGGCCTCGTGCGCCTGTCGGTGGGCATCGAAAACGCCGACGACCTGATCGCCGATCTCGACCAGGCGATGGCCGCGACGACGGGGGCGTCCTGCGCCGCTCCCGCGACCGCGCACCCGGCGGTAGGGTAGAGCGAGTTCATCCCGCGAGGGACGCGTCCAACAGCCGGTCGCAGCCGTCACGGATGGGGTCGGCGACGGGCACCCCGAGCTCGTCCTCAAGACGCCGCGCCGCGACCTGAGCTGCATCGTCGTCGTGATCCAGCGTATTGAGCGCGACCGCGACCACGCGGGCGGGGCGCAGGAACGCGGCGGCCTGCTCATACGCCGCGATCAACGCCGCGGTGGGCGGCAACGGCGAGCGCGGCGGCGCGTTGTACTGCGTGCGGCCGAGCTGGTGAACGAGCACGAGCGCGTGCGGGCAGGCGCCGTGCAGGAGTGACAGCGTGACGCCCGAGAACCCCGGGTGGGCGATGCTCCCCTGCCCCTCAATGAAGCACACGTCGGCGTCGGCCGCGTCGAGGACCATCTGCTCGACGGCACCGGCGACGAAATCCGCGACACAGGCGTCGATCGTAACGCCGCGGCCCGCCACCATGATCCCCGTCTGTCCGGTGGGGAGAAACCGGGCGTCGAGCCCGCGCCGTCGGGCCGCCAGCGATAGCTCGAGCGCGGTCACCATCTTGCCCACGTTGCAGTCGGTGCCGACGGTCAGGACGCGCCGGCAGCGCGTCGTCAGGGCGCGGGCCGAGGCCACGACCCGCTCGGCGGGCGGCCGGCGAAGGTCGTGGATTCGTGCTCCACGGGCCGCGGCCAAATCGGACAACTCCGCATCGTCCGCCAGGAAGTGGTGCAGTCCGCTGACCACGTCGACGCCGGCGTGCAGAGCGGCCCGCACGTGCCGGCGCATCGGCTCCGGCAGCGCTCCGCCGACCGGGGCCACGCCGATCAACAGCGCGTCCGGTCGCAAAGCGGCCGCCGCGGTCATGTCCGGCAGGATGGGCACCGGCGGCGCCCACGGGATGACTTCCTGCACGCGCCGGCCGGCGGCGGGCGTGTCGATCAGGCCGACCACGTCGGCAGCGCGATACCGCAGCACGACGGCGGCCGTTTTGGAGGAGTAGACCCCGAGCTGGCCCTCGGTCAGCAACAGCATTCGCCGGTAAGGGGGAAGCACGTGCACGGGCACCATGATGCCGGGCGTTTGGCGACGATGCAACGCGGCACGCTGGGCGGCGTTGACCTGAGCGGGCCGCGCGTCCCGCCGCTGGTGTGGTGGGTTCGGTGGGCCGGGCGCGCCGCCCAGGCAACTCGTTTCCGAGAAATGAGTTACGTGGCCACAAGGCCCAGGTGCAGCGCGGCCGTCAGCGGCGTCAACGCCCACAAGAGCTGGCCGGCGATATTGGCGTAGACCCCCGCCACCAGATCGTCCACGAGAATGCCCCAGCCCGCCGGCAGCATCTCGGCCCCCCGGGCCGGCGGCGGCTTGAGAATGTCGAATACGCGGAACAGGACGAACTGACCGCCGACGATGCAGGTCAGGGTCCAGAGGCCCGCGTCCAGACTGACGGGCGCCAGCAGTAGCGCGACCCACTGCCCCGCCACCTCGTCCAGCGTGAATGCCTTGGGGTCCGCCCGGCCCCAGCGGGCGATGGCCCACGGTCCCCAGCGCACCGCCAGGTGGCTCGCCAGTAGGATGCCGGCCACGAGGAACACGTCCACGGCCCAGCGCGGCGCGCCCAGCGCGACCGCCGCGTACCACACCGGCACAACGAGCAGGACCGCGACCACGGACCCCCAGGTGCCCGGAACCAGGGGCAACAGACCGCTGCCCAGGCCGGTGATGCAGGCCAGCCGCAACCGCTCGCCCCCGCCGCTCACGCCGATGCTCCGTCGGGGCCGCCGGAGCTGGCCGGAGGCTGGGAAGCTCCTCCCAGGGCGTGGGTCGTGAGCAGGAACGCCCGCGCGCGATGCACGTACACGAGCGCCGACAGGATCGTGATCGCGACGGTGGCCCAGACGGCGGCGATGCGGACCGGCTCCAGCGCGTCGAGCTCCCACGCGAGCTGGCCAAGGATGAAGCACACCGTCGCCGACTGAATGAACATCTTCAGCTTGCCGATCCACGCGGCGCCGAACTCCTGGCCGGCCCCCTCGGCGTGCGAACGGACCGCCGACACGAGCAGCTCGCGCGACAGAATGATGACGACCATCCAGGGGCGGACGTCGGTGATGTTGAGGTTGCGGCCGGTGTCCCAGAAGTGGTGGCTGGCGAACAGGACGAACGCCCCGCAGACCATGAGCTTGTCCACCACCGGGTCGAGGATGCGGCCGAACGAGGTCACCGACTGCATCAGCCGGGCCAGCATCCCGTCGATGATGTCGGTGATCGCCGCCACCAGGAAGATCCAGAAACACACCTGGAGCAGCCACCGCTGACTGGCGAGCTTGTCGGCGTTGAACCACGATAGCAGCACGAAGAAGATGACCGCCAGCACCAGCCGGGTCAGCGTGATCTGGTTGGGGACGTTGATTCTCATGCCACCGTCGTCACGAATGCGCTGCGGCGCGGCACCGATGCCGTTCGGCGCGCGACCCGCGAGGGCCGACCCCCGGCACCAACCGGTGCGGGGTGGGCGGCGGAACGCGGCCCGCGGCCCGTCGCGCGGGGCGTCCTACGCGGCCGGCAACAGCCCGGCCTCGTTCAGGAAGATCACCAGCAAAGAGCCGAGAAAGTTGAGAAACTCCGACAGAAACAGGACCACGAGCAAGAATGGCATCGTTTGACTCCTGCGGGACGCCGACGATTCAGACCGACCGGGCCCTAGCGTAGCGTTCTCGCCGGGCGCGGCAAGCGGGGCAGGCCGCCGGACTGGACAACGCCCCCCGACCCCGGCACGATGCCGGGCGCGGGTGGCCACGTTGGGCCTGTCGGTGCCCGCCACGGACGAGACACCCCATGACTGAGATGACGGAGCCGACGGCGGGTGACTCCGGGATGTGGAACCGGCTGTTGAACGCCTTGGCCGAGATCGTCGCCGCCATCGACGACGATTTGGCGGCGGGGCGGGAGCTCCCCGCCTTGCTGCTGCTCTTCACGGGCATCGACCTGCTGGCCTGGCTGGAGGCGCCCGGAGACCAGGCGGAGCTGCGCGGCAGCGATTTCAAGAGCTGGTGCCTGCGCTACCTGCTGCCCGAATCCGGTTTGGAGTGCAACGCGAACGAACTGTGGGCGGCCCGTTGCGCGCTGCTGCACAATGCGGCGGCCGAGGCACGGGAACTGCGCAAGGCGGGCACGCGGACGATCGTTTACACCACCGCCGCGGACCGCCCCGAGACGGCCCCCGTGGCCGCCTCGGACACGAAGGCCGAGTGCGTGACCGTGGCGGTCCCGGCCCTGCGGGACGCCTTCCATCAAGCCGTGACTCGGTACTGCGAGGAGTTCGACCAGCCGGACGTGCCGGCGGCGCGCGAAGCGGCGCTCTTGCGGCGTGCGGCACGGGTGTTGGACGGCTGGCCCCGCGCCTGACCGGCCCAACGCCGGTTGCGCCCGGACCGGCGATTTCCTGTCATGCGGCCATACGGCGGCGGCTCAAGCCCGTGCCGCCCGCCTCACGATCCGGCCGGCTTGGCTTTGTTCGGATACGCCGGCAATGGGGGTTCGACGAAGCCTTCGGTCGGCAGCCGGCGCATCACGTTCTCGATGCCCGCGTCGAGCTGCGCGTCCTTGCCGCGCAGGACGTCGCCGGGCATGTTCTGCACCTCGATGTCGGGCTCGACGCCACGGCCCTCGATCAGCCAGCGGCTGTCGAGGCCGTAGAGGCCGAACTGCGGCGGCGTGACGGTGCCGCCGTCGACGAGGGGCTGGTGGGGCTCGATGCCGATCGACCCGCCCCAGGTGCGCATGCCGAGGATGGGGGCCATCTTCTTGATCTTGATGGCCTCGGCGAACATCTCGCCGTTGGAGCCCGTGTCCTCGTTGATGAGGACGACCCAGGGGCCGGCGAAGCAGCGTTCGGGGTCGCGCCAGGTGCCGCCCTCGCGCGGCTTGGTCATGCCCCAGACGCGGCGTTCCAGCCGGTCGATGATCATGTCCCCGGTGAAGCCGCCGCCGTTGTACCGGGCGTCGATAATCATGCCCTTCTTGTAGTACTGCGGGTAGAAGTACCTGGCGAATTCGATGAGCCCGGACTCGCCCATGTCGGGGAGATGTACATATCCGATCTCCCCATTGGTCATCTTGTCCACATACGCCTTGTTGAACTCGACCCACTCGCGGTAGCGAATGCCGGCCTCGCTGGAAATCGTCTTGACGCGGTGCGTCTTGGCGTCCTCCGCGGTCGGCCGGCCGTTGTAGGTGATCGTAATGACCTTGTTCGACTTGTGTTGCAGGAACCGGTAGATTTCGTCGGCCGTTGTGACTTCCTCCCCGTCAATCTTGATGATGTAGTCGCCGACCTTGATCGGGCAGCCCGGCTCGTCGAGAGGACTGCGCTCGCCGGGATCGCCGGGCGTGCCGGGGATGATGCGCTTGATGCGGTAGTACTTGACGCCGGGCTCGATGGCCAGGTCCACGCCCAGCAGACCGGTGGGCACGCTGCGGCCGCCGTAGCTCACGTCTCCGCCCCACACGTAGGTGTGGCCGATGTTGAGTTCGGCGATCATCTCGCCGATGAGGTAGTTCAGGTCGGCGCGATTTCCGCAGTAGGGGACAAACTTGCGGTACGCGGCCCCGACCGCTTCCCAGTCCACGCCGTGGAGATTCGGGTCGTAGAACCAGTCGCGCTGGAGGCGCCAGGCCTCGTTGAAGATCTGGAGGAATTCGGCGGGCCGGTCCAGCACAATGCGGACGTCGCGGTAGTCCACCTTGCCGTCGCCCACGTTCGCCTTCTTCCCCGTATCCACAACGCCATAGGTCGTACCGGCGCGGTAGACGGTCTTTTGATAGTCGGCGGACAGGTGGTAGTTCGCGATTCCGCCCAGCACCTTCGTGGTCTCGGCCTCCGCGAGGTCGTAGTGGTACAAGTCAAGACCGCCGCCGGTGTCATCCGTCACCGCCTGGTACTTGGTAAACTCGTGCCCGGGCTTCTTCAGGTACAGAAAGCCCTTCTTCGTGGCTTCCAACCGGAAGAGGTTGCCCGCCTCAACACCCTCCGCGGCCAGGATGCGGCGCTCGATACCGTCCAGGTCGATCCGGGTGCCCGCGTCCTTCTTCTCGTCGTCCTTCTTCGTGACTTCGGCCTTGGCCTCGGTGGTCGCCGGTTCCGGGGCCTTTTCCGTCGCGGCTTCCGGGGCGACCTCCGCCGCGACCTGGGTTTGCGGAGCCTCAGCCGGCTTCTCGCTCGGCGTCTCTTCGGGCTTCTTCTCCTCCTCCTTCACCTTCTCTTCGGAGTCCTTGGGAGCGAAAGGAGAGGGCGCATCGGCCTTCAGGACGACGATGTACGGGCGCGCCATGTCCAGGAAGATGTGGTTCTGGTCCACGGCCCCCATCAGCGGGTTGAAGGTGCGATTGGACAGGAAGTACAGATACCGCCCCTCCGGATCGAAGGTGGGGCTCCAATCCTGGGTCATTTCACCGGTGAGGCGGTAGGCCTTCTTCGCCTCCAGCGAATACAGGAAGATGGATTCGTACATGGTTCTTTCCATCTTCGTGTACGCGATCCAGCGGCTGTCCGGCGACCAGACGTAATCCTGAATGCCCCAGCGCTCCCACGCATCGTCGTACTCGGCCTGGTCGGCGACGGTGATCTCCCCGGAGGCGGCGTCAACAAGGTTGAGCCGCATGAACTTGTCGGAGAACGCGATGTATTTGCTGTCGGGTGACCAGACCAGGTGCATACGGAACCCCAGCCCGCCGGTCGTGAGCTGCCGCCATTCCTTCTCCCCCTTCTGGTCGACGAGGTAGACTTCCTCCTCGCCCGTGCGGTCCGACAGGAACGCAATCCAGCGGCCGTCCGGCGACCAGGCCGCGTTCTTCTCGCGGGACGCGGTGGTCCTGGTGAGGTTGATCGGCTCGCCGTCCTTCACCGGGAGGTTCAGGATCTCGCCGCGGGCCTCGAGCAGCATCCGCACGCCCGTCGGCGAGAGCCGGAATGAACCGGTGGCCGGGGCCACGCCGACCAGTTCGGGCCGCAGGCGCGGCCGATCGGTCGGGATCTCCGCCGGCACCGGGGCGGCCTTGCCGGTCTCCAGGTCGTACAGGTGCAGCGTCTCGGCGTACTGGTAGACGATGTGCCGCGGACCGATCGAGGGGTACTTGACGTCGTAGTCCTTGTAGTGCGTCAGGCGCGTCGTCGTACCGCTGGGAAGATCATACTTGTAGAGATTGAGCGTCCCATCCTCGCGGTCGGACGTGAAGTAGATCGCGTCGCCGTGCCACATCGGGAAGTTCTCGGTCCAGTCCGTGTCCGCGATCTTGCGGTAATCGAGCTTCTCCAGGCTCCCGATCCAGATGTCCTGGGCGGTGCCGCCGCGGTGCCGCTTCCAGGTGGCCGCCTCCCGGCTGATGCGGTTGTAGGCGATCATCTTCCCGTCGGGCGAGATGGCCGCCAGGCCGCCGCGGTCCACGGGCAGGCGCTCGGTCGGCCCCCCGCCGACGGGCACGCGGTAGAGCTCCTCGCCGCGCATCGGGTACTCGCGGGTGGAGCGGAACACGATCCACTTGCCGTCGGGCCACCAGCCGAGCACGCGGTCCATCGCGGGGTGGTAGGTCAGCCGGCGCGGCTCGCCCCCGGTCGCGGGCATGACGTAGACATCCAGGCCGCCGTCGTACTGCCCGGTGAACGCGAGCCACTTGCCGTCCGGGGAGAACTTCGCCCACACCTCGTAGCCCGGATCGGACGTGATTCGTCGCGCGGGGCCCCCGCCGATCGGCACCAGCCAGAGATCGTCCTCATACGTAAAGACGATCTGGTCGTCGGACACATCGGCCATTCGCATCAGGTGGCTTTCCCCCGCGGCCGCGGCCACGAACATGAGGACCGCGCCGATCAGGACCGCACGCAGGACGGGAGTGAGCATGGGAGTTCCTTTCATGCACGGGGACCGATGCTGCGGCCGGCGACAACCACCCGGCCTGGCCCCACGGGTCGCGACGACGGATCCGCGCAGCCCGCCGGGGAAACCCTGGATGTTAACGAACCGGCCGGAGGCCGCCAACCGGCCGGCGGCAGCGGTTACGGGTATCGACAACCCGCGTCGAGGCGGCCGGTGCCCGCGGACCGTGAGCGTTCACGGAAACGTGGACGAGAAAAATCTTGTGATTCCCGGACGTGGTAGTTAAATTACGCCCGTGAGGAGGCTGCGGCCCGTCTGAGTGCAGGCACATCTGTTACCGCGGCACATGTGAGGAAAGGAGGTGCGGTGGCGTCGTCACGCGCGAACGCGGTGACCGGCGCAACGATGGGCAGTGGGCAATTCACGGTGATTCGCGTCGTGTGAGACTTGGCGGACGAGGGCACCGTGCCCGCGGGCCGCCGCTGGTAGCTTCGGACCGTTAGTACTCATGGTCCTGGTGAGGAGGAGGTGATCAGAGTGGCTATCGGAAGAAGTATCCTGGCGCTAGTGGGGGTCGGCCTGCTCGCCTGCACGGCGAGCGCACAGTGGACAGCGGACTTTGAGCCGCCAACGTACAGCGGATCGGCGGCGGGAACGGTGCTGAGCGGCCAAGAGGGTTGGTACCTGCCGGTGACGAGCCCGCCGGGCAAGGATTACAACGTCTTCACTTACGCGAACAACGCCTACGGTTTCGTGCAGAACCCGGAGGGCGGGGCGCAGTTCGCCGCGGGCCGGTCGCAAGGCAGCACCGATTACGCCCGGGCCGAGCACGTGTACGACTGGGGCACGGGTGGTTGGACCGTGACGTGGGACATTGCCGCGAAGTTCGACGGCACACTGCCCGCGTCGGACTACCTGGGGAGCTTCTCGCTCCAGCCGTCGGCCACGGCGCGGTACTGGCAGACGCTGTTTGTCTGGAACAACCTCAACACCGCGGACAAGTGGCACATCAACTACATCACGTCCGAGAACGCGCTGCCGGGGGTCACGCCGGGGCCGGAGTGGGACAACCTTGATCCCAACCACTGGTACCGGCTGTGGACCACCTTCAGCATGGCCACGGGCAAGATCACGGAGATCGCGATCAAGGACTTGACGACGGGCATCAAGACGACGCTCCAGGTCAACTGGACCTTCGTCAACCCGACCAGTCCTGATCCGACCGCCCTGCGGTTCTTCACCGGCGGCACCGTCGCGGGCAATATCTGTGCCTGGGACAACCTGGACGTAATCCCCGAGCCGACGTCGTTGCTACTGATGGCGTCAATGTTGCTGCTGCGCCGGCGGTAGTTCCGCCTGGCTGAACGAGTTTACCTCCCTGGCGGGCCGCTCGGGCACGATGCCGGGCGGCCCGCCCGCTCGTTTCGCGGGCGGCGCGGGCGAGATCGGGTTGTCCGCGGGGGGCACCGCCTGGTATGCTGAGATTCGGATCGCCGTCGCGGACCGCCCCGCACGTCTCACGTCCGCCGCGGCGTTCCAAGCTGGAGGGAGTGCGATGCACGTCCACGCACCAATTCGAGTGCTCGGTTTGAGCGTTCTGGTTCTGGCCGCCGGCGCGGTCGCGGTCCCCACCTTCGGCCAGCGCGGTTATCAGGTCAACGTGGATGCCTTCGGCCACGACATCCTCGGCGACGCGGCCAACGAGCCGACGATCGCCGTGAGCCCGCTGAATCCGAACATCATCGTGGTCGGGTGGCGGCAGTTTGACACGGTCACGTCGGACCGGCGGCGTGCCGGGGTCGCGTACACGACCGATGGAGGGTTGACGTGGACCGCCGGCGTACTCGCCACGCCCCCCGGCCAGCCCGCCGGCGCGGGGCAGACCGACCCGGTCCTGTGCGTGGATTCCGACGGCGTCTTCGGCTACTGGAGCGAGCTGTTCGATCCCTCGCCGTACACGCAATACCTCTACACGTCGCAGACCGGCGGCGCGACCTGGAGCACGCCGGTCAAGGTGGTCAATCCGCCGGTCCACGGCGACAAACCGTGGTTCGTCATCGACCGCACGACCGGCATCGGGCGCGGCAACCTCTATGGCGGCTGGAGCAGCTTCAGCGGCAATAGCTACACGATCTTCACGCGGTCGACCGACGGCGGGCAGACTTTTTCGACGCCGGTGCGCATCGCCGACCAGGACGGGCGGCAATTCATGCTGCACTTTGCGATCGGGCCGGACGGCGAGTTGTACGCCGCGTGGCGGCACTACCCCTCGAACTCGATCTTCGTGACGAAGTCGACCAACGCGCAGAATCCGGCGGCGCAGCCGACGTTTGACGCGTTGGGCGCGGGCGGGGTCAACGGCCTGGACGTGAGGATCGACAACGGCAACGATCCGGGCTTTCCCTTCCTGAACCCCGTCGGCTTCCACCAGCTCTGGCTCGGGGTGGACCGCACCGGCGGGCCGCGACGCGGCTGGGTCTACTGCGTCTGGTCCGATGCCCGCAGCGACGTGTGCGACATCATTCTTGCCCGCAGCACGGACGGCGGCCACACGTGGCAATCGGGGATCCGCGTGAACGACGACCCGCTGGGCAACGGCCGCTACCAGTGGATGGTCGCCATGGACGTGGCCCCCAACGGCCGCATCGACGTGGTCTGGTACGACACGCGCGACGACCCGCAGAACCGCCGCTCCGCCCTGTACTACAGCAACTCCATCGACGGCGGCGTCACCTGGTCCGCCAACCAGCGAATCAGCGACGCGTTCGACACGACGATCGGCTACCCGGTGCAGCAGAAGATCGGCGATTACAACCAGATCGTCTCGGCCGACGAGGTCGTCCACATCATCTACGCCGCGACGTTCAACGGCGGGGAGGACATCTGGTACCTGCCGATCGCGCCGTTCGTTGCGGGTGATCTGAACTGTGACGGGCGGGTCGATTTTGGCGACATCAACCCGTTCGTGCTGGCGCTGACGAACCCGCCCGCGTACGCCGTCCGCTACCCCGGCTGTCCGATCCTGAACGGCGACATCAACGGCGACGGGTTCGTGGACTTCGGCGACATTAATCCGTTTGTACGGCTGCTGACCGGTCCGTAACAGCCGCGGAGCTGCCTGCGTGGAGGCCGCAACGGCCGGCCGAGCCGGCATCAGGAGAGCGCGGCGGGCCGCAGGCGGGTAGTCCGTCGCCCGATCGCGTGTCATCCCGGTGCGTGCCCGGGAGCCCACGATTCCCCGGATCTCCGCCGCCCTTTCAGGGCGGAAGCGCCTCGGGCGAACCCGATCCACGGGCTCGCTGCGCGTCGCCCGTGGCCACAGCCCGCGGCCCCGGTGGGGCCGGTTGACCGGCCGAGTCTGCGACGGCCCCGGCCGATTGGGCGTGGCGCGCTCGCCCGTTGACGCCGGCGGGGCCACGCGGTAATTTGCGTGGTTTCCCCCGGCCCGAGTGGCATGGGCCGGCGGGGGTTCCGCTTTCAGGACACCCATCCCATGAGCATCAGTCAGATCGGAAGAAGCATCGGCGAGTCGGTCACGCTGAAGCTGAACGAGACCGCGGCCATTCTCCGCGCCAAGGGCGACCCGGTCATCCACCTGGGCGGCGGCGAGCCCAAGAGCCGGGCCCCGCTCGACGCCCTGGTGACGGCGGCCAACCTCCTGAACTCCGGCGAGGTCCGCTACACGCCCGCCGACGGCATCCCCGCCCTGAAGCAGGCGATCATCCGCTACACCGAGGAGTTCTACAACCGCGTGGTGGAGCCTCAGAACGTGATGGCCTCGGGCGGGGCAAAGCAGGCGATCATGGTGGCCCTCCAGGCGGTCCTGAACCCGCAGGAGGAGGTCATCTATCCGGCCCCCTACTGGGTGAGCTACCCGGAGATGGCCAAGCTCTGCGGGGCGATCCCGGTGCCCGTGTACGCCGAGGACGGCAGCTTCCACCCCCGCCTCCAGGACATCGAGCAGAAGGTCGGCTCGTACACCAAGGCGATCATCATCAACAGCCCGAACAACCCGTCCGGCGTGATGTACTCGGAGCAGTTCATCGCGGACATCGTTGATTTCTGCGAGAAGCGCGACTTGTACCTCATCATGGACGACATCTACCACCGCCTCATTTTCGACGGCCGCAAGCCGATCAACTGCTGGCAGTTCGCCAAGAAGAAAGGCGAGGATTCCAAGCTCATCATCGTCAACGGCGTCTCCAAACAGTACGCCATGACCGGCTTCCGCATCGGCTGGGCCGTGGCGAACAAGAAGCTGATCGAGGTGATGACCAACATCCAGAGTCACCAGACCTCGGGGCCGTCGGCGGTGCTCCAGGCGGCCGCCGTCGGGGCCCTGAACGGGCTCCAGTCGTCGGTCGAGACGCTGCGGACGACGCTGGAGAACAACCGCAACGTGCTGATTGCCCGGCTGAAGACGTTTGACGGGGTGAAGGTGACCAAGCCCGACGGGACGTTCTACTGCTTCGCCGACTTCAGCGCCTATCGCAAGGATTCGACCAAGCTGTCCAAGTTCCTGCTGGACAAGGTGCTGGTCGTGACGGTGCCGGGCGTGGAGTTCGGCATGGAGGGGTATCTGCGGATCAGCTACTGCGGCACCGTGAAGGACGTTACCGAAGGCATCGAGCGCATCAAGTGGGCCCTGGACCCCAACGCCCCGAACGAGCTCTACATCGGCAATCGGAAGCTGGTGCGGGATTGGTCTTAGGTGGTGCAATTCAAGATGCGGAACGCAAAATGCAAAGTGCAGAAAGACGCGCTGACCGCCCTCGTGAAGGGAGCGCGGGCCCGCGTCTGGAGCTTGCCTTTCTGCATTTTTCCTTTTTCCTTTGAAATTCGCTTCGGAGCAGCACGATGAAATACCTGGAGTTCGACACCCCCGCCACCAAGCAGGCCAATGAGCTGGCCAGCGTCTACGGGGTCACCCATCACGGCCTGAAGGACCTCGACCGCGTGTTCTGGAACCTGCCGGTCCCCGCGCTGGTCGAGGAAGCCATCTTCCGCAACGAGGGGCACCTCGTGGAAGGCGGCCCCTTCATCGTCCACACCGGCAAGTGGAACGCCCGCGCCGCCCAGGACAAGTACATCGTCCAGGAGCCGGAGAACGCCGAGCGCATCTGGTGGGGCGAGTACAACCGCCCGGTCACCTCGGCCCAGTTCAACAGCGTGCTGACGCGGCTCCAGGCGTTTCTCCAGGGCGACGAAGTGTTCGTGCAGGACTGCTTTGTCGGCGCCGCCCCGGAATACCGGATGCCGATCCGAATCATCACGACCAAAGCCTGGCACAGCCATTTCGCCCGCAACATGTTCCTGACGACGAACAACGTCGATGCCCTCCGCCGGCACGTCCCCGAGTTCACCCTCATCGCCGCCCCCTCCTTCAAGGTGGACCCGCGCGTCGACGGCACCCGCACCGACACCGCCATCCTGCTCAATTTCGCCGAGAAGATGGCGATCGTCGCCAATTCCAGCTACGGCGGCGAGATCAAGAAGAGCGTCTTCACGATCATGAACTACCTGCTGCCGCTGCGCGGCGTCATGGCCATGCACTGCTCGGCGAACGTCGGCGCCGACGGCGACGTGGCCCTGTTCTTCGGCTTGTCGGGCACCGGCAAGACCACGCTCTCGGCCGACCCGAAACGCCGTCTGATCGGCGACGACGAGCACGGCTGGAGCGACGAGGGCGTGTTCAACTTCGAGGCCGGCTGCTACGCGAAGGTCATCCGCCTGTCCGCCGAGCACGAGCCGCAGATCTACAAGGCCGTCCACTGCTTCGGGACGATTCTCGAGAACGTCGTGTGGGATAACACCTCGCGGAAGATCGACCTCGGCGACGACCGCCACACGGAAAACACGCGCGCGTCGTACCCGGTCAGCCTGCTGCCGAACGTCGTCGAAGAGGGCTACGTGAATGCCCACCCGCGGAACGTCATCTTCCTGACGTGCGACGCCTCCGGCGTGCTGCCGCCCATCGCCCGGCTGAACCCCAACGAGGCGATTTACCACTTCATCAGCGGCTACACGGCGAAAATCGCCGGCACGGAGATCGGCCTGGGCATCGAGCCGCAGATCACCTTCAGCGCGTGCTTCGGCGGCCCGTTCATGGTGCACCACCCCTTCTACTACGCGAAGCTGCTGACCGACAAGATGAAGAAGCACGACTGCCGCTGCTGGCTCGTCAACACGGGGTGGGTCGGCGGGCGCTTCGGCGTCGGCAAGCGGATCAGCATCCGCCACACGCGGAACCTGCTCAACGCCGCCCTGGAGGGCAAGCTGAGCGACGTGAAGTACCGCAAGGACAAGCTGTTCGGGTTCGAAGTGCCGACACACTGCCCGGAGGTGCCCGACGACGTGCTCGATCCGTCGACCGCGTGGGGCAACAAGGACGAGTACTGGAAGACGTACGATGGCTTGGCGGCCCGCTACATCGAGAACTTCAAGCTCTTCGCCGACGGCTGCCCGCCGGAGGTCGCCGCCGCCGGCCCGAAGCGGCTGAGCAAGCTGTAGCGGTAAGGTAGTCGTCCACCCGTAACGGCTGTTCGGTCCGAGCCGCGACCGTCAGGGAGCGACCGATGGCGCCGGCTTCGCCCCTCCCCCAACCCCTCCTCGCCACAGCGAGTCGCCCTCGCCTCGGCGAGTCTCG
>CAYWYJ010000046.1:0-25212 GCA_964462635.1 uncultured Planctomycetales bacterium
TGCACTGGCCGGCCAGCATACGTTCCTATACGTTTGATGTCAAACTAGTATGAATGGGGCCGTAGGGCAAGGCTCCGCCTTGCCCAGTCAGAACGCCGGACTCCCGCCACGGCGGGCGGGCTCCGGTCCGGCGCTACAGGGTGCCGGCGGCCCGTTCTCTTGAGAAGCGATCCCGAAGCCTGGATCTACATGGACCGGAGAATCGAGGCCGCAGTCTGTGCCGAGGATTTCGACCCTCCCCCGGCCCCTCCTCGCCCCAGCGAGTCGCCTGTGGCGACCTGAGAAGGAGGGGGGTTCAGGGACAGCTTCGAATGCCCACATAGAATCAGGCTAACAACGCCGGCGCGTTGCTCGGCCGCCCGGCCGGGCCGCTTCTTTCGCGGCGGCCCACAGGAGACCGCACGATGTTCAACACGAGGGCTTACTCCGCCGCCAGCGCGACGGCGCGGCTGGCCGCCACCACGGTCCCGCGGCGCGACCCGACCCCGCACGACGTGCAAATCGAGATTCTTTTCTGCGGCATCTGCCACTCCGACGTGCACCAGGTCCGTGACGAGTGGCACGGCGTCATGCCCACCGTCTACCCCATCGTACCCGGGCACGAGATCGTCGGCCGCGTCACCAAGGTCGGCTCCGCGGTGACCCGGTACAAGCCTGGCGACCTCGCCGGCGTCGGCTGCCTGGTGGATTCGGACGGCACCTGCCCCCAGTGCCAGGCCGGCCTGGAGCAGCTCTGCCGGAACCTCATCCTCACCTACAACTCGCCGGACAAGCACAAGACCGCCCCGGTCACCTACGGCGGCTACTCTGGCAGCATCGTCGTGGACGAGCGGTTCGTCCTGCGGATTCCCGCGAACCTGGATCCCGCCGGTGCCGCCCCGCTGTTGTGCGCCGGGATCACCACGTACTCGCCGTTGCACCGTGCGGGTGTCGGCCGGGGCCGGACGGTCGGCGTGGTCGGCCTCGGCGGCCTGGGGCACATGGGCGTGAAGTTCGCCCGCGCCTTCGGGGCCCACGTCGTGGTCTTCACGACTTCGGTGGGCAAGATGGAGGACGCCCTGCGGCTCGGCGCGCACGAGGTCATCGTCTCCCGGGACGCCGAGGCGATGAGAAAGCAGATCGGCCGCTTCGACTTCATCCTCGACACGATCGCGGCGGAACACGACATCAACGCGTACCTCAATCTGCTGGCCCACGACGGCACGCTGACGCTGGTTGGCGCGCCCGAGACGCCGCTGTCGGTCTCGGCCTTCGCCCTGCTGTTCGGCCGCCGCCAGTTGGCCGGCTCCATCATCGGCGGCCTCGCGGAGACGCAGGAGATGCTCGATTTCTGCGGCCGGCACAACATCACCGCGGACGTCGAGGTGATCCCCATCCAGAAGGTCAACGAGGCCTACGAGCGGCTGCTGAAGTCGGACGTGAAGTACCGCTTTTCGATCGACATGGCGTCGCTGAGGTCCGAGTGACGCCCATCGGCCGGACGGGCGCTGCGGGGCATCCGGGAGCCGCGGGCACACCGCGGTCACGGCCGTTGCATCACGCGGTGCGGGTCGCCCGGCGGCGCCAGTGCCCCCGCACGGCGAGCACAACGACGACCAACACAAGCCACCAGATGGACCCGCCGACCAGTACCGCCAGCAGGCCGGCCAGCGTTTCCACCAGGAACGTCAGCCCGCCGCGCCACGCGGACTCGATCGTTTGGGCAAAGTGGGCCGCTAGCCCGGTCGCTTCCGGCGGCGGGGCGTCCGCCGGCACGATCATGACCGCCACCGTGGCCAGGGCGACCAGGCCGGCGAGGCGTTCGCGTTGGGCGGCGAGTCTCTCGATGGTCTGGCGGACCGCGGCCAGCGCGGAGCGGAGCTCGAGGATTTCCTTGAGCGGGGCGTCGGCCCGCTTCTCCAGGAGTTCGAGTAGTTCGCGCTCGACGCGCTGCTCGTTGCGCAGACGGGCCTCGATGTCCACCGCCTGGGCCGTCACGTCCTCGCCGCCGCTGTTCTCGGAGCGCACCTCGCCCAACGTGCGGAGTTGGTTGAGCACCTCCGACAGCCGGCCGACGGTCACCCGCAGTGTCAGCGTGCCGCGCAACTGGGCGTTGTGACCGGCGAGGCTTGAGTCCTGCACGTACTCGCCGTGCGCCTCACTGACGAGGTGGGACACCTTGAAGAACGCCGTCCGCACGTCCGGCACCGCCAGTTCGATGGTGGCCCTGCGGACCACCTGACGACCGTCGCCGAGCGGCGAGCTGACCGGCGGGGTCAACTCGGGGGTACCGGGCCCTTGGCCGGCCAATTCGCCGGCACCGCCGGACGGACTGATATGACGGCCGGCGACCGCCGCGTGCAGTTCGTCCACCGCCGCGGGCGGCAGTTCGTCCGTCGGAGCGTAGCCGGCGACCATCCGCGGACTGGCGGCGCGGCTCAGCTTCGCCGCGCCGAGGCGCTGGTGCGACGCGATGCCGATCGCCAGCAGAATCATGGCGGCCGCGGCCGCGGCGAGGCCCCAGCCCGGAACACGTTGTCGCCAGGGCATCGACCAATGCCATCGGCCGGCGCGCGGTCCGGCGGCCGCCAGCACTCGGCGCCACAGCGACGGGCTGGACCCTGTCCCTTCGCTGCCCCGGCCCGATTCGCGTCCGAGATCAGAGCTAGTGATGTCGTTCATGACGTGGCCTCCGCCGGTCCGTGATCGGTCGGTGCGCCCCGCGACGCACGCGGTTTCTCCGGGGCGGCGGGCAGGCGTGGCTTGAGCGTCCCCAGGGGCAGTGCGAGGGTTGCCGCCGGCCGCCGACGCATTCCGTTAGAAGCTGCTCGTCGGTCTTCGTGGTCGCCACAAGTGCTTCCAGTCACCCATTGGACCGCGGCAGGGGCATTTTGGTTCCCCGGGCGTGGAAGAGTGCGGACCGGAGAACCAGTCCACGGTTGGGCGGCTGTGTTCCCAAATATCGTCGTTGGTCAGATTCCGTGGCGTCCTGTTTCGGGGCGGACAGGGGGCTGGGAATCCGATAGAATGGGCGCGGCCGGGGGCGGGGGCGGAGGTGGACGCGCGGGGGACGGAGTGAACCGGGTCGATGGCGCGACCCGGGATGCGGTGCGAAGGGAGTGGCAGCATGAGCGACTCGGTTGTCGGCCTCGCGGCCCCAACGACGGATCGGTCACGAGTCAGGCGGCGCGGCGGAGCGTGGGGCCGTCGGTTGCGCCGGCTCGCGGTCCTGACGGTGGGGGTGGGGCTGCCGGTCGGAGTGGTTGGGGCCATACTGCCGTGGGGCTTTCTCAAGAACCTGTTTACCGGGCCAGTCGAGACCGAGGGGACCTACGAGGTACAACCGCTCACGCTGAACATCACGCTCAAGGAGGACGGGGAGCTCAAGCCGGTCAATTCGGTGGAGCTGAAGAACGAGGTGGAGGGGCAGCGGGTTACGATCGAATGGGTGGTCCCCGAGAGCACCGCGGTCAAGAAGGGTGACGTGCTGGTCCGGCTGGCGTCCGACGACATGAAGGACCGGGTCGAGATGGAGCAACTGGAGCTCCAGCGGGCGACGGCGGCCCTGGAGGAGGCGGAGCAGCAGTTGGCGATCACGCAAAGCGAGAACGCCAGCCGCATCCGCAAGGCGGAAATCGACCTGGAGGTGGCGCGGCTGGAACTGAAGCGCTACCTGGAGGGGGATTACGAGAAGTCGGTGGCCTCGATCGACATCGACATCAAGAAGACGAAGCTGGACATCAAGCGGAAGCGCGATGAACTGGAGAAGAGCCGGCCGCTGCGGGAGAAGGGCTTCGTCACCGCGTCGAAGATCGAGGAACTGGAGGACGAGCTCGAGCGGCTCGAAATGACCCTGGCGCGCAACGAGCTGGAACTGCGCATCCTCAACGAGTACGAGCTGAAAAAGAACAAGATGCAGAAGGTCTCCACGGTCGAGCAGGCCGAGGAGGAGCTGGAACGCGAGAAACAACGGGCCGCCTCCCGTGAGCAGCAGGCCCGCGTGAAGGCCAACGACCAGCGCCAATCCCTGGCCCTCCGCGAGAAGCGGTTTGAGCGGCTCAAGGAGCAGCTTGCCAAGTGCGAACTCGTCGCCCCCTCCGACGGGGTGGTCCGCTACGGCGAGTCCGGGGAACGGCGGTATTGGAGCAACAACCGGATCGCCGCCGGCGAGCAGGTGTACCCCGGCCAGGTGCTGATCACGCTGCCGGATACCTCCCAGATGATGGTCAGCACCCGCATCCACGAGGCCGACCGCCACAAGGTGCGCGAGGGGATGACCTGCATCGTCAAGGTGCCGGCCGTCCCGGGTCGGACCTTCGTCGGCAAGCTCACCAAGATCGCCCAGTTCGCCGACTCGGAGCGCGGCTGGCTGAACCCGAACCTGAAGGAGCACGCGGCGGAAATCCTGCTGGACGAGACGGACGCCGCCGTTTCTCCGGGCGACACCGCGCACATCGAAATCCTGATCGAGGAAGCGAAGGACGTGCTGGCCGTGCCGGTGCAGTGCGTCTTCTCGCGGGGGGCGCAGCACTTCGTGTTCGTCCGCGGCGCGCTGTCCACGGCGCCGGTCGAAGTGAAACTCGGCCGGCTCACACCGACGATGGTCGAGGTCACCCAGGGTGTGTCGGCGGGTGATGAAATCCTGATGGCCCCTAGCGAGCGGCAGCTCGCCATGCTGCCGACTCCCGCCACCGCCAAGACCGGCTTGCCGGAGGCATCGGCGGGGACGCCGCGGGCCCCGGCGGCCGGCGCGGCCTCCGGCCACCAAGGCTAAGCGGTGCCGCGCCTTCTTGGCGATGGCCCCGTATGGGCGTTTACGATCGCGCAACGCGGGAGGGCGAGGCTCCTGCGGAGCCGCGGCTTGCCGGGAGGCTCGCACTCCCGCCCAATGCCCCGTGCCCCTGAATCCTCGCGGTGGCGGTCCTATCGCGGGAGCACTCCTTGACCTTGAATCGCCCGGCTCCTGGCCGAGGAGACGGACGCCCGGCTACGCGGATCACGGCTTCCAGGCCCACTGATAACCGGCGGGCGTCTGCCCAAACGCATAGGCGTTGGTCGCGTTGCGCGTATTGTGGCTGTCGCCGCCGAACGTGCCCCACTCGACCGGCCCGTAGCCGGCCGTGGCGAAGCAGTGCAGCCGACCGGCCTGGTCCGCGACGAGAATCTCCAAGAGGCGGTCGCCATCCACATCCGCCACGACCGGCGAGCACTCGACCGGCGCGTCCAGCAACACCTGGTTGAGACAGTGCCCGGCGCTGGACAGCACCATGAGGACGCCGGCCGCGGGGCCATCCTGCGGCGCGGCCACCCCCGCCACGACAATCTCCGGCGTGCCGTCGCCGTTCAGGTCGGCGACCGCCGGCGTGCCCCAGATCGCGCCGTCCAGCGGGAACCGCCATTGGAGGCCGCCCGTCGCCAGCGCGCAGACGGCGGCGTTCCCCTCCGTGTACGGCCCGGTGGGACACGCCAGCAGCAGCACCGCCGCATCCGTCCCGTCGCGGCCAGCGCGCCCGCCGCGCAACGTTCTCAGGCCGGCCACCAGCGTCTCATCCCGGCGGACCGACAGCACCTCCCAGCGCACGGCCTCCGGCCGGCCGGCCGACCCGACCAGCGACCACACGGCCGCCGCCCGGTCGGCGATACAGGCTGCCGGACCATTGCTCTCGGCCGACCGCGCGAGGCCGATCAAGCCGGCGACCGTCCCGGCGGCGAGGTCGTGTCGCCAACGTGAGCGGCCGTCGCGCAGCCCCAGGAGCTCGACTTGGCCGGTGGGCAACGTGGCGATCAGCTCGTGCTCGGCGCTGCCCTGCACCTTGCCCAGTGCCAGCGTCGCCCCGAGCAAGTCGGCGCCGGCCGTCGGCTTGCCGAGGCCGGTCACCCAGACCGTCTTACCGCCGCGGCCGCTGAGCGCGACGACGCGTGCGGCGCGGGTGACCACCAACACGTCGTCCATGCCGTCGCGGTTGAGATCGATGGTGAGCGGTGGGGCGACGACGGGGTCGCCGACGTGGGCGTGCCAACGGACTTGTCCCTGCTTGTCGAGGCTGTAGACGGAGCCGTTGAAGCAGGCGGCGATGAGACCGTCGTCCGCCGCCGCCAGTCCAATAACGTCGCGCGGCCCCCGGTGAGCCGCCGGCGGAGTGAACAGCAGCTCGGCGCGGCCGGTCCCGCCATCGACGCGGACGACCCCGTCCGCTTCGTCGCGGGGATCGTTGAAGTCCGCCCCCAGCGACGCGACGAAGACCTGGCCGTCCAGGGGGAGAATCGTCGTGAACCAACTCGTCAGTCCGACCGGCGCGGTCCACCGCCGCTCGAGGCGCACCGCTTCCCGGCGGGCCACGTCGGGCGGCAGGCCGTGGCGGAAACGCTTGCGCGCGTCGTACCAGCGCTGCCAGTCGTCGCGACGGGTCCCGTAGTCCGCTCCGGCGACGCGGGTGAGCAGGCGGCGCACGCGCTGGTCCTCCAACGGCCGGGTGTTGAACAGGTGCGCGACGAGTTCGTCGCGGCGAGATTCCCAGTTTGAGCGCGTCTCGGCCTCCCATTGGTCCAGCGCCGCTCGCAAGCGCAACGGATTATCGGCCCCTTCCAGGAGCTCCAAGCCCCGCTCAACCTGCCAGGCCAAGCTCTGGCGCGTCCACAGCCAGCGCCCCGCCGGAACCAGCGCAGCCGCCAGCACAAGAAGCACCGTCACGGCCCCGATGCGACCGATCGGCGGGCGAACCCGCGTGGGGCGACGACGGGGCGCGGGAGAAAGTGGAGGGGGGTACCGCGTCATTCCTGTTCACGGCCCCATCCTAGCCGACACGCCCGGATAGCGGCCAGCCGGATACCGGCGACCGCGGGACGCTGGCCCGGGGGCGCCCTGCGGGTGTCGTCGTCAGCCTGCCGGGCCCGCGCGGCCGGGCAGGGCGCGAATAATCGAGAGTTTGCTTGCGAACCCGGCGGCGGTCACGTTATGCTCAACTTACGGAAAGTGGCGTTTCGCGTCTTTTCGCAGGTCAGAGAAGGAGAGCATTTCATGCGCTGGTTAGGACTCACTCTGGTTCTGGTTTGTGCATCCATGGCCTGGGGGGACAACCTCGACGTGCTGGCGGCGCGGGCCCAGTTGCAGGCCGACTTCCCAGGCGTGCAATACGACGAGCACGCCGGGCGCCTGAGCACGATCTACGCGGTCCCCTTCAGCGTGGCCGACACCCCGGAACTCAGCGCCGCCGTGTTCGTGCAGGACTACAGCCAGGTGCTGGGAGTCAGCGCGGACGAGCTGGTGCCGGGTCTGGCCTTCGACGAGCTGTACACCCTGCCCACGATGTATCAGCCCGAGACCGACTCGTACAAGTTCACGCTCGTGTACTACCACCAGCACCGCGACGGCATCCCCGTGTTCCGGGGCGAGCTGCGGCTGCTGGTCCGCAACGAGGACGGCTACCCCCTGGTGTGGGCGCGGTCCGACGTGCGGCCCCTGGGCCAGTTCAGCGTGCCGGCCGGCTTCGACGGCTTCGCGGCCGAAGGGGCGGCGCACGCGGCGGCCATCGCGGAAGTGCCGGGGCTGGTCCATTTCAGTCCGGCCGAGCTGGTGATCTGGGCCGGCGTGGATGACATGGATGTGGCGCCCGCGGTCGCCATCACCTTCACCGCCGACAGCGGCCAAGGCAGCGATCCGTACGAGAACTGGTTGTTTGTGTGCGACGCCGCGACGGGCGCGGTCCTGTATCAGGAGAGCCTCGTCTATCACGAGGACATCGTTGGCAATGTGAGCGGCCTGTGCACGCCGGACTATCGCGCCGACGCGTGCGCCACGGAAGTGTGGACGCCGCTGCCGTACCTGAAGGTCACCCGGTCGGGCGGAGAGGCCTACACGGACATCAACGGGGATTTCGTGCTGGCGAACCCGGGCACGACGCCGGTGGACGTGACTTCGACGCTCACCGGGCGCTGGTTCTACGTGGTGAACAGCGGTACCGGCGGCAACGCCTCGATCACCCTGCCGGGTGTGGTTCCGCCGGGACCGGCGAACTTCCAGCACAATCAGAGCAACGCGGAGCACCAGACGGCCGAGGTCAACGCTTACCTTCAGGCCAACATCGTGCGGGACATGATCCTCGGGGCCAAGCCGAACTACCCGACGATCCAGAACCAGCCCTCGATGAAGGTGACCGTCAACATCAACAGCACGTGCAACGCGTACTACTCCGCCAGCACGATCAACTTTTACCGGTCGGGCGGCGGGTGCAACAACACCGCTTTCGGCGACGTGATCCATCACGAGTACGGGCACAACACCATAGAGAAGGGTGGCAGCGGCCAGGGCGCGTACGGTGAAGGCATGAGCGACAGCCTCGCGATGCTGATCACCGGTCGGTCGGCCATGGCTCTGGGGTTCCAGGACTGTAACACCCCGATCCGCAATGCCGACAACAACTGCAAGTACCTCGCCAGCGGTTGCTCGACCTGCGGCAGCGCGATCCACACTTGCGGCCAGCTCCTGTCGGGCTGCATCTGGGACACCTGGAAAGAGCTCAAGATCACGGAGCCGGTCAACCACCTCGAGATCATCCGCCGGCTGACCGTCGAGTCCATATTGTTGCACGGGTCGGCCACGACGATCACGCCGCAGATCGCGGTCGACTTCCTGACGCTGGACGACAACGACGGCAACATCCTCAACGGGACGCCGCACTATTACGAGATCTTGACGGGTTTCGGGAAGCACGACATGACCTCGACCGTGCCGCCGCTGCAACTGCTGGGCTTCACGTACCCCAACGGCAAGCCGGAATTCGTCAACCCCGCCGGCGGGACGACCGTCCGCGTGGATGTGACCGGCATTGCGGCGCAGCCGCAGTCCGGCACCGGCACGTTGTACTACAACACGGGGGCCGGATGGGTCAATGTGCCGATGACCGAAGTCTCGCCGAACGTCTACGACGCGGTGATGCCGGCGGCGAGCTGCGGCACGAAGATTCAGTACTACTTCAGCGCCAAGACCACCACGAACCAAACCATGACCGACCCGTCGAATGCTCCGACAGCGACTTATTCGGCGCTGGCCGGCTTCGGTTGGCGGGCCGTGTACGAGAACAACTTCGACGTCAACCCTAGCTGGACCATCTCCGGTGGAACGTGGGCCTTCGGCCAGCCGACGGGCCAGGGCGGCGCAAGCTACGGCTTCCCCGATCCGACCTCGGGTTACACCGGCACTAATGTGTACGGGTACAACCTCAACGGCGATTACACGAACAGCATGCCCGAGTATCACCTGACGAGCACGGCGATCGACTGCACCGGCGCTGTCGGTACAACGTTGCGGTTCTGGCGCCGCCTCAATGTCCAAGGCAGCGCCTCCGATCACGCCTACGTGCGCATCAGCACGAACGGGACGACCTGGACCAACGTCTGGTCGAACCCCACCACCGCCGTGACCGAGAACGCGTGGAGCCTGCAGCAGTATGACATCTCGGCCTATGCCAATAATCAGCCGACGGTCTACCTCCGCTGGACGATGGGCACGACGAACTCCAGCCGGACCTATAGCGGCTGGAACATCGACGACGTGTCCGTGGTCGCGGTGCAGTGCAACCCGCCGTTCGCCAAGGGTGACCTGAACTGCGACGGGAACGTCGACTTCGGCGACATCAACCCGTTCGTCCTGGCGTTGACCAACCCGGCCGGGTACGCCGCCGCGTTCCCGAACTGCAACATCCTGCTGGGCGACATCAACAACGACGGCTTGGTGAACTTCGGCGACATCAACCCGTTCGTCAACCTGTTGACGAACCCATAACGGCGGGCCGCCCCGGCGGCCACGACGCCGACCTCAGTCGGTGTCGAAAGTGAGTTTCAGCGGCGGCCGCCGGACCGAGCCATGTTCCCGGTCCGGCGGCTGCCCGCTTTTTGGACGTGCGTGTCCGATGAAGGCGCATTCTGTTTGGTGGCAATCGGCGTCCGCCCCCCATGTAGGGGGAGCATCGGCGTCCCGCCGGTCTTGGAGACGAATCCTATGAGGTGCTTCGCGATTTTGCTCGTCGTGGCCTGCGTCCCCGCGCTCCTGGCCGGTTCGCCGCCGACCGACCCCGTCTCCTCGGCGGCCCCTGACGTGCATCGGTACGAGTGGCGGGCCAGCACGTTCATCGCCAGCGCCCAACATGAGGCTACCGCCGCCTTCGATCGCCACGGGCAACTCGTGACCGTCTGGTCGAGCCGGCGACAGCAGGCGGGCCGCGCCGGCGTGTACGCCCAGCGGTTCGACGCCGACGGTGTCGCGATCGGCGCTGAAGTTCCGGTCGGTCTCTATGCGCGGGCTCATCAGACCCAGCCCGCCATCGCATGTGACGGTCTCGGCAACCTATGGATCGCGTGGGAAGCGCACGGCCAGGACGGCCACGCCGGCTCCATCATCGCCCGGCGCTTCGACCCGACCTTCGCGGGCGGCTCGGAGATCGCCGTTAATCAGCAATGGCGGGGCCATCAGTCGCAGCCCGTGGTGGTCGGCGCCGCGGACGGCGGCGCGCTGTTCGTCTGGACCTCACAGACCGGGCCGGGCGCGCCCCAACAGCTTCGCGCGCGATTCTTCGCGGCCGATGGCCGTCCGCGCGGCGACGAGTTCGCCGTCGCCGACGTTAAGGGCCGCACGGAGATGACGCCCAGCGTCGCCGCCGCCGCGGACGGGACCTTCGCGGTCGCCTTCGCGGTGTTTGATGACCAGATGGAGCCGGCCGGCATCCGCGTGCAGCGCATGGACGCGGCGGGCCAGCGCCTCAGCGCGGAAATCGCGGTCAACGACCCGGCCCAGCCCAGCTCCATCGAACCCGTCATCGCCGCGGGGCCGAACGGCTTCGTCGTGGTCTGGCTCGACCCGCGGAGCGACGGCGACGACTACGGCGTGCTCGCCCGTCGTTTCGATCCGCAGGGACGACCGCTCAGTGACCCGTTCGTAGTCAATACGACGCGGCGCGGACCGCAGAACGCGGCGGCGGTGGCCGTCGCGCCGGACGGCCGCTTTGTCATCGCCTGGAACAGTGACGACGGGGACGAAACGGGTGTGTTCGCGCAGCGCTTCGCCGCCGACGGATTGTCCCAAGGCGCCGAGTTCCGCGTCACGGGCCATACGACCGGCGATCAGTCGCTGCGCGCCGCCGCCGGCACACAACGGCTGCTGCTGAGCCCGCGCGGCGAGATTGTGTGCGTCTGGAGCGGCGACGCCGGTCGTGGCGACAAGTCGAGTGTCAACGTCACGCTGCTCTCCGAGCGGCCGATCGACCTGGCCGGGCGTGTGCAGGGTGTGACCGATGACATGGTGCCCGCGGGCCTCGTGGTCGCGTGGGCCGACGGCCCCGTGCCGCACGAGCCGCCGACGTTTGACCCGAAGCTGATCGAGGAGGGCGAGCGCACGATCGCGACCGACCTGGCCGCCTTCGGCTTCGACGCGATCCTGAGCACCGGCTGGACGCCGCCCGACCCGCACATGGCCGCCGGCCCGAACCACCTGATTGGCATCGTGAACGGGCAGATTGCGTTCTTCGATAAGCAGGGGAACAAGACGTTTCAGCAGCCCATCGAGGGTGCGGCCGGCTTCTGGGGCAGCGTCGGGGCGACCGATTTCATCTTTGACCCCGAAGTCCTGTACGACGAGCTGAGCGGCCGTTTCTTCGCCATGGCCGCCGAGGCGAACGCCCCGCCCAACCAGACGCGGTCGTACGTTCTCGTGGCCGTCTCCGACGACGCCGACCCGCACGGCACGTGGTACAAGTATCGCTTCGACACGACGACGCAGGCGGGCAACATGTTCGACTCGCCGAACATCGGCGTGGATGCGAACGCGGTCTATATCTCGGGGGATGCGTTCGGCGCCGGGGCCCGCTATCCGGTGTACACGTTTGACAAAGCCTCGCTGCTGGCGGGTCAGCCCCCCGCCGTCCAACGCGTGGTCGAGCTGACCACTTCGACCCAGTCGGCCGGCCTGCCGCCGGTGGCCTACGACAACCCGCCGGCGATGTACTTCATCGAGCACGGCGAGAACTCGACCGGCAACACGGCGGTGCGGCTGATCGCGCTGCGGGACCCGCTGGGCACCCCCTTCTTCACGACGTATTCGCTGACGGTGCCGACGTACCGTCCCCCGGAGGACCCGCCGCAGAAGGGCAGCAGCGTGCGCCCGGAGACGTTCGACGCCCGCTTCTGGACCGTCGCGTACCGCAACGGATCGCTGTGGGCCACCCACCATGTCAACAACACGCGCGTGCGGGCCCGTTGGTACGAAATCGCCATGAACGGCTGGCCGACCTCCGGCCAGGACCCGGCGCTGGTGCAGTCCGGCGAGCTCGACCTCGGCGGCGACATCCGCACGTTCTTCGGCTCCATCGCCGTCAACCGCCGCGGCGACGCGGTGATGACGGCGGCCCGCAGCTCGCCGAACGAGTACATCTCGATGATCACCGCGTACCGCTATGCCGACGATCCGCTCAACACCTTCCGGCCGCCGGTGATCGCCGTGGCCAGCAACGCGCCGTACACGTCGAACCGCTGGGGGGACTACTCGGCGGTCGCGCCGGACCCGGCGGCGACGAACACGCTGTGGGCCCACCACGAGTATGCGCTTAACAACAGTTGGCGGACGTGGATGTCGCGGATCGTGTTGCCGCGCGGCGACCTGAATTGCGACGGGAACGTGGATTTCGGCGACATTAACCCCTTCGTGCTGGCGCTGACGAACCCGGCGGGCTACGCGGCGCAGTATCCCAACTGCGATCGCCTGAACGCCGACATCAACGGCGACGGCGTGGTGGACTTCGGCGACATCAACCCCTTCGTGCGACTCCTGACCCAGCCGTAATCGCGTGGTAGCCACGCGGGTTGCGATGGAGACTGTCTCTTGCCCGCCGGCGCGGCGCGTCCACGGCGAAGATAGCCGGTGCCGGAAGACCCGCGGGGGTTCGCGGGGGAGGCGTATCCTCCGCGGGCTGGTACGTGTCGAGCGTGAACTCCTGCCCGCTCAGCCATGCCACGTAGGCCGGTGTGTGCAGGCAACCGGCGTCGATACCGACGAAGCGCGTGTTCATCTCGAGTCCTGCGGCCGCTGGAGCGGGAACGGCGGCACGTCGTGGCTGCTCGGACGGTGAGTTGGGGGCTTCGGCGGCCGGTTGGTGCGGTCGCGCAGCCCAATCGCGACGGCCGGGTTCATCTTCAGCGCAGCAGCAAGAGAGACGACAGCGGCAGCGAGACGATCCGGGGATCGTCGGTGGCCACCTCATCGCGTAGGGTCACGAACACGCCGAAGGGCGCGGAGTAGTGGGGCTTCTCGATGAAGGACCGCAGGCCGACCGTGTCACGGTGGTCGATCTGCCGGCGATACTTGACCTCGACCGGAATCCGCTGCTCGCCGACGGTCAGCACGAAATCAACCTCGGGCTCGGGCCCGCGCTCGGGGAAGTGAGCGACGTCCAGCCCGATGATCGAACGGAAGAAATAGCCGACCGTGCTTTCCGCCAGGCGACCCGCAAGGTCGCTGAGGTGGGGGTGTTGCTCCAGGGCGGGCGGGGCCAGCGGCACGACTTCCTGGAGCCAGGCGGCCCGCAACGCATGGTCGCACAGACACAGCTTGGAGGGGCCGCGCTTGCGCTTCAAACGCAGCTCCAGCGGTTCGATGAGCCGCACCAGCAGCGTGCCGTCGAGAAACTTGAGATACGCGAACACGCGCTGCCAGCCGATGTTGGCGTGCAAGGCCTGCCGGAGTTCCTCCAAGTACAGGGTTTGTCGCGGAGATTGCCCGGCGTACCGGCAGGCCAGACGAAAGACCTCCGCCAACAGGTTCTCATCGCGTTTCTGCCCCCGCGGCCCCATGCGCAGGTCGTGTTGAATTGCACGCCGGATCACGGTTTCGTTCAGGAAATCCGCGACGCGCTCCCAAGGCAGGTCCGCCCGCGCCTGCGCGACGGGGTAGGAGCCGCGCGCCGAGAACGCCTCGAACGCCCGATCCCGTACAGCACGATGCCGTTCGCCGTGATGGCGCAACTCGGCCCAGAACGACTTGTCCCGCAGGGGAGCCAGACCGTTGTGGGGCAAGAGCGGGTCCACCCGCCCAAACGAACGGATCGCCGCCACCTCACGGAGCAGCAGCGGTCCCATTTCGATCGTCGTTACGCGACCGGCGAGGCTGTCGCGCCCGGCCTCAATGCGCAATGCCGAGCTGCCGGTCACGAGCACGCGCACCGGGTTGAGGTCAACCAGGTTCTTGAGTTGCGGGGCCCAGTCCGTGAGGTTCTGAACCTCGTCGAGAAAGATGAAGGCCTTCTTGCCGCCGCGCGCGGCCTGGTGAAAAGACATGCCCGGGACATTCTCGGCGAACCAGTCGCACATCTCGATAATCGGCATCGATAGCCGCCGCAGGGCCGGCAGGTCGTCGAACTGCACGCGGAATATCCGCGTTGGCTCGACGCCGTCGTCAAGGAGCTGGTGAATGACCTGATTGAGCAGCGTGGTCTTTCCAACCTGTCGCGGTCCGCGCAGGACCACCGCCGACGTAAGCCCCTTCGTCAATCCATCGAGTACCGGACTGAACGCCCACCGACGAACCGGCGGCAGTTCGGCGATGCGTTCCCCTTGCCACCACGGATTCGCGGCGCGCAATGTCGCCTCGAGTCCGCCGGAGACCAGCAGATCGCGAAAGGTCATCTGCCGTGCTCGGCCGCCAGGCACCGTCGTCTCCTAGGTCTGCGGCCGCTGGAGCGGGAACAGCAGCACGTCGCGGATGCTCAGGCTGCCGGTCAGGAGCATGACCAGCCGGTCGATGCCGATGCCCAGGCCGCCCGCGGGGGGCATGCCGTACTCGAGGGCCTCGCAGAAGTCCTCGTCCATTACCCGCATCGTCTCGTCCCCTTCGCCCGCGACCTGCCCGGCCAGGTTCTCCCGCTGCACGTCCGGGTCGTTCAGCTCGCTGTAGGCGTTGCCGAGTTCCATCCCGTTGATGTACAGCTCGAACCGCAGCGCCAGGCTCGGGTCGGCGGGGTGCCGCTTCGTCAGCGGACACAGCGGCGCCGGATAGTCCACGACGAAAGTCGGGTCCACCAGATGGGGCTCGACGTAGTGCTCGAACAGCTTGTTCACGACCACCGCATCGTCGAGCTTCCTTTCCTCGATCTTCAGCTCCCGCGCGCGGGCCCGCGCCGCCGCGATGTCCGTCAGCGGCACGCCGACACATTCCGCGAACAGGTCCGCGTACTTCCGCCGCGGCCACGGCGTCGTGTAGTCGATTTCGCGGTCGCCGAACGCGATCTTCGTTGAGCCGATCACGTTGCGGGCGGCCCCGCCGATGATGGCCTCGCAGATGTCCATCATGTCGTGGTAATCGCCGTACGCCTGGTACAGCTCCAGCATGGTGAACTCGGGGGTGTGTCGCGGGCTGATGCCCTCGTTGCGGAAGCAGCGGGCCAGCTCGTACACGCGCTCCAGCCCGCCGACCAGGCAGCGCTTCAGGTACAGCTCCGGGCTGATCCGCAGGTACAGCCGCATGTCCAGCGTGTTATGGTGCGTCACGAACGGCCGCGCCGCCGCCCCGCCGTAGATCGGCTGCAACACCGGCGTATCGACTTCGATGAAGCCGCGCTCGTGCAGCACCCGGCGGACGTGGTCGATGATCCGCGCCCGCTGGACGAACACGTCGCGCGACGCGGGGTTCGCGTACAGGTCCACGTACCGCCGGCGATAGCGCAGCTCCACGTCCTTCAGCCCGTACCATTCCGGCGGCGGCGGGCGGAGCGCTTTCGACAGCAGCGTCAGGCTCGTACACCACAGCGTCAGCTCGCCCGTCTTGGTGCGGCCGAGGCGGCCTTCGACGCCGATGATGTCGCCGAGGTCCAGCAGCTTGGCGACGGGCCAGGCGGTTTGCGTGGGAACGTGGGAAGGCGGGAACGTGGGGACGGCTGACTCCGCGTCGCCGACGCCCTGTTCGCTCGTCCCCTGACGGCGGGCGGGACGCCCGCACTCCCCCTGCTCCCTGTTCCCCGTTCCCTGTTCCCCGCTCCCCGTTCCCTGTTCCCCGCTCCCCGTTCCCTGTTCCCCGTTCCCTGTTCCCTGTTCCCTTCCCTCGGCCCCTGGGCCCCTCGACCCCTCGCCCCCTTCCGCCAACATTTTCTTGCTGACGCCGTACTGAAGGTCGCCCGTGCGGTCGCGCACGGTCAGGAAGATGAGGCTGCCGATGTCACGGTGCAGGACGACCCGGCCGGCGGCCCGAAAACACGCGTCGGCGGTCTCCAGAACCCGGCCCGCCTCGATATGCAGCCCGTCCGCCGCAGCGCGAATCGCCGCGTGCGACGCAACGTCCTCGAAGCGCGCGCCGAACGGATCAACCCCCATCTCGCGCAACTTTGCCAGCTTGGCCCGACGATCGCTGATCTGGTCACTCATAGGGGCGATAGTATACGGCGCCCCGAAATGGCTGTCGTTGGGTGAGCTACCGCTGCACCAGCACCGCCGCCCAGCAGGCGATGGCCTCGCCGCGGCCGATGGCGTCGAGCCCCTCGTTGGTGGTGGCCTTCACCCCCACGGCGTCGAGCGGCACGCCGACGAGCCGCGCCACCGCCGCCCGAATCTGCTCTTTATGCGGCCCCAAGCGGGGCTGCTGAGCGTGAATGACCAGGTCTACATTCGCCACGCGGTAGCCGGCGTCCGAGACCCGTTGCAGGGCCGCCTCCACGAACCGCCGGCTGTCCGCGTCCTTCCATCGCGGATCGTTATCGGGGAAGAGTTCGCCGATGTCCGGCTGGCCGACGGCCCCCAGCAGGGCGTCGCACAGGGCATGCAGGACGGCGTCGGCGTCACTGTGCCCCAGGAGCCCCCGCTCACAGGGGATCGTCACGCCCCCGAGCTTCAGCGGGCGACCCGGCACCAGCCGGTGTACGTCGTAGCCGATCCCAATTCGCGTCCCCATGCGACCTCTCTCGCCTTATGAGCGTAGCACAGTGGTGGTATCCTAGTGCCGGCGGCTCCCCGCCGGAATGGAGCGGTCCCACCGGCCTGACGCCTCCACGGATGGTACTCCCGTGGCCACCCGACGACGACGGTCGATCGATTTCCGCGACTATCGCTCGGCCCTGTACCGCGATGGCGAGCTGTCGATCGGCGCCTACGCCCGCGCGCAGCGCCGGCGACAAGTCCTCATCGCGCTGGCCGGGCTGGCGCTGGTCGGGGGGGCCGTCTGGTTGCACTTTGCCCTCCGCGAGCCGACCGACGTGACCAGCCCCGGGGCTCCGCCGGTCTACGTGCAGTGCATCGTCGCGGATTGTGGGTATCGGGGCGTCGCGCACCTGAAGCCCGGCCAGGGTTTTCCGGTGAAATGTCCGAAATGCGGCCAGAACTCCTGCCAACCCGTGTGGGAATGTCGGGACTGCGGCGAGCAGTTCCTGCCACGCGGCCGACCGGCGGAGGTGAAATGCCCCCGCTGCGGCAGCCGGCGCGTAGGGATCGCGGAGGGGCCGCGCGAGCAAGCCGGCGGGCCGTGAAATGGGCTGCGCGGGTGCCGCCGAAGTGGTCGATAAGCAAACGAGGCCGGCCGGTGGCGCCGCGGATTGACGTTACCGGTCGTGGTCCGTAGCATCAAGTGCGCCCGAGGCGGGCGAGGATTGCTATAGTCCGATAAAATCGGACCAGTCTGAGTGCTTTCGGCCGGGGCCGGCGCTTCATATCGCCGGTGACGGCCACGGAGGCTGATGATGCCCAGTCGTGAAGCCATCCTGTCGGTCATCGACCGCCACTTGGACAGCGGCAAGTTCCGCCAGCAGCACTGGGAGGGCTCGTTCTTCGAGTACCTCGACATGGTGGCGGCCGACCCCAAGCTGGCGCGGAATGCCTTCCAGCGCGTCTACGACATGATCCTGTCGTTCGGGACCGAGCGCTATACGTACCTCAAACAGGATTATGTCCACTACAAGTTCTTTGACGACCCGATCGACCGCGGCGCGGACGCGATCTACGGCCTCGACGGGTCGCTGATGCGGCTGGTCGAGTTCTTCAAGTCCGCCGCCCAGGGGTACGGCACCGACCGGCGTATTCTGCTCCTGCACGGCCCGGTCGGCTCGAGCAAGAGCACAATCGTGCGGCTGCTGAAGAAGGGGCTGGAGCACTACTCGATGACGGACGAGGGGGCGCTGTACGCGTTCGCGTGGAAGGTGGCCGGCGAGGGTGAGCCGACCGAGCTGCACCCGTGCCCGATGAACGAGGAGCCGCTGAAGCTCATCCCGCGGGCCGCCCGCAAAGAGATCCTGGCGCAGCTCAACGCCGACCTGCCCGAAGGCCGGCACCTGCGCATCGAGGGCGACCTGGACCCGTTCTGCCGCAAGACGTTCGAAGACCTGCTCATCAAGTACGAGGGCGATTGGCGGAAGGTCCTCGACCACGTCATCGTCCGCCGGGTGATCTTGTCGGAGAAGGACCGCGTCGGGATCGGCACGTTCCAACCCAAGGATGAAAAGAACCAGGATTCGACCGAGCTGACGGGCGACATCAACTACCGCAAGATCGCCCAGTACGGCTCGGACTCCGACCCGCGGGCGTTCAATTTCGATGGGGAACTGAACGTCTCCAACCGCGGGCTGTGCGAGTTCATCGAGGTGCTGAAGCTCGACGTGGCGTTCCTGTACGACCTGCTGGGGGCGTCGCAGGAGCACACGATCAAGCCCAAGAAGTTCGCCCAGACGCACATCGACGAGGTCATCATCGGGCACACCAACGAGCCGGAGTACAAGAAGCTCCAGAGCAACGAGCTGATGGAGGCCTTCCGCGACCGCACGATCAAGATCGACGTGCCGTACAACATCCGGCTGTCCGACGAGATCAAGATCTACGAGAAGGACTTCGGCAAGGACAAGGTGCGCGGCATCCACATCGCGCCGCACACGATCGAGGTGGCGGCGATGTGGGCGGTGCTGACGCGGCTGGCCGAGCCGAAGAAGGCCGGGCTGACGCTGCTCCAGAAGCTCAAGCTGTACGACGGGAAGAACATCCCGGGCTTCACCGAGGACTCGGTCAAGGAGCTGCGCGAGGAGAGCCCGCGCGAGGGCATGATCGGCATCAGCCCGCGCTACATCCAGGACAAGATTTCCAACTCGCTCGTCAGCGAGCAGGCCCAGGGCGACAAGTGCATCAACCCGTTCATGGTGATGAACGAACTGGAGAGCGGGCTCGACCACCACTCCCTCATCACCGACGAGGAGCTCAAGAAGCGCTACAAGGAGCTGCTCAGCGTGGTGCGCGAGGAGTACGAGGACACGCTCAAGGCCGAGGTCCAACGGGCCATCTCGGCGGACGAGGACGCCGTCCAGCGGATGTGCGCCAACTACATCGAGAACGTGCGGGCCTACACGCAGCACGAGAAGGTCCGCAACAAGTACACCGGCCGCGACGAGGCCCCGGATGAGCGGCTGATGCGCTCGATCGAGGAGAAGATCGACATCCCCGACAGCCGCAAGGACGATTTCCGCCAGGAGATCATGAACTACATCGGCGCCCTGGCCCTGGACGGCAAGAAGTTCGAGTACAACACCAACGCCCGGCTGTACAAGGCCCTGGAGCTGAAGCTGTTCGAGGACAGCCGCGACACGATCAAGCTCAAGAACGTCGTCAGCGGCGTCGTGGACGATGAGACCCAGGCCAAGATCGACGTCGTCAAGCAGCGGCTGATCAAGTTCTTCGGCTACAACGAGACCAGCGCCACCGACGTGCTGAACTACGTGGCCAGCATCTTCGCCCGCGGCGACGCGAAGCGGGAAGACTAGAGCGCCTATCAGAACCCCGCACGGCAGTGCGGGGGCTCCGCGGCCCACCACTTGCGTGGTGGGTTCTCTTAGGAGTTGTTAGAGCCCACCCCATAACGGTCCCTCATCCCAGGGAGGTAGGCACGATTTCGCCTCCGGCGTTATCGGACCATCGTCCCGCCGGATTCTTCACGCGCGCCCGCTCTCCCCGAGCTAATATTGAGGACATGGAACCGAGCCCGCCGCGGGCCGGGTCCGCCCCGCAGGAGGTTTGCCCCATGCGCGCCATCACGCTTCTGACCGCAGCTTTTTTCGCCGCCACGCTCACGAAGGCTCAACCGCCGGCGGAGGACGGCTGGTCGTGCGGCCACGCGAAGGCCGCCGCCGCCCGGCGGATGCAGGAGTTGGTCGGGCCGCACGGGCCGGGCGATTTGCGGACGCTCGGCGGCGAGGACACCGATGTCCTGCACTATCACCTGGACATCGAGATCGTACCCGCCGCCCGCTCCATCAGCGGCTCGAACACGATGACCGTCGCCAGCCGCGTGGCGAACCTCAGCGCCTTCTACTTCCGGCTGCATAACGCCCTGACAATCAGTGAGTTGACCGTGGACGGTGTGCCGGCGGCCTGGAGCCGGCTGAACGAAGCCACCATCGAGGTCACGCTCAACCGCCCGTACGCGCTTGGGGAGCAGTTCGAGCTGCGCGTCGTGTACGGCGGCGTGCCCGTTTCGGGGACGGGCTACGTGTACATCTCCAGCTCGCTGGCGTTCACCATCAGCGAACCGTGGTTCGCCTACCTGTGGTGGCCGTGCAAGGACGACCTCGCCGACAAGACGACGGCCGACCTGTGGTTCACGGTGCCGAGCACGATGACGATCGCGTCCAACGGGCTGCTCCAGGGCGTGGACGACATGGGCGGCGGTCGCAGCCGCTACCGGTGGAAGACGGACTACCCGACGGCCGACTATCTCTACTGCATTGGCGGCGCGACGTACAACACGTTCGAGACGGTATGGAACTGGGGCGGCGTCACCATGCCGCTGAAGTTCTTCATCTTCCCCGCGTCCGACACGTCCGCGAACCGCAACGCCTGGCTCAAGACCGTGGACATGCTGACCACGTTCAGCAACCTCTACGGCGTCTACCCGTTCGCCGCCGAGAAGTACGGCATCTACCAGTTCAGCAACGTCTGGTTCGGCGGCATGGAACACCAGACGATGACGGGGCAGATGGGCTTTGAGGAGAGCACCACGGCGCACGAGCTGTCGCACCAATGGTGGGGCGATCACGTGACCTGCGCCACGTGGCACGACATCTGGCTCAACGAGGGGTTTGCGACCTACTCCGAGGCCCTGTGGTACGAGAACAAGCCGGGCAGTCCCGGGGCGTCCGCCCTGCACAGCGCCATGGCCAGCCGCAAGCCCAGCAACGCGGACGGCACCGTCTATTGCTACGAGATCACCGACCCCAACCGCATCTTCAATTACAACCTCACGTATCTCAAAGCCGGCTGGGTGTTACACATGTTGCGGCACGTTATCGGCGACGCCGCCTTCTTCGGCTTCCTGGATGTGTACCGGGCCACGTTCGCCGGCGGCGCCGCGACCACGGACCAGTTCCAGGCCCTGCTGGAGGACTTCCTCGGACGCGACATGGCCTGGTTCTTCACGCCCTGGGTCTACCAATCCGGGGCCCCCAAGTACCGCTACGCCTGGCGGGAACACGTCCGCGACGGCCGCGCCTACGTTGAGCTGTACGTTCGGCAGGCGCAGTCCATCACGTCGCCCATCTTCACCATGCCCGTGGACATCGCGGTCACCGGACCGGGCGGCACCTCGACGTACGTGGTGTGGAACGACGCCCGCCAGGAACACCTGCTGTTCGAAGTCGCCGCCCCGGGCGTGACCAGTGCGGTCCTCGACCCCACGCCGTGGATCCTCTGGACCGAGCGCGTGACGGTGCCGTTTGAAGAGGGGCCGCCGAAGATCGTCACCATGGACCCCGCGCCCGACGCGGTCGTGGCGTCGGCCCAACTGGACGCGATCGAAGTCGTGTTCCACAAGGCGGTCGCGGTGGATCCGCAGAAGGTATCGCTGGTCGGCACGTATCATGGGCTGCCGGCGGTGACGTTCGCGTATGACCCGCAGCGCTACGCCGTCACGCTGACGCCGGTCGTCCGCCTGCCGTCCGACACCTACACGCTGACGGTCGCGGACACGATCACCGACGTGGCCTCGGGGCAGAAGCTGGACGGCGAGCTGGCCGATCCGTATCGGCCCGGCCCGCTGCCGAGCGGCAACGGCATCGCCGGCGGCGACGCGGTCGCGCGCCTGATCGTCACGGTCGCCGGCGACCTGAATTGCGACGGCGCGGTGGATTTCGGCGACATCAACCCGTTCGTCCTGGCGCTGTCCAACTGGGAGATGTGGAAGCTCATATACCCCGATTGCCCGGAACAGAACGCCGACATCGACGGCGACGGGAAGTATGGCGGCGCTAGCGGTTTCGGCGACATCAACCCGTTCGTGCGCCTGCTGACCGGTCCGTAGCCGCCGGCGGCTTCCATTGGATCGTCACGCTCCAGCCCAGCTCGCGGTAGAACGCGGTCAGCAGCGACTCGGCCTGCTCGCGGGCGCGGGCGACCAGGTCGTCGCCCTGCACCGCCTGTTCGATCGCTTGTTGGGCGGCGCGCATGCAGTCGTGCAGCAGGTCCGCCCGCGGGTCGGCAAACGGGTTGAACGCCGCCAGCCCCACCTTGCGCAGCTCGTACACACGCGTCTGCGACTGGTCCACCCGCGGGCGGTCCGGCCGCGGCAGCGGAATCGCCACCGTCGCCGTCCGCCGCTCCTCGTCGCGGTCCACGATCTCGATCCGGTCCAGGTCGATGGCGATGTCGGCGTCACCCTTCACGATCACCAGCCCGTGGGCCCCCGCCGTGGTGCCCTCGATGATGTCCGCCACCCGGACCCGCAACACCGCCAGCCGCGCGAGCCGGCGGACATCCTCGATCCGCGGCCCGGCCGAGACGATGCGCGTCGCCGGCGTGCGCTGCCCCAGGTAGTAGGCGCCGCCGACCACAGCCCCCAGGCCGACCAGCGCCAACAGCCAACCGCGGACCGCACCCCCCAGCCCCAGCGACGGGCGCGTGGAATCGTGCGACATCACCAGCCCTCCGTGGCATTACGGCGTCACGGTGGAGTCGATGGACCGCCACTGCGGCGGCCCGCCGGTGCAGGCACACGCGTGAATCCGCGCCGCAATCAGAAGCAGCAGCAGCGCGCCCGCGAGCACGACCGCCGGCCCGACTCGCCGACCCCAACGCCAGCGAAACATGATACCGCTCCGTCCGCCGAAAGTTGCCGCCAATAGGCCTCGGTCGCGGCGCCCCGGGGGCGCGGCTCAAAACTCCCCTCCCTTCCAGGGAGGGGTTGGGGGAGGGTCAAAGGCGACGAGTCGGGCGTTACTCAAACGGCGAGCGCACCGATACACCACGACCCGCACCCAACATCGCTAAGCCACCGCCGGCGACCGGTACAACGCCACGTACAGCGGGCAACGTCCGATCAGCTCGGCGTGCCGACCGACGTCCACGATTCGCCCGGCGTCCATGACGACGATCCGATCCGCCAGGTCCATCACCGTGTGCCGATGCGCGATCAGGAACGTCGTCTTGCCCTGCCGCAGCTTCTCCAGTGCCGCATGGATCTTCCGTTCACTCTCCGCGTCAATCTCGCTGGTGGCTTCGTCGAAGATCACGATCGAGGCCGGCTTGAGGAACGCCCGTGCGATGGCAATCCGCTGCCGCTGGCCGCCGGAGACCGACGTTCCGTGCTCGCCCAAGATCGTGTCATACTGGTCCGGCCACTGCTCGATGAAATCGGCGGCGTATGCCTGCCGGGCCGCGGCGCGGACCTGCTCCAGCGTGGCCTCCGGGCGGCCGTAGGCGATGTTCTCGAAGACGGAGCGGGCGAAGATCACCGGCCGCTGCGTGACCATCACGATCTGTGTCCGCAAGTTCCGCAGACTCAGGTCGCGGAGGTCGATGCCGTCGATCGCAATGCGCCCGGACAGCGGATTCACCAATCGCGGTAACATCGCCACCAGCGTGGACTTACCGCTGCCGTTCGGGCCGACCAGTGCAATGCACTCCCCCGGCCGGACATCGAGCGACACCTCATCGAGGGCTGGCGGGCTCTGCGTGGGCGTGTACCGGAAGCTCACGTTCTCGAATCGCACCGCCCGCGGCGCCGTCCCGGCCAACACCTTGGCGTCGGGCGGCGACGACTCCTCCGGCTGATCCAGAAAGCTCCAAATCCGCGTCGAGGCCGCCCCGGCCCGCTGGACCATGTTGTATACGTTCGCCACCTTGCGGACAGGATCGAGCAGCGCCGCCAGCAGGGCCACCATCGTCATGAACAGCGCGGGCGTAATCTCGCCGTGGAACGTCCGGGCCGCCAGCCACACGATGCCGGCGCAGGTGACGACGATGCCGACGACCTCGATGAGCGGCGAGGCGAGGGCTTCGATCCAGGCGAGGCGAAGGAGCTGCTTCAGCATCCGCCGTTCGATCCGCCACATGCGTCGCCGCTCGTAACCCTCGGTTCCGTAACCCTTTACAACATCAATCCCCTGGAGCGTCTCCTCCAATCCCCCGAGCATGACGCCGTAACCCTCCAGGAGGCGAACGGTGGCCTTGCGGACTTTGCGACCGAAATACCACAGGACGCCGACGGCCAGCGGGGCAATCGCCAGGACGATCAGGGTCAGGCGCACGTCGAGGCACAGAGCGACTACCAGTACGCAGATGGCCTTGAGCGGCTCGCGGGCCACCTTCCCGAACAGCGTGGTCACGCCGAGGAAGACCTCCCGCGTGTCCGACATGAACTGGTTGACGCGGTTGGACACGTCACCGGTGATTTCCTGGGCCGGAACACGGAGGGCCTTGCGGTACATACGGCGGCGCAAGTCCATCATCATCCTATTAGATGCGTTGAGGACAAGATACTGAGACAGGCAGCGGAAGACGTTGCCCACCAGATTGACGCCGACGAGCGCGGCCATAAGCACCAGGAGGGTGCGCATCCTATCCGCGGGGGCGTTGCCGGATGGGAACAGCGGCGCAACCTTCGACAGCAGCGGAACATACCAGCGCGACGCCACCTCCGGTTTCGCCAGCGCCGACATGATCGCCTCGTGCAGACTGTGCTGGCTGGTGATGACCTTGAGCACCGGGAGGATGCCACCGAGGCTGGCGGCGTACGTCAGAGCAACTCCCAGGCCCAGCACCATCCCGAGGATCATGTTTCGCCGGTGCGGGCGAACGAGAGTCAGGGTCCGCCAGAAGGCCCGGCGAGCTTGGCGCGGCGACGGGCGGGCGGCGTGGTTGTTCCGCTGCGCCAGAAGCCCTTGAGGTGGGGCAGGGCTGAGGCCGGGGGCATCGGTCAAGACGTATCCCTTTGGCTTGAAAGCGGTTTCGGTCAGTTCCGGC
>CAYWYJ010000047.1:0-24843 GCA_964462635.1 uncultured Planctomycetales bacterium
TCGACGTGGCCCTTCACGAAGTCCGCCTGTTCCAGCAGCATCAGGTGCAGCGGGATCGTGGTCGGGATCGGGCGGATGACGAACTCCTCCAGCGCACGGCGCATCGTCCGCAGCACGTCGGCCCGCGTCGGCCGGTGGACCAGCAGCTTGGCGAGCAGTGAATCGTAATACGGGCTCACCGTGTAACCGGCGTAGGCGTGCGTATCGACGCGGACACCCGGGCCGCCCGGCACAATGAACTCCCGGATCGGCCCCGGGCACGGTCGAAAACCGTCACTCGGGTCCTCCGCGTTGATCCGGCATTCCATCGCGCAGCCCTGCTGCGGCACGTCGTCCTGCCGCAACTTCAGCGGCTCGCCGGCGGCGATGCGTATCTGCCACTGCACGATGTCCAGCCCGGTGACGAGCTCGGTGACCGGGTGCTCCACCTGCACCCGGGCATTCACCTCGATGAAGTAGAAGTTCTCCTGCTCGTCCACCAGGAACTCGCACGTCCCGGCCGAGTAGTAGCCCGCCGCCCGGGCCAGCCGCACCGCCGCATGACACAGCTTGGTCCGCGTCCGGGCGCTGATGTGCGGCGAGGGTGATTCCTCGATGAGCTTCTGCTGGCGGCGTTGGAGCGAGCAGTCGCGCTCCCACAGGTGCAGGACGTTGCCGCGCGGGTCGCCGAGGAGCTGCACCTCGACGTGCCGGGCGCGTTCGACGAGCTTCTCGAGATAGAGGCTGCCGTCCTTGAAGGCGGCCTCGGCCTCGGCACGGGCGTGGCGGAAGCTGGTGCGCAGCGTGGCCTCGTTGTGGGCGGCGCGCATCCCGCGTCCGCCGCCGCCGGCCGCCGCCTTAATCATCACGGGGTACCCGATCTTCTCGGCAAGCTTGACGGCCTCGTCTTCGTTCTCGACGACGCCGTCGCTGCCCGGGACGGTGGGCACCTTGGCCTGGCGGGCGATCCGCCGGGCCTGCACCTTGTCCCCCAGCTTCTGCATCGCCTCGACGCTGGGGCCGATGAACTCGATCCGGCAGTCGCGGCACATCTGGGCGAAGCGGGCGTTCTCGGCCAGGAAGCCGTAGCCCGGGTGAATGGCCTGCACGTCGGCCGCCTCGGCCGCCGACAGGATCGCCGCCGGATTGAGGTACGAACCGCCGGCGGGCTCGGGGCCGATGCAGATGGCGTCGTGGGCGAGGCGGAGATAGGCCGCGTCGCGGTCGGCACGCGAATAGACGGCGACGGCTTCGATCCCCATGTCGCGGCAGGTGCGGATGACCCGCAGAGCGATCTCGCCGCGATTGGCCACCAGAATGCGACTGAACATGCGCTCCCCGGTACGGGACTAGGCCGGCGCGACCGCGAACAACGGCTGGTCAAACTCGACCGCCGCCGCGTTCTTCACCAGCACCTTGGTGATCCGCCCCGAGACCTCCGCCTTGAGCTCGTTGAACACCTTCATGGCTTCAATCAGGCACACAACGGTGTTCGGCTCGATCAGCGTGCCAACATTGACGAACGGCGGGGACTCCTGATCGGGAGAGGCGTAGAACGTCCCCACCATGGGGGACCGGATGATGATCTCGTTCTCGGGCGGCGCGGGGGACGCCGGCGTGACGGGCGCCGCGGGGGCCGGGTTGGCGGCCATGACGGGCGGCACGTACGCCCCGGTCGCCGCCACGACGCGATTGGGGTGTCCGCGCCGCAGGACGATGTGCGACTCGCCCTCGCGCAACTCAATGCGGCTCAGGTCGTTGTCGATCATCAGCTCGACAAGGCCCTTAATGCTCTTGATGTCCAGCGACAGCTTCCCGCTGCTCGTGCCGCTGCTGCCGCCGCCGTTCTCCTTCGGCTTGGTCTGGCTCATAGCAGATCCACCGGCAGGGTGGTGAGGACTTCGTAACCGTGTTCGGTGACCAGAACATCATCCTCCAGGCGGATTCCACCGACGCCGGGGAGGTATATGCCGGGCTCGATGGTGATGATCATGCCGGGTTTGAGGGTATCGACGGAGACCTTCGCCACGCGGGGGGCCTCGTGGATGTTCAGCCCGACGCCGTGGCCGGTGCCGTGGTTGAACAGCTTGCCGTAGCCGGCCCGGGTGATGACGTCGCGGGCGACGCGATCGACGGCCTTGGCCTTGATCCCGGGGCGGACGGCCTCGATGGCCCGGTCGTGGGCCTCCCGCACCACGTCGAAGACCTTCCGCAGCTCGGCGGGCAACTGCCCCAGGCACAGCACGCGGGTGAGGTCGCTCGCGTACCAATCGACGCGGGCGCCCCAGTCGACCAGCAGGACCTCGTTTTCGGCCAGCCGCCGGTCGCCGGGCTCGTAGTGCGGCAGCGAGGAGTTCGCCCCCATCGCGACGATGGTGGGGAAGGACTCGCCCTGGGCCCCGAGCTTCTGCATTTCGTACACGATTTGCGCGGCGATCTCGCGTTCGGAGACGCCCGGGCGCAGGTCCGCCCGGACCTTCTCGAACGCCTGCTGCGCCACGCGGATGGACGCCCGCGTGCGGTCCACTTCGCCCGCGTCCTTGCAGGCCCGCAGCGGGCCGATCAGCCCCTCGACGGGCACGAGCTTGATGGCCCCGGCGAGCTTCTTCAGCGTGTTGTACTCGCGCAGGCTCACATGGTCCGGGTTGAAGCCCACGCGCTTCAGCTTGCCGCGGCGCAGCTCGCGGACCGTCTCATCGGGCGACCGCTTCTTGCGCAGCACTTTACGGGCGTACGGGGCCTCCCGGTCCGCCGCCTCGTCGAACCGTCCGTCGGTCAGCAGGATGACGTGCCGCGGCGTGAGGACCGCCAGACCGTCCTCGCCCGTGAAGCCGGTGGCCCAGTATTGGTCCACGCGGTGCTGGATCAGCAGCCCGTCGAGCTTGCGGCGGACGATCTCCTCGCGGAGGCGCTGGATTCGGGTGGCGTAGGGCTCCGGAGGCGACACAACCGGTTTCTTGGCCATGATTCGCTTTGCTCCATGTCGCGGGCCGCCGCCAGGGGGCCCGCCCGGTTCGCCGGACCGCGACCGGGCAACAATCTACCGTACGGCGGCGTGTTTGCGAAGGGCGGCCCGGCGACCGCGGCGATTCCGCCCGCTGGTTACGAGGACCGGCCGAAGCAAGGGTTTGCGCGGGAAGGTGCGGAGAGGAGGTTCGCGGTGGGGTTTGGGGGGCGCGCGGGGACAGGGGCCCGCCGGCTCGCCCCTCGCCACGCCGCACTCCCGCGACGAGAAGCAGCGTTCCAGCCTCGTTACCAACCCGGTGCCCACAGGTACAGCAATTGCGGCGAGGGACCGGCCAGCCACGCGGGCAGCTCAACGTGGATCAGGTTCACCTGGCCGGGCGGCGTGTCGCCGCGCGCGTAGATATTCGGCCGGTACTCCATCGGCCGGGTATAGCGGACCACGCGGACCTTGGTGTCGGCCAGGCCCGCCGCGGCCTTCGCCGCCTGGACCGCCTCCGGCAACGTCCCGATCTCGTCGATCAACCCGTGTTGCCGCGCCTCCGGGGCCAGGAAGACGCGGCCGTCGGCGAGCTCCTTCAGCCGATCGCGCGGCACCTGCGGCCGGCCGCGGGCGACGACCTCGACGAAGCGGGCGTACATCCCGTCGATGAGCCCTTGGAACACGGCCCGATCGCGCTCGTTCATCTCGCGGAACAGCGAGCCCATGTCCTTCATCTCGCCGCTCTTGATGACGTTCACGTTCATCCCGATCTTGCGCATCGTCCCGGCGAACTCCGGCGCGATCATGATGACGCCGATGCTCCCCGTCACCGTCGTCGGCAGGGCGTGGATGCGGTCGGCGGCGCAGGCCAGGTAGTAGCCCCCCGATGCGGCGACATCGAGCAGCACGGCGATCACCGGCTTGCCGGTGCGGCGGCGGAAATCGCGGAGTTCCTCGTACATGAGGTCGGTCGCGGTGACGCCGCCGCCCGGGGAGTTGATCCGCAGCACCACGGCCTTCACCGCGGGATCGCCGCCGGCCCTCTTGAGCTTCTCGGCCAGCAGCGCCACAGGGTGCTCGCCGCCGGGGCCGAGCAGCCCGGCGGGTTCGGCGTTTTGCAGCAGGCCGTTCACGTCGATCAAGGCGATCTTCGCCGGGGCCCAGACGCCCTCGCGCAGCACGACTTCTTCGGTCAGTGGCTGCCGGGCGGCGACCGGCGTGATCAGGAACGACGTGGGGCCGCAGCCGGCCAGCAGCGCCAGCCCAACCCCCAGCCCCGCCCAAGTCGCCATCGCCATCGCACGGTGCAGACTACTCATAGTGACTCCAATTGGCTGACCGCGTGGGCTCACCTATACTCCCGGCGATGGACCCGCGCGCGGAGCCGGGGTGAGCGAGCACGATGATACGTGTTTCCGAACGTGATTTCGACCGGGCCGTGGAGCAGGCGCTCGCCGAGATTCCCGACGAGTTCCAGCCGTACCTCGAAAACGTGGTCGTCGAGGTCCGCCGCCGCCCCGACGCCAAGCTGATGCGGGAACACGACGTGCCGGCGGACCTGCTGGGGCTCTATGTCGGCGTGCCGTTGGAGGAGAAGGGGCCGGAGTTGGCGCCGACGCCGATGCCCGACCGCATCCTCATCTTCCACGACAACCTGTGCGGAATGTGTAACTCGTGGGACGAGCTGGTCGACGAGATCCGCGTCACGGTGCTGCACGAGATCGGCCACCATTTCGGCCTCGACGAGGACCGGCTGTCCGAGCTGGGCTATGACTGATTCGCCGTCGCCGCCCGGTTGAGGTCGCGGCCGCGAGGCCGGTCCACACGAGCAGGAACAACACCGACCGGCGCCGAGATCGCCGACCCTCCCCCAACTCCTTCTCGCCACGGCGAATCGCCTGTGGCGACCTGAGAGGGAGGGGGGTTTGAGTGCAATCGCCCCGCGGCGCGCCATCTTCGACTCATTCTCCCGGCGGCGGCGTGGTCGTCAGACGGCTCAGGGCGACACGCGCGCAATATGGTACATAGCCGCGTGCCGCGGCGGCGGCGTACACCTCGGTCGCGTGGGCGAGGGTGTAGTCCACCGTGAACACCGCCTTGCCGGCCGCGCGGTACTGGTCGAGCAGACCCAGAATCTCCGCGGTTTGCTGCGGGTCCTGCGCCCGATCGTACCCGCACGGCTGCTCCCACTCACAGTCCGCCACCCCGCCGAACCAGGTGTCCTCTTGCGCGATCGCGTCCACGACGTCCAGGATGCCCGGCGCATCCTCGATCAACTCCGCCGCATTCTGCTGAATGACAATGAACCCGGGTCGGCGGGCCTGACCGTACGCCCGGATCGCGGCGATGAACTCGACCATCGCGGCGGCGGGATCGACGTGGGCGACCTCCGCGGCGGCCACGGCCGTGTCGTCGCTGTACGCCTCCACCCAATCCAGGTAGACGCCGTCAAAACCATCCCGGAGCACTTCGTCGAGAATGCTGACGAAATCGCGGCCGGCGGCGGCGGGGTGGTTCCGGCCGTGGATCACGATGTCCTGCCAGTCGGCGTCCCAGAACGCCGCCACGAAGTTGCCGGCCCAGCCGTCGGGGTCGGGGGTCAGAATCCAATCAGGCCAGTCGGCCGGCCGCGGCTGGCCCGGCGTCCAGTCCTCCGACCAGTCCCAGTACCAGCGCCAGTTCTCCGCCTGTCCGACGTCGATGTACGCGATGACCAGCTTGCGGTGCAGCCCGTCGCGCGCGGGGCTGGCCTTGAGCTGTGCGACGGCGGCGGCGGTGTCGAACTGCCGCGCTTCGGGCGAGCTGACGTCGGTCCGCGTCGGCTCGATGACCAGGAGGTCGTAGCTCGACGCCGCCAAGGCATCGACCGCGCCGGGCGCGTACAGCTCCTGAATCTGATACGCCCACGTCCGGACCGCCGACAGCGCCAGCGGTTCCGAAGGGCCGCCGGGGACGGGCGGACAGCCGGCAACCATTCCCAGAGCCAGGATCGCTGTGCCTGCCGGCATAGTGGAAACCAGATAACGTGACGCGGACATCGCGAATCTCCGTGGTGCCTGCAAACGGGCACATCTGAAAGACGTGTAGTTGCCCTTCGTGTACGTGGGCTCTTTTCCAACGACAACGAAATCCGCTGCCCGTGGCAAAACCCCGACCGGCCGCAGCGCTTACCGCTCCTGACAGAACCCACCACGCAAGTGGTGGGGCGCGGCGCCTCCGCACTGGCGTGCGGGCCCCTGATAGGCACTCCCAAATGGGCATTCAGGATCGTGGAACGCCAACCGGGAGGGCGAGCCTGTCTCCTGCGGCGACCCTGCCGGCCCGGCGAGCCGCGGCTCGGCAGACCGGTAGGGTCGCCGCAGGAGACAGCCTCGCCCTCCGATGTCGCACAACCGTGAATACCCATTCAGAACCACTCCAGGACCTCGGTCCAGTACTCAGCCGGGAACTTCTCGCAGTCGAATTCGATGAGCATGGCGTCTTCGGTATCCGATCGGTAATTCCACAGGGCAAAGTGCCAGCCGTGGCGCAGCGCAATGTCCACATGGTCGGAAAGGTACTGAACGCCGCCCGTCTGCGGGTAGCGCATCCCAAACTCGCCCATGAGGATCGGCACCTGATGCGTCTGCTGAAAGGCGATCACCTCGGCGAACACAATTCCCTCGAGGAACGTGCGGTCGTACACCTGGCCGTAGTACTCGCCGGGATAGCTCACCCCCGGGCAATCCGCCGCGGCACAGTCTGGGTGAGTGAAGCCATAGGGCTCGTAGGTATGGAAATCGTAGACGACATAGGGATCGTCCTGTTTCCTTACCAGGGACCACCACTGCGGATTCGACCACACCGCGCCTTGCACGATGATCGGCAACGTCGCATCCACCGTCCGGATCTTGTTGATGAACAACGTCATCATCGCGTTGACGTCGATGCCCGCGGCCGCGAGCGCGGCCGTCAGCTCCTCCGGCGTCTGAATGGTGTCCCAGATCTGGGTTCTGAGCGGGTTGGGCTCGACCATGACGTTGATCCCGGCAAAGTACGGGTCGCCCCGGTAACGGGCCACGATGTCGGCGAGCATCTGGGCGTAGCGTTGCTGCTCATCGCTGCTCTGCCAGATGGTGTCATCGGCGTCGATGTCCACCGACTGACGCCCCGGACCCTCCCGCACCGCAATCACGTAGTAGAGTTCCGCCTGCCCGCACCACGCGACCATGTTGTCGAGGGCGGTTACGCCGTCCTGATTGGTGGCGTATGGGGGGGCCCAGTCGACGGTGCCCTCGTTGGACTGTATCTGGGCCAGGTTAGCGCCGGTCGCCTTGAGCGCCAGGAAATCATCCACGCTCTTGGTGCCGCTGCCGTAATTGAAGTAGTTGATGTCAAAACCTCTGAAGAAGCTGGGTGTGCGCCAGCGGTCGAACATCGGCGCGCCCGTGCCGGTGTCATCGCCCGGACCGTTGCCGTCGTTCGGATCAGGGCCATTGTCCAATTCCCCTGGGCAGCCCATGACCGCCACCAAGACCATGCTCAACACGAGCCCGCTCCAGGTCATCGCGCTCATCGATCGCATACGCCGCCTCCATCGGAGAGAAGGGGCCCTGACCGCTCTCACAGGACCACTCCGTGAGAGCAAGTCGTGCCAATCCCGGGTTTTCCACTTATCCGCCGTCCGCAAACGGACCTGGCCCGACCTGACCGCGGGGCCCGTGCAGGCATTGTACCGCGTGCGGGAGAATCCGGGGGGACGCTATACCTGTTTCTCCGGCGGTTTCCTGGGCCCCCCCGGTGTTTCAAGGTCGGCGAGGCGCCGACGGGGGGCGGCGGAGGACACGACCCTTGGCCCCGCGACGACTTGACCCCTCACGCGGCGACCCTCCCCCAACCCCTCCCTGGAAGGGAGGGGAGTTGACGGGTGGCCTCTTGTCGCTGCCCTGCCCGCTGGGCGGATGTTCAGTCGACGACGATATACGACGGCATCGGGTTGAAGAGGTTGCGTTGGATGCGGTATCGGTCGAGGCCGAGGACTTCCCGGACAGCCTCGGTCTCGCCGGGGAAGACGCGGGAGTTGAGCTCGTCGAAGCCCAACACGGTGCCGCGGGTGATGTGCGGGCGGAGGGCCTCCAGGCAGACCTTCGTCGGCTCGTACAGGTCGAAATCGAAATACGCCAGCGCAACGATCGTCTCCGGGTTCTCCTTCAGGTACCGCGGCAGCGTCTGGCACGCGTCGCCGACCACCAGCTCATACTTGCGAATGTGCGCCAGCGGGCTTTCCTGCTCGTGGTAGTCGAGGATGCGGCGCAAGTACGCTTCGTAGTTCTCGGTGACGGCGTACTGGCCGGTCTCGATCTTCTCGCGGCCCTGGTCGGCCCCGCTCACCGTGGGGAACCCGGCGAACGTGTCAAAACCGAGAATCTTGCGGTTGTAGTTGTAAGGCTCGTAGATGCCCCGGAGGCACGAGAAGACGGCGAGGCTCTGCCCCCAGCGGACGCCGAACTCCATGATGACGCCGTGCACCGGCAGGATGCGCTGGTAGAGCTCGTGCAGGAAGAGCACGCGGCTGAGGGCGGGGCGGTTGAGGAACAGGCCGAGGTTGGCCAGGCGCTCCTTGTCCGGGATCGGGCAGTTCTTGAAGTCCGCCAGGAGTTGCTGGCGGAGCTCGACTTCGTGCGACGAGGGGTACGCGTGGATCTTCGGCGGGGGAGTGCTCATGCGGCCCACGACCTCCGTGCTGCCAAGCTCGACGGGGGCGGGCGTCCTGCCCGCCAATGCGGCCGGCGGAACGGCCGGCCACGTGGGCCACCGTATAACACGGCGGTGTCCCGGTCGCAAGGTGGGCGCCTTCCGCCGCCCGGCGACGCGTCGCTTGGGCCCGGTGGGACGCCATCGGGTGAGTGTTCAGCCCGGCGGAACGCGGGTATGATGAGGTGTATGCTTCGGGGCGTAGCTCAGCCTGGCTAGAGCGCGTGGTTTGGGTCCACGAGGTCGCAAGTTCGAATCTTGTCGCCCCGAATGCGGCCTCAGGCCGAGATGGAGAGGGTGAGCATAGGAGCAGGGGAGCAAGAGAGACGGAGGCGGCGTCACCGGTCGAGATCGGCCCGTTGGCCGAGAGAACCGGTCACCTGCCGACTCCTGCTCGGCCGTCCACCTGTTCTGATTCACCCAGGGAACCGCCCCGGGGCACCGACCACCGCGGCGGCCCCGACACTGACGTCGCCGGGAGCTACTCCACCGGTCCGGCCTGAGTGCTGGCCCCCTCCCCCGCGGGTCTTGTCGCCGGATTCGTGACCTCCACACGGCCCACGACATCGACCGCGACAACGGAATCGACCCGATCCGGGGCTTGCGGCGGCACCTGGATGACCAACGCATCCTGCCGGCGGGAGACGAAGAGGGGCCGGCGGTTCGGGTCGGAAAGTAGAAAGGCGCCACCGGCCGCGTTGCCCAGTCCCGGGAGGACCAGTTCACCGTCGGAGGGCCAGGCGAACACGTGCAGATAAAGCCGCGTCTGGCCGTCGTCGAGTTGCCTCTGGGTGCAGCGCCCCCACGAGAGGGTGTGGAGCGGGCCGCCGGTCGTGCCATGGATTGATTCGCCGTTGACGCGCATCCACGCTCCGATCTCCCGCAGACGCTGCGCGCTGGGCGGCGGAAACGACCCATCCGACATCGGTCCGACGTTCAGCAGGAGATTGCCGCCTTTCGAAGCGATGTCCACGAGCGTCCGGATGAGCTGTTCGGATGACTTCCAATCGTCGTCGTGCTGGTTGTAGCCCCAGTGCCGGTTCATCGTGAGGCACGATTCCCAATCGACCCCCGGCAACCCGGTGGCCGGGACCTCCTGTTCGGGGGTGCCGAAGTCACCGGCGAAGCGTACGTCGGTCGTCAGGCCGGCCATGCCGGCGCGCCCCTTGTCGACGCGGTTGTTGATAATCACGTCCGGCTGGAGGCGGCGGCACAGCGCGTAGAGCGCCAGGCCGTGCTCGTGGGTCCAAGTCTCCTCCCACTCGCCGTCGAACCACATCACGCCGACGTCCCCGTAGCGGGTGAGCAGCTCCTCAACTTGGCGCTGTAGATACTCCACATAACGACTAAAGACGGCCCCCTCGGTCGGACGGCTATCGGCCTCCCAGTCCCGCCGCGGAAGGTAGTCGGGATGATGCCAGTCCATGATGGAGTGGTACCAGCCGATCTTCAGTCCGTGCCGCCGGCAGGCGTCGGACAGCTCCCTCATGATGTCGCGTCGGAACGGCGTCGACATCACGTCGTGGTCGGTCCAGGCGCTGTCAAACAGGCAGAACCCGTCATGGTGCTTGGTCGTGATGACGATGTAGCGCATGCCGGCCTCTTTCGCCAACCGCACCCACGCCTCCGCGTCGAAGCGGACCGGATTGAACCGCTCGCGCAACCGGTCGTATTCGTCGCGCGGGATGCGGGCCGTGTGGCGAATCCACTCGGCGTGGTTCGTTTCGCCCCGCCACTGGCCCGCAGGGATCGCGTACAGTCCCCAGTGGATGAACAGACCGAAGCGGGCTTCGCGCCACCAGGCCATCCGGTCCACCGGTCGCGTGGTGCTCGCGGGCGCCGCGGGTTGCCCTTGGCCGCCGGTGTCCTGCGCCGCGCCCCGCGGCGCCAGCAATAAGACGATCGCGCTCACGGTCAGACACGTGTTCTTCCACATGGTTCACGATCCTCTCTCACGCCGTTAGCGCGCCGCGCGTGGGCGGGAGCGTGGCACGCCGCCGCGGGTATCATGCCGCGCCGCTCGGGGCGCCGGCAACCGCGTTGCCCGGCCGCTGGTCACGGTCGGCGGCGCCCGCTATCGTGACGAGCGACCCGCCGCACGCGGGAGTTACGCAGCGCCGGTCGTCACGTGGCCCGGGAGCGAATGGCGATGCAGCTCACGTCGTTGGATTGGATCGTCGTCGGGGCCAGTCTGCTCGTGGCGTTCGCCCCGGCGGTGGTCCTGGCTCGGCGGGCCGGCCGCGGCACGGCCGAGTTCTTCGCCTCCGGGCGGGCGGCCCCCTGGTGGCTGATCGGCACGTCGATGGTGGCGACGACCTTCAGCACGGACACGCCCAATCTGGTCACGGATTTCGTGCGCAGCGACGGGGTGGCCAAGAACTGGGCCTGGTGGGCCTTCCTGCTGACCGGCATGATGACGGTGTTCTTCTACGCGCGCCTGTGGCGGCGCAGCGGCGTGCTGACCGACCTGGAGTTCTACGAGCTTCGCTACGCGGGTCGTTCGGCCGCCTTTCTCCGCGGGTTCCGGGCGATCTACCTCGGGCTGTTCTTCAACTGTGTCATCATGGCCACCGTGACCCTCGCGGCGGCGAAGATCGCCAACGTGATGCTCGGGTGGGGACGACTTCAAACGGTCCTCGTCTGCGCGGTGATCTGCATCGTCTTCTCCGCGCTGTCCGGCTTGTGGGGTGTGCTGGCGACCGACCTGGTCCAGTTCGTCATCGCGATGGTCGGCGTGATCGCCGCCGCGTACTACGCCCTTCAGCATCCGGCCGTGGGCGGACTGCACGGCCTGGTCGATCAGTTGGACCCGGCGACGCTGAACTTGTTGCCGGACTTCGGCAACTGGAGTCTGGTACTCGGCATCCTGATCATCCCCCTGACCGTGCAATGGTGGTCCGTGTGGTACCCCGGGGCCGAGCCCGGCGGCGGAAGCTACATCGCACAACGCATGCTCGCCGCCCGCGACGAGCGCCACGCCATGGCCGCCACGCTCTGGTTCAACGTGGCGCACTACGCGCTGCGCCCGTGGCCCTGGATCATCGTGGCCTTGTGTTCGCTGCGGGTGTTCCCCGACCTGGCGGACATCCGCCGCAAGCTCCCCAATGTCGACGCGGCCCTGCTCGGCAACGACATCGCTTACCCGGCCATGTTGACGCTGCTGCCCTCCGGGTTGCTGGGCTTGTTGATCGCAGCGCTGCTTTCGGCTTACGTCTCGACGATGTCCACGCACCTGAATTGGGGGGCGTCGTACCTGGTACATGATTTCTATCGCCGTTTCGTCACGCCGGACGCGAGCGAGCGACACTACGTCTGGGTCTCGCGGCTGGTCACCACCGGCCTGATGGTCGTGGCGGCGGCGTTCATGTTCCTGCTCACCACAGCGGGCGAGGCGTTCCAGTTATTGCTCTCCATTGGGGCCGGCACCGGCCTGATCTACCTGCTGCGCTGGTTCTGGTGGCGGATCAATGCCTGGAGCGAGATGGCCGCGATGGCGTCGTCCTTCCTGATCGCCGTCGCGTTGTTCGTCGCGCAGCGCGGCGGCCTGTCGCTGCCAAGCCACCTGACGCTGATCGTGACGGTCGCCGCGACCACGATCGTCTGGATCGTGGTCACGTGCCTGACACGGCCGGCGAGCCGCGCGACCCTCGTACGCTTCTACACGCTCGTGCGGCCGGCGGGACCGGGCTGGGCACCCGTCCGGGCCGAGGCCGGCGTGGGCCCGTCGCCGGACAGCCTGCCGCAAGCGTTGCTGGGCTGGGTCTTGGGTTGTGTGCTGGTCTACTCCGCTTTGTTCGGCGTGGGCAGCTTCCTTTACGGTCGGTGGGTGGCCGGTGGCGTGTGCGCGGTACTGATTGTGATCGCCGCCACGGCGCTGGCGCGGCTTCTGTCGGCCATGTGGGGCGTGCCGCCGCGGGACCCGTCCACGGGCCGCCGCGTCCATGCGAACGCCTGACCGGGCAGCGCCCGCTCCACCGTGACATCAGGCTCGCGCGGCAAGGTCCCGCAGCGTCCGTTCCTGCCGCTCGATCGACTCAACCAGCTTGAATTGCGTGCGGCACCGGTCGAGGTTCTGTCCCGGCCGCCGGGTCTTGTAGTACCTGTCCCCGTTGAGGTGGTCGGTCAGGAAGCGCACGCCCTGTTCGAGCGTGATGAGTTGGCCGGCGGTCACCAGGTGCTGACGCTCGATTGGAGTGAGCAGGGGACCGGTGGCCCCGCAATACGCCTGCGCCAGGGCCGCAAACAGGGACTTCTGCAACTCGACTTTCGAGAGGTCGCGCTCGTCCTCCGCCGCCGGACAGGTCATCGAGCGCACCATGTCCCCGAAATCGTACAGCGACAGCCCGGGCATGACCGTGTCGAGATCGACCACGCACAACGCGCGGTCGGTCGCGGCGTCGAAGAGCACGTTCGTGATCTTCGCATCGTTGTGCACCACACGCTCCGGGATCTCACCGCGCTCGTGCAGATCGCGCAGGACGGGCGCCACCGAACGCCGCGCGCGGGCGAAGGCGATTTCCGGCGCGGCGGACGCGCTGCGCCCGCAAGGATCGGCGGCGACGGCCCGCTCCAGTGCCTCATAGCGCCGTGGCGTATCGTGGAAGCCGGGGATCGTCTCGTGCAGTCGCGGCCCGGGCCACTCGGCGAGAAGCCGCTGGAACTCGCCGAACGCGCGCCCGGCTTCGGCCGCCTGCGCGGCGGTCTGGACGAGACGATGGACCCGGGTGCCTTCGATGAACCGGTACAGCCGCCAGACGCCCCCCGCCTCGTCGACCACGTAGGGTGGGCCATCGCGGCTTGAGAGCGGCACGCTCAAGCGTCGCCCGAGGTCGCCGACTCCCTGTTGCCGCAGGCGGTCCGCGAGGTGTGTGGTGACACGGGCGATGTTCTCCATGACGCGCAGCGGCTCGGGGAAGACCGCCGCGTTGATCCGCTGTAGCAGGTAGCGTTCGCGGCCGTGCTCGCCCGCCAACGTGAGCACGTACGAATCGTTGATGTGACCACCGCCCAGCGACTCGGCCGCGGCGCAGCGTCCGGTGACCGCGAAGCGGCCCGCCACGTCGGCGATCGTGCGGGCCACGCTCACGTCCAAAGCCTCGTCGGGTAATCGCCGCGCGCCACGAGTTGGCGGAGCACCTCCGCGGCACGTGCTCGGTCGCGCGCGTGGGTGATCCCACACCATACGTCGCCGCCGCGCAGCACCTTGACCCGCGCCTGCCCGCGGCGAATGGCGTTCTGGATGACGTCAGGCAAGTACCATTCGGCGGTCGTTAGCGCGCTGCAATCGTTGAGAAACCGCCGAAAATCGGCCCGCAGCAAGTCAAACACCTCCGGCCGCAACGCCCACAAGTTCATGGACACGATGGTGTTCGCGGGCAGAAAGGACGTCACGCCGGCGTCGTTGGTGAACCGGCCGCCTGATCCGGAGCGCTCGATCCCCGTCACCTCATCGATCTGTTCCAGCCAGCCGTCCGGGCCGCAGCGGCACACGGCCCGGGCCACGGCCCCCTCGTCCGGCAGCGTGTCACCCAGATGGAAACCGACCAGGCCATGTGTCGGGAGGCCGGCCGGCTGCTCCTCTCGCAGGAACGCCGCCATCGCCGCGAGCGACTGCGCGCCGTAGAAATCGTCCGCGTTCGCGACGCCGAAGGGCCCGTCGATCGCGTCCGCCGCCGCCAGCAATGCGTGCGCGGTGCCCCACGGTTTGCTGCGGCCCGGGGGCGCGTCGTCGAGTCGCTGTTCGGCGAAGGCCACCTCGATACGGCGCCCATAGCGCGAGGCAGTGAACCCCTCAAACACAGTCCGCGTTTCGGGCCGAACTACGAAAACCACCTTCACAACACCGGCCCGCCAGGCATCGAATACGGTGAAGTCGAGCAGCGTCTCACCGGCCGGCCCGACGGGCTCGAGCTGCTTGAGGCCGCCGTACCGCTGCCCAAGTCCCGCCGCCAAGATAACCAGCGCCGGTCGGATCAAATGGCGAGCTCCTCAGCGATGGATCCTGCCACAGGTTGATGCACGTCGGCATTGTGCGCGTGAGAAATCGACGGCATGATGGTAGCCGCGGCGTGGCTCGCTGCCTACGAAGCTACGTCCCACATCAGGAGGAGCTGCCATGACCAAGGGGCCGTCGGAGTCGCGCTCCACTGTCGAGTTTGGCCGGCGGGAGCTGATTAAGCTGGGTGCCCTGGCCGGGCTGGGCGCCATCGGACTCCCGGGCTGTGCCGCTCCGGGCCGCCGACTTGGACCGGCCCCCGCGCAGCCCTTCGCCGCCCCCCCGATGGACCGCGTGCGGATCGGCTTCGTGGGCGTGGGCGGGATGGGCACGCACCACGTGCAGACGCTGCTGAAGATCGAAGGCGTCGAGATCAAGGCGATCGGCGACATTCGTGAGGCGCACGCGGAGCGCGCCCGCCAGATCGTTGAGGCCGCGGGGCAGGCGACCCCGACGTTGTATACCCGCGGCGAGCGCGATTTCGAGCGCCTGTGCGCGGAGGAGGATCTCGACTTGGTCTTCACGGCCACGCCGTGGCAGTGGCACGTGCCGATTTGCGTCGCCGCCATGCGCCACGGCAAGCACGCCGCAACCGAGGTACCCGCCGCCACGACGCTCGCGGAGTGCTGGGAGTTGGTCGAGACCGCCGAGCGGACCGGCAAGCACTGCGTGATGATGGAGAATTGCTGCTACGACCGTGCCGAGCTGATGTGCCTGAACATGGTCCGCCAGGGGCTGCTCGGGGAGGTCCTGCACGGCGAGGGCGGCTATCTGCACGACCTGCGGGGCGTGAAGTTCGCCGCCAGCGGCGAGGGGCTGTGGCGGCGCGCGTGGTCCATGAAGCACGACGCCAACTTGTATCCCACGCACGGCCTCGGCCCGATCGCTCAATGTATGAACATCAACCGCGGCGACCGGCTCGACTACCTCGTGTCGATGAGCGGGCCGTCGCGCGGGCTACAGGACTGGCAGCGGGAACACCTGCCGCCCGATGACCCGCGGCGCGGCGAAACGTACGTCCTGGGGGATGTCAACGTGGCGTTGCTCAGGACGGTCCGCGGCCGCACGATCTACCTCGTACACGACACGAACCTGCCGCGGCCGTACAGCCGGATCCACATCGTGCAGGGGACGCGCGGCCTCTTCGAGAAGTGGCCGGAGCGCGTGTACATCGAAGGCCGGAGCCCGGCGCACACCTGGGAAACGCCGGACCAGTACGCGGAATACGAGCACCCGCTGTGGAAATCCGACCTGAGCGCACGGGCCGACGGCGGTCACGGCGGCATGGACTTTCTCGAGAACTACCGGCTGATCGCGTGCCTGCGCAGCGGGCTACCCACCGACATGGACGTTTATGATGCCGCCAGCTGGAGTGCGGTGATCGAGCTGACGGAAAGGTCGAACGCGCGGCGCAGCCGCCCTGTGGACTTCCCCGACTTCACCCGCGGACGCTGGCAAACCCGGCCGCCACTCGAAATCGTCGCGGCGTGACGCAGGCGGCCATCATCGAGTCTGGGCTGTAGCTACCTGGCCTACTCCCCAAAATCTGGTCCAGGTGGTATGAGAGTCGATTGGCCCGGCTGCGGCGCGGCCGCGGCCAGGGGAGGCAACTCTCGATGAGAAGGAAACGTCACAGTCCCGAAGAGATCATTCGCAAGCTCCGCCGGACCGATGACGAGCCCGTCGCGGCGGGCCAATCGCCGCCATCCGCCAGAAGCTGGGCGTGGCCGAGGCGACCTTCCACCGGTCGCCGTGGCGACTACGGCGGCATGAAGACCAACGATGCCCGCCGGCCCAAGGAGTTGGAACGCGAGAACGCCCGACTCAAGAAGCTGGTGGCTGACCCGGGCCTCGACCAGGCGCTGCGCGACCACCCACCCCACGAGGCGGAGATTGCGCGCCGTCATCGGCCACGATGGCGGCCCGCCCGTTTCCCGCCTCATCGCCGGCGCAGCGGAATCTGGACCTCCGACCACTTATCGCCCGAACGAGCCTCCGGGCCATTGTAGAACAACGCGCGGGGCTCCCCGGCTTCCTCCCACTCCGACTGGCTTGCAAGCCAATCCCGAAGAGTCGCCAGGCCGACGTTCACGCGATCCAGCTTGTAGGGTCCGCGCATACCCAGCGCCACCACGGTGACCGGCGGGATGTCCTCCACGAGAATGCGTTCGTCTCGGGGATCGACGCCAACCGGCCCCAGTTCGGGGGTGCGATAAAGGAACGACATCGTCCACTCGGTCGGTCGGATCGCGCCGGACGCGCCGAGACCGTCGTAATTCACCTCGACCGGCGACGTCATCGCGATCTCGCGCCGCTTGATGTGGTTGAACAACGGGAAGAACGCGAGGTTCATGCCCCAGTCCGGCGAAATGCTGCCACCGATGCCGGCGCGACGGACGGGCGGATAACGCTTCAACTCGATCGCGCCGGGCGGCGTCGGTGCCGGATAACCGTTGGGCAACGGCGTCGAGATACGACACGCGCCACTGCGAAACTCGCCGTTGACGATCTCCGTGGTCGTTTGCCTGTCCCCGCCAACGCGCACAACGCCGATCCTCTCGGCCGCCTCGAACGGCCACGAGGCGTCTGTCGGAGCCGCGTCAGATATATGCTCAGGGGTGCGATCCGAGACGCGCCCCGCTGGCTCCGGGCGGTGCAGAGTGCATCCCACGGCCAGCAAGGCGAAGGCTATCAGCAGCGCGGCCCCCATGAGCAGGAGGCCTGATACAACCGTCAACTTGAGCATGGCGATACCTCTCTGATCGAGCGCCTGATTCCTCGCCTCACACCAGAGGTGAGGGTTCTGCATCAACGGTGTCGGACGGAGCTGGGCACATGAGGCGAATATGCGTGACCTCGTCGAGGCGGGCTCACCCGCCGGCGGGGTGCACATCCCAGCCAGTCTGACTCGCCCGCGGCGACAGCGCCCGAGTCGGCTCGCGGTGCGACGGCCGTGCGGGGCATCGCGTCACCGCACGGGCGTTGCCAAGTCGCCCAGGCCGGGATCGCCGTTCCACCTCGTGCGGCAGTAAATGCCCAACTGGCCAAATCGCGATCGCTCAGTATTCGATCAAAACGATCGTCATAATATGATAGCGTCGTTCCGGTGATAATCAATTCAGGAAGGCGCGCACATAGCGAGTAGTTACGCAACAAGTAATAATGACAATGCTTTACATAATCATACGATCACGATTCTGCGCACCGGAGCGACGGAATGCGAGCGCGATCTAGCCAGACTATAATCGTTCATAACGATCATTCTATGAAGCGCGAGAACAACTTGAAAGGCAGCTCAGTCCCCTGGCATCAGCCAGGCGTCGCTCGGACGCCCGTACGATCGGGATCCCGTGCCGGGCGTGCGAAGCCCCGGCAGACGCCGACGGCGGATTGCGAGGAACAGCTTCGCGTGGCCCGGTTGCAGGCAGGCGATCTTCCGCTCCGAGGCACGGTTCATTCCCAGCGAGGTGACGCGCATGACGAAGGGGCACCGTGTGGTAGTGGTGGGCGGCGGCTTCGGCGGGCTGTATGCCGTGCAGTCGCTGCGCCGCGTGCCCGTCGACATTACGTTGATTGACCGCCGTAACTTCCACCTGTTCCAGCCGCTGCTGTACCAGGTAGCCACCGGCGGATTGTCGCCGGCCAACATCGCGGCCCCGCTGCGGAGTATTCTCGCGCGGCAGAAGAACGCGCGCGTCCTCCTGGGTGAGGTCGTCGGGATCGACCCGCCACAGCGGTGCGTTCACCTGCGCGATGGCGCGAGCATCCCGTATGACGCGCTCGTGGTGGCCACCGGCGCGACGCACAACTACTTCGGAAACGACCAATGGGAGCCCGTGGCGCCGGGCCTCAAGACCCTGGAGGACGCCACCTGCATCCGCGCGCGCCTCCTGCACGCGTTCGAGGCGGCCGAACGCGCGGCGGACCCGCAGCAGATTCGCGCTTGGTTGACCTTCGTGGTGATTGGGGCCGGCCCCACCGGCGTGGAAATGGCCGGGGCCGTCGCGGAAGTGGCGCGGGACACGCTGCGCCACGACTTCCGAACGATCAATCCCGCCGAGGCCCACGTGCTGCTGGTGGATGCCGCGGACCGCGTGTTGCCGAGCTACCCGCCGGCCCTTTCCATACGCGCCGCAGCCGGCTTGGCAAGACTTGGGGTCATCGTTCGAACGGGGGTCACCGTGGCCGACTGTCGGCCGACCGAGGTGGTGCTGCGCAGCCAGGCGGGAGAGGAGCGCGTCGCGACGCGGACCGTGATCTGGGCCGCGGGCGTGCGCGCCTCACGACTGGGGCGAGTGGTGGCCGAAGCCACCGGCGCTATGCTCGACCGCGTCGGCCGCGTGGTCGTCGAGCCGGACCTCACGGTGCCGCGGCATCCGGAGATCTTCGTCATCGGTGACCTGGCCGCCTGCGCGGACGCGAACGGGCGGCCCCTGCCCGGCATTGCACCGGTGGCCATGCAGCAAGGTCGTTACGTGGCGCGCCTGATCGAGCACCGGCTACACGGCCGCACGCTACCCACTTTTCACTATCGGCACCGCGGCAGCATGGCGACCATCGGGCGCGCCGCGGCGGTCGCAGACCTGGGCTGGATACGCTTCTCGGGCTACCTGGCGTGGCTGGCGTGGCTGTTCGTCCATCTCATGTTCATCGTGGAGTTTCACAATCGGTTGCTCGTGCTGCTCCAGTGGGCCTGGAACTACTTCACGCGCAACCGGTCCGCGCGGCTGATCACCGGTGTGCCGCGTCCCCCGGAGACTTGACCGGTCGTGAGGTCACTCGGCGTGGCGTCAGTCTCCGCCCATGATCGCGGCCGTGCTCATGAGCTCTTCCAGGAAGGCCAGGGCGACGCGGCCGGAGAGCTGGAACGGGTCGAGCTGCGGTTTCTCGGAGTACTTGAGCACGACGCCGAGGTTGAGCTTGTCGAGATCCACGCGGCCCATCCGCCAACTGGAAAAGCGGCGCTCGCTGATCTCGGCATAGTCCAGCAGCGTAATGTCGGTGTGTCGGGCGTCGCGCACCAGCTTGGCGTAGAGCTGGTTCACCTCCTCGCGGCCGCCTTCGAGCGCCTGCATGAAGATGTCGCCGTGGCAGACGCACAACACGCCGGTAATACCCGCATCGACATTGTGCCGGCCGGACTGGTCCAGGATGCTTCGGATCAGGTCATCGTTGATCGGCTGCGTGGACCGGCTGGCGTAGATCAGGCGCACGAGCATCGCGGTTTCCTTACGACGGGTCGCGTTCGTTCAGCAAGGCCAGGAACTCCCGGCGGAGATTGGGGTTCTTCAGGAAGCTGCCGCGCATCACGCTGTTGGTCATCTTGGAGTCCATGTCCTTCACGCCGCGCCACTGCATGCAGTAGTGGTCCGCCCGCATGATGACCGCCAGACCGTCCGGACGCATCTTCTCCTGGAGCAGGTCGGCCAGTTGCACGATGGCCTCTTCCTGAATCTGCGGGCGCGCCATCACCCATTCCACCAGCCGGGCGTACTTCGACAGCCCGATCAGGGCGGAGTGCTCGTTGGGCATCACGCCCACCCAGAGCCGGCCGATGATCGGGCACAGGTGGTGCGAGCAGGCGCTGCGCACAAGGACGGGGCCGACGATCATCAACTCGTTGAGCCGCGCGATATTGGGGAATTCTGTCACCGGCGGCATCGGCGTGTAACGCCCGCGGAAAACCTCGTTGACAAACATCTTGGCGACACGTCGGGCGGTGTCCTGCGTGTTGTGGTCGCTGGCCGTGTCGATCACGAGCGCGTCCAGAACGTCCTGGAGCTTGGTCTGGACCTCGCTCTGGAGCGCTTCGAGTTCCCCGGGCTCGATGAAGTCGGCGATGCTGTCGTTGGCGTGAAAACGCCGACGGGCCGCGACCAGGCGCTGGCGGATGCGGTCCGCTACGGGCGTCCTGCCGTCAGGCTTATTCATCTTCTCAGCCACATTGACCTCCGGGAGTCGGGAGCATACCAGCCACATCAACGTGCGTCACGTCCAAGCGCACGGCAACCACGCGGCGTCCGCGGCCGCACCGCGCGCTCGGAGCGTCTGATCCGCAGCCGCGCAGCCACTGAGGAACGCGCCCTCGATTCGCGCGCCCTGGCACCAGTCGCCGCACATGGCCAGGCGGCTTTTGGAATCCCACAACGCGCCGACTGGCAGCAGCTCGGAGGGCACCGCGTAGCGCCCGCCGTGCGCGGCGGCATGGTCCGGTGGTGGCACTTCCCCACCCAAGGCGGGCTCGAACTCCGCCCGCCCACCGCCCCGCCACAGCCGCTCCTGAGGCACCGCGATGACGCGGTAGCCGTCGCGGTCCTCGAGCGGGCCGGTCAACCCCTCGCTGGTCCCGGCCAGCAGCTTGTCGAAACGCACGAACTGTACGATGTGGGCGTTGTGCTTCGCTTCAGCTTCGCAGCGTCGCGGGATGGTGGCGAAGGTTTCTGCGCGGGCGCCGTCCACCGGCGCGGGACGGTCTCCCCAGTTTCCCGGCGGCGCTGCGGCCGTACAGGCGGGGCATTGCGCGGATCGGGGATTGAACGGCCGTCGGGGGGCCGGGTGACAGGGCTGACGGCTCGGCCGCAGCCTCGCCCTGCCATGGCGCGCGACTGCGGAGGCCCGCCTAGAGCGCCGCGGGCGGTTCGCCGTCGGTGGGTAGACGGGCAGCGGCGGCGGGAAGCGTCGCAGCGGGCGTTTCGAGGGCCGCGCTGACCTCGGCGACCGGCGCGGCCAAGCCGTCCATGGGATAGTCAACGTGGGTGTACCCCCGGCTGCGCGCCAGGGCGAGCGCCACCTCGGCGAGGGCCGGCCAGTTGGCGTCGTGCGGCACACGGAGGGCAAACGTGCGCTCTCCCGGCCGGTCCGTGGCCACGCTCACAAACGCCGTCAACCGCCCCCCCTGGCACGCTCCCAGCAACCCGCACGCACCGCGCTCCTGGTGATCGAGCAATTCCAGCGTGAATGATTCCGCCCCGGCCGCCGACTGCTCCAGGGGCACGCGGGGGTCGGCCCCGGGTCGAAACTGGAGCAGGGTCGCCATCGCCGGCCAGTCCGCGCGCGTCAACGGGCGCACGGTGGTCTCTCCCCGCAACCCATCGTACGGGCTCCCGCTTACCGCGCGGCCGAGTCGCCACAGCATCGGCGGCCCACCCGGTGCCGCGGCGGCCCGTGGCAGGGGCGCGAATCCGAACCCGGCGTACACGCGCTCGCCGATGTCCGGTCCCCCGCGCAGAAACAACCACTTGCCCCCGGTCATGTCGAACCAGGTCAACGCCGTCGTGACGACAAGGCGGGCATAACCCCGCCGGCGATGATCGGGATGCGTGAAGCACGGCCCCAGCAACCCCACCGGGCCGCACTTGTGGACCCCGGCGCAACTGACCACGTGGCCGCCGAGCGCGAGCAGCGCGTAAGCGTCCTGCGCTCCGGGGACCCCGTCGACCAGGCGCCGCTGAAGGTCGCGGCGTGCTTCGCTGCTCAGCTCGTGCAGCAACGCCTCCAGGGCCGGCCAACGGGCGGGGGCCGGGGGGATGATCAGGATCGGCTTCATGGCGGTGCCTGCAAGCCAGACGGTGGAGCTGGCACCCCGGCGTGGGGCGCGCGAACCATCGTACCCCACGCCCTACTGCTGTCCACCCGATCGCACGGGATCGCGCAGATTGCCGGCGCTCATCAGAGCCCCGCACGCCAGTGCGGGGTCCAGCGGCCCGCCACTCGCGTGGCGGCTTCGGATCGCGGCGCTCAGATGGTGCCATGCGCTCCGCGGCGCATGTTGCTCAGCGCGCCGTCAGCTCGAGCAGCCGCCACGGATCGATCAGGAACGTCGCGGTCCCCTCGCCGACGTGCAGCCGCAGGCACAGCCCCAGCGCCACACCGGGCTCCAACGGCCGGCCCCCCGCCGGCCTTGGAACGGCCAGCCTCAGCACCGGCATACCGGCGGGCAGCCCGGCGACGGGGGCCGGCAAGGCGCCGACGAGTTCACCTTGGCCCCCATCGAGCCGCCGCAGTACCGGCGGCTTCCCCGCCAGCCACTCCAGCCGTGCCCGCGCCGTAACGTTGTCCCGGCCGACGAACCAGCCGTCGTTGTTGAAGTCCACGGTGGCGACGACTTCTTTCGTTGCCCCGGTCAGCGCCACGAGCAGGTGCAGGTGGTCTTTGTCGTACGCGCCCGCCACAAACGCCTCACCGCCGGAGCCGCTCATCGCCCCGATCCGCGCGAACGCCTCCAGCGCCGGCGCGGCCGCCTCGCCGGCGGGCGCCACGGCCGGAAGGTTGGTGGCCACCGCGAACGCCGGATAGGGGTCCTCGAGGTCCGGCACCCCATCAGCATCGCTGTCGGCCTTGGTCGCGGCCGCGCTGCGGAACGGTCCCGCCATCAATTCCCGCAAGTCATCGAGCCCGTCGTTGTCGGTGTCCGGCTTGGCCGGATCGGAGCCGAAGCGCTGCTCATCCAGCGGCAACGATGCATCCGCGTCGGGCAAGCCGTCGGCGTCCGCGTCGGTCACGGCCCGCAAGGTTCCGTAGGCCAGCCGCAGCCAATTCATGCGGTCGGCCCGCCGACACAGGAAGGCGTTGCAGTCCCAATGCTCGCCGAAGCGGCCGACGTGGACCGTGCCGTCGGGGTGATTCAGCCACCAATCGGGCATTCCCGAGCGCTCGAAGTACATGTCGAGCTGGTGACCCCATTCGTGTGCCAGGAGCCAGGCTTGCCCGTGGTTCCACAGGGCGTAGCCGCTGTACGCCCAGTCGGTGAGACCACCGCCCCCGACGACCCCTTCGTCGTCCGATGCCGCCGCATCGAACCCCGCGAGCGGGTGAATCACCACCAGGCTCTCATCCGGTCCGAGCGGCGGCAAGCCGCGGCCCTCCCGCGCCTCGTTGGCAACACGTCGCCCATCGGCGGGCGGAACCCACCCGCCGGCCACGGAGACTTCAATCTCGTCGATCACGAGCACGTCGATCTGGAGATTCAGGATGGCGTGGCTGTTGATGTAGTAGAAACGCCGCACACGCTCCAGCTCGCGGGCAAGCCGTGTCGCCAACCCCTCCGATGGCACCTTGAGTTCCCGGCCGCTCTCGTCGCGGGCCCGCGTGAAGACGGCCACGCGGACGGGCATGTCAATCACATAGGTATGACCGGCGGGCGGCTTGGCGGGCAACGCATAGGCGGGCAGCGATTCCGCCGGCACGGCCGGCCAGGCGGCGCACACGGGCTCAAGTTGCCGCACCAGCACGCGGCCGTCGGTCCCCCGCCTCTCGGCCGACGTGGCCACCGCCGGCGAGCCGTCCACCTTGGTCATCGTCAGGCGCACGCCGCCCTCGTCGAGCCACTCAAACGCCGGCAGTTTCTCGATGAACTCCGGCGGCAGGAGCAGGACGCGTTCGTGGCTGCCGTCCGAGAGGAAATAGCGCCCGCCGGGGCCTTCGCACGCGTGCAGGTCCGACGACAACCCGCCCAAGGCGTGCCCGGTGAAGACGTTGACCGGGAGACCGTCGGCGGTCATGACGCGCAGGGCACCCCGTGGGGCGTAGTACTCGTGTGGACCGGCCAGCAGGAGCCGCCCCTGCCGGTCGATGCGGATCGACGAGGGGTTCGGCAGCCAGGGCCCGTGCGTCACCCACTGCAACTGATTGGCGGTCGCGTCGTAGCGGTACACGACATAAGTGTGGTTCTCGCGGTCGGTCACAAACACTCGGCCGTCCGGGGCCGCCGCGATGCCGCCGGGACGCCCGAACAGGCCGGCCCGCTCCGGGACGGGCAGGTCATAAGCGTTGAACGTACCCCGCTGCCCGTAGGCCAACCGCTCCGCTCCCGCAGGGTCGAAGACGCGCAGGCCGGGCAGGGCGGCGTCGGCCACGAAGAGATAGCCCCCCGGACCAACCGCCAGGGCGGTGCCCCGCATGGCGTCGTGCCGGATGCAGGGGCCGTCGCCGACCTGATGGAGCATCGCGTCGAAGTGGTAGATCGCGGCGCCGCGCTCCGCCAGTACATACACGCCGACCGGGCTGCCCCAGGCATCCACGCTGTCCGAAGCCAGCGCGACCGGTGCCAGCTCGGGTCCGCGAATCCCGCGCACCTCCGCCACGTATGCCCGCAGCCCGACGCTGCCGTCTTCGTCGTAGGTCACCAGGAACTTGGGCCCGGCCCGCAGCGCCACCAGCCGCCGGCTGTTGCCCACGAGGTCGAGGATGC
>CAYWYJ010000048.1:0-20255 GCA_964462635.1 uncultured Planctomycetales bacterium
CTCCCCCAACCCCTCCCTGGAAGGGAGGGGAGTTCGGAGACCGTCCCTACGGCCATTCGCCGGTGAAGACTTCTTCGGCCGGGCCGGTCATGAAGACGTGATCGGTCGCCCCGTCCCACTCGAGTTGCAGTTCGCCGCCGGGGAGTTCGACCGTGATCGCGGGATCGGCAAGCCGGTTCAGCCGGGCCGCGACGCACACGGCGCTGGCCCCCGTGCCGCAGGCCAGCGTCGCCCCCGCGCCGCGCTCCCAGGTGACCATTCGCAGGCGATCGCGCCCCAGCACCTGGGCGAAGTGCGCGTTGATCCGCTCCGGGAACAACGGATGACGCTCAACTTGCGGACCCCATGCCGCCAGCGGCACCGCCGCCACGTCCGGCACGAAGAACACGGCGTGCGGGTTGCCCATCGAGACGCAGGTCATGGGCAGCGTTCGCCCAGCGAGCTTGAGCGGCAAGGCGATGACGTGCTCGCCGTCCACCTGGACCGGAATGCGTCGCGGATCGAGTACCGGCGGCCCCATATCGACGCGCACCGCCGACACGCGGCCGGCGTGGTCCAGCGTCAGCTCCAGCGACAGCACGCCGCGGTCGGTCTGCACGCGGAGCGGGTTGGCCCGCGCCAACCCGCGTTCGTACACCAGCTTGGCCAGGCACCGGATGCCGTTGCCGCACATCTCGGCCCGCGAACCGTCGGGGTTGTACATGACCATGCGGACGTGGGCCTCGGCCGTCTCGGGTCGGGCCACGAGGATCAGCCCGTCAGCGCCGATGCCGCGGTGCCGATCACTCATCCGGCGGGCCAGCGCGGCGGGATCGTCCACAGTCTGGTCGAACAGACTGACGTAGATGTAGTCGTTCCCCAGCCCGTGCATTTTGGTGAAACGGAGCGACATCCAAACACCCAGTGGCGAGCGGCACCCGTATCGCACCCCCCCTCCCTCTCAGGGAGGGGTTGGGGGAGGGTCAGATTCCTCGGCGACGTTGCGTCTTCGGATTCTCATGCTCCCGCAGCGCGGTGTCGCGGCACTTAGCACCACATGCCGACGGCCCGGCACGCCGGGAACGGCGTGGCATCCGGTACCCGAACCCCGGGCCCTGGATGCAGCCCTCTACCGCCGCTCGCGCGACGACAGCCAGCTCTCCAACGCCGTCCGGCGGAAGCGATACGTCCCGGGCTGCGCGAGCCCCTTTTGGGCCAGCGCCGAGCCGGAGCCGATCACGACGGGAATCAACTCGTCGCCGCGGCCCGTGCCGAAGTAGCCCTCCGGCCGCGGCGGCGGGCCGCCCTCACCCGGCGGCAGCGGCACCAGGGTGCTACGCAGCAAGTCGGCGAACAACTCCGACCCGAGATTGCCCCGGAGGTCGATCAGGACCGTGTGGCCGCGCTGCGGGTCGAGCACGCGCAGGCCGCTTTCCTGCAACGTGTTGAACGCGACCTCGATGTCCGACTGACCGAGCACGTCCACGACCGGGATGTTGTGCCGCAGTTGGGCCTCGTCCGCCCAGCGCCGCATGACCTGCGTCACGACCTGGCCCGGCAGCAGTTCCCGCCGGTCGCGCGTGATCTTGTGGAACGCCTCGATCAGCCCCTGGTCGAGCAGGAAGATCTCGAAGCGCCCGGTGCCACGCTCGTAGAACAGGCCGAAGTCCCAGGTGCCGCGCTTGGAGAGCGTGGCCACGGGGCAATCGACCGTGAAGTCGCTCTTGAGGCCGCCCTCGGCCACGCCGGCGCGGACCCGCCCGTAGCCGACGCCGATGCGGACCCGCTTCGTGTCGGCGGTCTGATACGCCTCGGACAGGATGGTCTTGCTGGCGGGCTCGATGACAACGACGGTGTGCGTGTCGTCGCTGCCGATGCGCAGTTTAATCGACGAGCGGACGCCGGTGAGGATCACCGTCTGCTCCGGGTATTCCTCGTCGACCTGGCACGGCTGCCAAGTGGTCGAATCGAGCGGGGCGTGCTTCACGTCGCCACGCACTTCGAGCACACGGGCCGTGACGGGCTTGCGCTCCGCCGCCGACGTGGCCGGCTGGGTTTCCTGAGCGTGGGCGGCGGCGCAGCACACGCCGATCGCCGTGACAAGAGCGGCCGCCGCGCGGCAGCGAGGGGCAGCGTCGAACATGGTTCACACTCCGGGGCAGTCGGTGGCCCGGGCCCACCGGGCGAAGCGCCGTCCTTCGGCGTCGCGCACAGTATTCCCGCGCGGCGGGGCGGGGTCAACGGGCGGGCCCACGAAGCTAAATGGGCATTCAGGATCGTGGAACGCCAACCGGGAAGGCGGCCCTCCCGGCGAGCCGCGGCTCGGCAGGCCGGTAGGGTCGCCGCAGGAGACAGCCTCGCCCTCCCACCTCGCACAACCGTGAATACCCGTTTACCTCGACCCGCGTGCGGCGGCCTCGAGCCGCGTGAGGCGACTCAGGCACCCCCGGCGCGTGGTTTGACCGCGGCGGCGCGGTACAGTGCTCGCGGGCCGCCTGGCGGCGGAGTCAGGCGGGATCATCGCAAAAACGTTGGCCGGGGGCGGCCAGGAAGACTGGAGGTCGCAATGGGCATGCTCAAGGAGTTCCGCGAGTTCGCACTGCGCGGCAGCGTCGTGGACATGACCGTGGGCATCATCATCGGCGGGGCCTTCGGCGGGCTGGTCAAGTCGCTGGTCGATCACGTCATGATGCCGCCGCTGGGGGTGCTCGTCGGTGGGTTGGACTTCTCGGACTACAAGCTGGTGCTGCGGCAGGCGGTGGTCGAGAACGGGCAGGTGGTTCGCCCGGAGGCGGTCTTGCAGTACGGCGCGTTCATCACGGTCGTGATCAACTTCCTGATTGTCGCGGTCGCGGTGTTCCTGTTGGTCAAGGGGATCAATGTGGCCCGTCGCCGTCTGGAAGCTCCGCCCGAGCCGGCCCCGCCGACCGGGCCGACGCAGGAACAGCTTCTGACGGACATCCGGGACCTGTTGCGGGCACGCAGCCACTGACAGAGCCCACCGCGCGAGTGGCGGGCCGCTCGGCTCCACACTGGCGTGCGGAGTTCAGATCGAACCGCCGACCGTTCGGTGGAACGTGCTCGTCAATCGGCCGCCTTCCGCCAATCCGCGCCACCGGTCATGCGGCCACTTTGCGCGGGCCCAATGAGTTCTTAACATGGGCTTGGAGGGCCGGTCGGCCGGCCGGTGCTCCCAAGGTTGCGACCGGTGACTCGTCGTGGCGAGTCGCCGCCGGTGCGAGGCACCGCGATGACGGTCGTGGACCGCTGGTCACGACGACCTTCGGGTCGGGGAGTGCAAGCGGAGCGCCCAGTCACTCCGGGTGGTTGTGCGCGCTTTGGCGGCGTGCCCGGGGAGGGCACGCCCTTGGGCGAGCCGCGGCTTGGCGGGAGCCTCGCCGCCTCACGCCGCGTGTTCGCGCGCGGTGATCTGGTCGCCGTCCTGGCCGCGCTGGGGGCCGCGGCATTGCTGACGTCGGTGCCGAGGGGCCGCGCCCACGAGACCGATCACTTCACCCCCCCGCCGCCGCGGCCCTGCGCCGATCTCGGCCCGTACTTGACCGGCTGGATGTGTGAGAAGTTGGCGGCCGCGGCGGCGCAGACGAACGTCCGGATCAGCGAGGCGCAACGGTGTGGTGCGGCCGGCGAACTCGGCCAGCTCCGGACGCCGGACGCTATCGCGCAGGCGGTGTGCAAGCAGTTCGGCGTGGCGGGTTTCTTCATCACCGACCTGGACCTTTCACTGCGCGACCCAGCCTTTCAGCGGCGCTATCCGGGGCTGACGGTTGCTTACTGGCCGAGCCCGTGCGTGTATGACCGCGCGCTGCTGGTGCCGATCGACCCACGGAAGTTCTACCTTCTGTGGCGTGCGTCCGTCATCAACATCGGCGGCGTGCGGGTCGGCACGGACAAGATCGGACACTTCATCCATCACGGGTACAACTACTATCTCGCCTACCGCGCGGCGCGGCGGGCTGGGCGCGACGACGCGGAGTGCCGGCGCGAGGCCGCGGCGATCGCCACCGGCGGGCACCTGTTCTTCTCCGAGCGCATGTTGCTGGGGACGCTCACCTCGGGCGTCGTCTCGAACGGGGACCTGGCCGCCAACTACATCGGGATGCTGTTCTACCTGAACCTGACGGAGGAAGTGCGGGTGCGCGGGGTGCCGCGGCCGGCCCTGTTGCGGCTGGAAGATGGTCTGTGGCGGCTCGCCCCGCACGTGCATCCGCAGTCCGACTTCTTCACGGTCTTCATCGACGACCACATGGACGAAGCCCTGAACCCCAATCTCTACGACGGGCTGACGGCCGCGGTCCTGCGCGGGGTCGTCACGAACTGGTGCGCCGCGCTGCGGGCCTGGTATGCCGACGTGAACGGTGAACCCCGCCCGCCGGGCTGGTTCCGACGGCGGGCCGAAGAACTGCGCACCTACTACGGGGAGGACTACGGCCACATCGGGGGCGATGGGCTGGTCGGCCTGGCCACGGTGTGCGACTGTGCCGCGGAACCCCCCGCGGACCCCCGCGCCCAGCTTCACGCGGCGCTGGGCACGGGCGACGCCCGGCGGGTCGATACGCTGCTGGCCGCCGGGGTCAACCCCAATGCCGTGCTGCCGCCGGAGAATGCCCCGCTGGGCATCCCGGGGGATACCGCCCTGGCGGCGGCGGTCCGCCACGGGCAAGCCGGACTGCTGGAGCGGCTCCTGCGCGCGGGGGGCAACGTGAACGCACGCACGTTGCGTGGCTCCACGGCGTTGCACCTGGCCGCGGGAGACGCGGCCTGCGCGGCCGTCCTGCTCCGCGCCGGGGCCGACGTGCAAGCGCGCGACGCGCTGGGCCGCACGCCCCTGCACCGGGCGGTGCGGGCCGGGCAGCTCGACGTGGCACGGCTCTTCCTGGAGGCCGGCGCCGATCCCAACATGGGGGATTGCGACGGTCAGACGCCGCTGCACGACGCCGCTCGGAACGGGGCCCTGGAGCTTGCGCGCCTGCTTCTGGACCACGGCGCCTCCGTTGACGCTTCCGGGCTGTATGGCGAGACGGCGCTGCACGTGGCCACCCAGGCGGGACGGCTGGAGCTGGTGCGGTTGCTGCTGGACGCGGGGGCGCCGCCCAGTCCCAGGGATGAGTTTGGGACCACCCCACTGCACCGGGCAGTAGCCGCCGGCCACGACCGCGTTGCCCACCTGCTCATCCGTCGCGGCGCCGACGTCAACACGCCGGACGTGAACGGCAGAACGCCGCTGCACTTGGCCGCGCGGACGGGCAGCGCGGACTTGGTGGACGTTTTGCTTGAGCAGGGCGCCGCCCCGACGGCCCGCGATGCACTCGGTCGCACGCCGCCGGCCGAGGCCCGCGCGGCCGGTCAGGCGGCCGTGGTCGAGCGGCTGGCGCGCGGGGCACACGTCGTCCGCCAGCGCTCCTCACCCGTCACCCCGACTGAGCACGCGGAGGAAGCGCCATGAGTGCGGCCCGTAGCGGTGGACACGTCCGGCGTTGGACGGCAGGCAGTGTGCTCACCCTCGCCGTGCCGCTGCTGAGCGGTTGCGCGGCGTCCGCGCCGCTGCCGGCGTGGCAGGCCCGCGTCGGCGAACTGGTTGGCAACGAAGGACACGGCGACCCGAACGTGCTGCTGAGGCTACCGTACCAGAGTGCCGGGGCCACCGACCGGCCCGCGCGGATTACGGTGGGGGTGACGGACATCTTTGTCGGGCTGGGGGACACGCGCGACGTGCAGGGGGTCTTGCTCGGCGGCCGCCGTGTGGCCGGAGGTGTGTGGTACCTCTTTCTGGTGGGCGTAGTGCGGCCGGTGCCACCCGGCGACGGGGCGTCCTACACCGGACGGGGGATTGAGGACATCCGGCTCGTGGCGCTGCAAGTGGCCGACGGGCCGTTGGACTGGCGCGTGGCGGGGCCCGATCCCGCGGCGCTGGAGCAGTATCGCCGCGAGCGGGACCGGATGGTGATGCTCGACCGGCCGGACAGCGCGTTCCCCGGGGCCGGCGACTTGTTCCGGCTCGAGGTGGATGGCGACGTGGTGGTGGCGCGCGAGCAGCGCAGCGGGGCCCGCTGGACACTCCGCCTGACACGCTGATCCGCCAAGACGGGTGTTCGGCAGCGCGCAACACGGGAGGGCGAGGCTCCCGCCGAGCCGCCGCTCGCCGCGAAGGGCCCGCGCTTCGTTCAGTCGAGCGCTAAGCGCTGTCGCACGTCGGCTGCGGTGAGCCCCTGCACGAGGACGTGCTTCAGCGGCTGGGCGTGGCCGGTCACGATCGTCACGTCCGCCGCCTTCACCCCGAGCGATCGCGCGAGCAACTGGCAGACCGCCGTGTTGGCTTTGCCGCCCTCGGGCGGGGCCGCGACCGCGAGCTTGAGGGCCTTGCCCAATGCGCCGACCAGCCGATCGCGCGAAGCCCCCGGGACGACCTTGACGGTCAGTCGGACGCCCTGCGGCGTGTCGCGCAATTCAACGTTCGCGTTGCCGGCCATGTCGCGTCACGCTGGAAACGATGGGGCTGCCGTGACGGTGCCGCCTCATTCCGGCGGCGTCCGACGCCGGCTCGCCGCCCACGGCGGGACGCCGTACACCGTGCCTTCCGCCGAGAGCCGCTCCTGAGGATGGCGGCGGAGCTCCTCGACGCGTGGCGGGACGCCGCCGGGCACCCCACGATGTTCGTAGAAGTCGCAGACCGTGGCGACGGCGATACGGGTGTCGTCGGTGATCTGGAACAGGTCGAGGTCGGGGGGGGAAATGGTGGCGTGTCGTTCGAGGAGGGTGTTGCGGACCCAGTCCGCGAGCGGGCCCCAGTACTCGCTGCCGACAAGCGCGACGGCCATCGGCGGCGCCTTCTTGGTTTGCAGCAGGGTCATGGCCTCGAAGAACTCGTCCAGCGTGCCGAAGCCACCGGGGAAGCAAATCATCCCGACCGCGTACTTGAGGAACATGACCTTGCGCACGAAGAAGTAGTGGAAGTCCATCGCGATGTTCTGGTAGGGGTTGGGCTCCTGTTCGTGCGGCAGGGCGATGTTGAGCCCGACGCTCTTGCCGCCGACCTCCGCCGCCCCCTGGTTCACCGCCGCCATGATGCCCGGCCCGCCGCCGGTGATCACCGCGTACTGCCGCTGGGCCAGCAGCCGACCACACTCGACGGCCATGTCGTAATACGGCGTCCCCGGCGGCGTCCGCGACGAGCCGAACACGGAAATCGCCGGTCCCACCCGCGACATCACGTCGATGCCTTCCACGAATTCCGCCATGATGCGGAAGATGCGCCACGTCTCTTCGGCGGCGGTCTGGTAGCTGAACTCGGCGTTGGTCATGTGATCCTCGCTTGGGGTCGGCCGTCGTGACGGCTTCGGCAGGCCCCGTCTTCATTATCGACGTTCCGTGCCGGCGCGGCGATGGGGCGGGACGGTCTTTCGTGCTCGGGCCGCCAGCCGCCGCAGCCCCGCCAGGTTCACCAGATCCCAGTCGCGGCCGCGCTCGTCGGTGCCCTTGGGCGTCTCCAGGATCATCGGGACGCCGCGGAACCGGTCGTCCGCGAGCAGGTGCCGGAAGCCCCGCAGCCCGAGGCGGCCGTGGCCGATGTGGGCATGGCGGTCGCGGTGCGAGCCGCGCGACCCCACACTGTCATTGAGGTGCCAGCAACACACGCGCTCGACGCCGACCGTTTGCTCGATCTCGGTCACGACTCGATCATATTGCTCGGGGCGGCGCAGGTCGTAGCCGGCGGCGAAGATGTGGCACGTGTCCACACAGACGCCGGCGCGCGACGGGTCGTGCAGTTGATGGATGATCTCGGCAAGCTCCGCGAATGTGCGCCCGAGCGTGTGGCCGCTGCCCGCCGTCGTTTCGAGCACGGGGATCGCGGGCCCGTCGCGGCGTTCGGCAAGAATGCGATTCAGCGCGCGGGCGACGCGGGCCAAGCCGCCGGCGCTGTCTCCATCCGTCGCGGAACCCGGGTGGACGACGAGGTAAGGGATTCCCAGCGTGTCGCAGCGGCGTAGTTCCTCGGCCAAGGCGACCCGGCTGCGCTCGGCAAGACGCCGCTGGGGCGATGCCAGGTTAATGAGGTACGAGGCATGCGCGACCGGCGGGCCAAATCCGGGTGTGTCGCACAGCGCACGCCACTGGGCCACGTCGCGGGGGTCGAGCGGTGCCGCCCGCCACTGACGCTGGTTCTTCACGAAGACCTGCACGGTGTCGAACCCGCAGCGCAGGGCTTCGGCGGCCGCGCGGCGCAGGCCGCCGGCGATCGACAGATGCGCCCCAAAGCAATGCCGGGGGCTGGCGGCCCGCGGCGGATACGGAGGTCTTTTGACGCCGATCATGCGGTTCGGTCTAATACGCCGCCGGGTCCGGGTCAAACGGGAGGGGAAGGAGCGTGCGTGGCGGCTGCGCAAGGGTTGATCCTGGCATCGGCGAGTCCGCGGCGGCGCGAGCTGCTGGCGGGCCTGCTGCCCGCGGTGGACGTGGTTCCGTGCCCGTACCCGGAACCGGTACTACGGACGGCGAGAGTGGTTCCGACTTCCTGGGCGCAGGCCCTGGCTTATTTCAAGGCCCGCGCCGTGGCCGACCTCCACCCGGGGCGGTGGGTGTTGGGAGCAGACACGATCGTCGTCTGCGACGGCGAAATCCTGGGCAAGCCGCGGGATATCGCCGACGCGCGGGACATGCTCGAGCGCCAGGCACGCTGCCCCAGCGACGTGTTGACCGGCGTCTGCCTGGTGCGCCGCGGCAACGGCACGACACGGCGCCACGCGACCGTCGAGCGCACGCGCGTGTGGATGCGTGACGATCCTGCGATTCGAGAAGCGTATCTCAGGAGCGGAGATTGGGCCGGCAAGGCGGGGGCGTACGGAATCCAGGACGTAGGGGACCGGCTGGTCACGGGCCTGGAGGGCAGCTTCTCAAACGTGGTGGGTCTGCCGCTCGAACGCCTGGCCGAGTTGCTGACGGAGATCGGGTTGATCGAGGCCGGCGCGGGCCCGCGGCGTCCGGCCGATAACGGATAGTCCGCCGACGGTCTCGGCGGTATGATAGGTGGCGGTGAGCGCGTGGGCGCCGCCAGCCGATACGACCCCTGCCGGCGGCCCCGGCGGGTGCGGTGAGCTGTGGTCACCGGCGCTGGCCGGTGAATAACGCCTGATAAATCCATGCCGACAAAGCTCGACACCGCTCTGGGTGACTATCTCAAGCAGATCAAGAAGTACGCGCTGTTGACGCCGGAGGAAGAGCGCGACCTCGCGCTGCGCATTCGGGCGCGCGCGGAAGCGGAGACCAAGCTGGCCACGGGCGAGATCGGCCTGGTGGAATACGAGCGCGTCCAGCGGGACGGGGCCGAGGCCCGGGACCGGATGATCCAGGCGAACCTGCGGCTGGTCATCAGCGTGGCGAAGAACTTCCGCAACCGCGGGCTGCCCATGGAAGACCTCGTGAACGAGGGCAACGTGGGGCTGATGAACGCGGTGGACCGCTACGACCCGGACGTCGGCTCGCGCTTCAGCACGTACGCCGGCTACTGGATCGACCAGGCCATCCGTCGGGCGGTGCAAAACTCCCAGCAGATGATCCACATCCCCAGCTATCTGATGGAGCAGATCGGGAACATGCGGCTGGCGATGCGGGCGCTGGAGGAGCAGCTTGGTCGTCCGCCGACGATGAACGAGCTGGCCGAACACATGGCGATCACGCCGCGGAAGGCCGGGGCGATTTCGATGGCCATCAAGGCGTGCACGTCGCGCATGCACGGGACGGCGACGGCCAGCGGCGAGAACACGCTGAATGAGGCGCTGGAGGACACCCGCACGCCGCGGCCGTTCGACGCGGTCTTCACGCAGTCCGACTCGGAGTTTGTCGCCCAGGTGCTGGCGCGGATCACCGAGCGGGAAGCCATGATCCTGAAGCTGCGGTACGGGCTGACGGACCGGAAGGGCAAGCGCATGACGCTGAAGGAAATCGGCGAGGAAGTCGGCCTGACCCGCGAGCGGGTCCGGCAGATCGAGCGGGAAGCCAAGCGCAAGCTCGTGGAGTACGTCAAGAAGTACATGTAGTCCGAGAAAGGGGCCGGGGGCCCTTCCTGGAACGGGCGTCCCGGACCGCTCGCGGACGAACCCGAGGGGAAGAGACTCCCGACCCCTTCTCGGTCTGGATCGACGCGCGGCCGCCGGCTATACTGCCAGCATGATCCGCAACCTCTTCGGCCCGGACGGCGCGGCCCGCTCGTATCGTTGCTGCATCTGTGACCGGGAAACGGAATACTGGGGGCCGACGCCTTCTGTGTATCCTTTCTGTAGCCCGCGCTGCAAGCTCGTCGACCTCGGCAAGTGGCTGCGTGAGCAATACACCATCGACGGCGATCTGCGGCCCGACGATCTGACCCGCGGGCCCACGCCGGGCACCTGACCGCGGGAAGGCAACCGCCAAGGCACCAAGAGCGCCAAGGACGCCAAGAGAAGAGAGAGATCAGAGGGGGGCGGAGGCGTTTTCCGGACGACGTTCCTTTCGCGGTGCGGAGACGGAGACGCGGGAAAAGAGCGACTCCCAACCCCGTTCTCCGTAACCGGCCCGTCTCTTGGCCCGACCCCTGCTTCCTTCAATGCCGGAAGTGGCGGGTGCCGGTGAAGATCATGGCGACGCCGCGCTCGTTACACGCCGCGATCGTGTCGGCGTCGCGTTTGCTGCCGCCGGGCTGAATGAGGGCGGTGATACCGACGTCGATCAGGAGGTCCGGGCCGTCGCGGAAGGGGAAGAAGGCGTCCGAGGCGGCGACCGCGCCTGGGAGCAGGGCTTCGTGGCCGTTCTCCCTGGCCAGCCAGGTGGCAATGCGGCAGCTCATCACGCGGCTCATCTGGCCCGCCCCGTTGCCGAGCAACATGCCGTCGCGGCAGATCGTGATCGCGTTGCTCTTGGTGTGCTTACAAATCAGCCACGCCAGGCGGAGGTCGTGCAGCTCTCGTTCCGTCGGGGCGCGTTCGGTGACCACCTGCCACTGGTCCTCGTTGAGACCGATGAGGTCGCGCGTTTGCATGAGCACGCCGCCGGCGATGCGCTTGAGATCCATCTCGGAGGGATCGGGTTCGACGCTCAGGTCGCCGACCGCGAGCAGCCGCACGCGCTGGCCCCAGTCCTTCTTCGGGAGCGGCGCGTCCGGCGTCGGCGCCAGGCGCGGCTCGCCCGGCTCCGGCCGGGCCGTGGCGGGGTCATACGTTCCGCGAATCACGGCGACGGCGTCGGGCGTGAAGTCCGGCGCGAGCCAGACTTCGACGAAGAAGCCGCCGGGGGCCGCGGGGTGGCCGGAGTCCTTGAGCGGTTTGCCGAAGCGGGCGTAGGTCTCCATCACGACGGCGGCAAAGGCGGCGTCGACGGGGAAGTTGACGGCGAGGATACCACCCATCGCGGCGTTGGGGTCGCCGAGGTAGGCCTGGCGATAGGCCGCGACCCGGGCTTCGTGCAGCGCCTGGGGCGTGTCATCCATCGGCCGCGCCCCCGCCACCCCGCAGGCGTTGGTGTGTTTGATGAAACAGACCGCCGGCCAGCCGCCCGTATCGCAAGGCTCGGCCCCGCGAGTCGTACTGCAAGGCTCTGCCCCGCGAGTCGTACTGCAAGGCTCTTCCCCGCGAGTCGTACTGCAAGGCTCTTCCCCGCGAGTCGTACTGCAAGGCTCTGCCTTGCAGCTCTCTCGACGGACCTCTCCCCGCGCCGGGCCCCCGAGAACGGGCGGTACGGGCACGTCGTCGGAAACCGGCCGACCGATCCCCAGGACGAAGAAGTCCACCCCGTACCACCACGGGTACCGATCCGGTGTGGCGGCCAGCCCTTCCTTGACCGGGTTCTGGGCGATGTACTCCCACTTCTGCCGGAACTCGCTCTCATCGCGGATCTGGTGATCGTATGATTCCCTGTCCCATGTCTGTCCCAGGCCGCCGCGCCCTTGCGAAATCAGTCGACCACTGTAGCTCTTCACGCTGGTCAGGATTTCGCTGAGGTTGAAGTGCACGCCGGGGTTCTCGGGCAGAGTTCGCGGGGACAACAGGACGTGCACGTGGTCGGGCATGACGACCAGCGCGTGGATGTCGATCTTCTTGCCGTCCCAGAAGCGCATGGCGTCAAAGGCGATCCGTCGTTCGCCTTCGTTCAGGACGCCGATGACGCTGCGGAAGGTGATCCAGTAGGTCGCGCCCGGGGTCTGCCAGTGGGGGAGTTTGCGGCGCGTCGCGCGGTCGTCGCGGACGGGTGCGTGACGGTGCGACGGCGAAGGCGCTGCAAGGCGGAGCCTTGCAGTACGGTCCGCGTCGGAGGGGCCTGCAAGGCGGAGCCTTGCAGTACGACCGTCTGCACCCTCCGTGCCCGCCCGTGTCAGTTCGGCACACAGCTCCAACGCCGCGCTGGCGTCGGCATAATTGTTGAACGACACCTCGGTCTGAATGTTCCCAACTGGGCACAGCCTTTCGAGGATTCCCCGAACGCGCATCAGCTCGCCCGCTTGATGTGGGTTCTCGCCGTACCGGAGCGCCCCGCGCGAGCACATTTCCAACACTCGGTCGAACACCGGCAAACCCGCAATCTTCGCCAGGTAATCAGCGACCATGCGGTCATAGTCGGTCGTCTTGCCAAAAGTGGCACTTGCATCCCCCAGGCGGATCCACTCCAGCGCGTTGACGTCGAGATCGTTGCGACGCAACTGGTCCAGCGCTATTACCCAATCCTCCCGATCGCACAGCACCCACACGTGCTTGTGGTTCTTCGCCGCGGCGCGGAGCAGGCAGGGGCCGCCGATGTCGATCATCTCGATCGCTTCCGCGAACGTGCAGCCCGGCTTGGCGATCGTTTGCTCGAACGGGTACAGGTTCACCACCACCATGTCGATCGGCTCGATCCCCTGCTCCGCGAGCTGCCGCATGTGCTCGGGATTGTCGCGGTCGGCCAGAATCGCCGCGTGAATCCGCGGGTGCAGCGTCTTGACCCGCCCGTCGAGCATCTCCGGGAACCCCGTGATGTCCTCGACCAGCGTCACCGGCAGGCCGGCGTCCTTCAGCACCTTCGCCGTGCCGCCGGTGGAGATCAGCTCGATGCCGAACTCGTCGTGCAGGGCGCGGGCGAAGTCGACGATGCCGGTCTTGTCGTAGACGCTGATGAGGGCCCGCTTGATCCGGCGTGGCTCAGGCATTGTGTGAGGAATCTCCGTACTGCAAACGACCGAATTCTGCGCGGTGCGACGAGATTCTCCGGCGGCCTACGGCCGGTACGGACCCCGGTCGCCAAAGGCGACTCGCTGTGGCGAGCCGCTACATCTGGCCACGGACTCAGGCCGCGCTATGTTGGCGCGGCGCGCGGCCGTGGGGCACCGGCGCTCTAGCCGGTGAAACACGCGCTGAGAGCCGGTGCCCGAGAGCCCCGCCAGGGGCTTCAAGCAAGCCGGGCCGCCTTCGCGGGCGGCCCGGAGGTTCTTCGTGCCCAACACCCGCGTGGCCCGCCGGGGGCCGCACTCAGCGCCCCGCGCCGCGCTCTTGGAAACCCTTGGTGACATTCGACTTTCCGCCCGGCGGCATCCCGGGCCGCTTGGTCTGCAACGGGTCTTCCGCCGCCGGGGCCGGGGCCGTCGTGGTCGCCGCGCTGCCCGCCGCGGCCCCCTCTTCCGCCTTCGGCGGCGGGTTCAGCGCCCGAAGGAGGTCCTCTTTCCGCAGCGGCGGCGTACCGCGCGGCCGCGCGCAGAACAGCCGGCCGTCGGGGGCCACCAGGAACACCGTGCTGTCGCCGGGCGACGGCAACCCGGTGCTGAAACCGGGGGTCGCAACCGTGTGCTTGACGCGGCCGGACGCGGGCTCGACCGCGACCAGCGTCTCGTCGGCCGTCAACACGTACACGAGGCCGCCGTGCACCGTCAGCGCGACCCGCCCGCGCGGCAGAACCCAGCGGACCCGCTTGTCGACGACACCGACGACCGTGGGCTCAATCGCCGCCAACCCCTCGGCGGGGCTGTACTGATACACCAGCTCGGGCGTGACGACCGGGGCGTCGTAGAGCGGTCCGGAGAGCCGCGCCCGCCAACGGACGTTGCCGAAGTTCAGATCAAACAAGTAGAGGGAGAAGTCGCGGCACGCCGCGAACACCCCCGCCTCGGTGACCACCAGGTCGGCGGTGATGCGGTCGCGCGTGGCGGCCTGCCAGGCCAGGGTCTTGTTCTCGCGTGTGCAGGCGTACACGTGCCCGCTGTCGTTGGCGACGTACACGCGGGCGTCGTGGATCGCCGGCAGGGAGGCAATGGGGCCGCTGGTGACCACGCGCCAGTCACGAAACAGCGTTTCCGCGCTCAGGGCGTACAGCCGGCGATCCAGGCCCCCGATGAACAGCCGCTCGCCATCACTAACCGCACCGGTGCCCGGCGGGAAGTCGAGCTCGTGCCGGCTGACGGGCTCGCCGGTCGCCTTCTCGTAAATCTGTACGTCTGAGGGAGTTACAAAGACGGTCTGTTCCCCGTGGTGGCAGGGTCGGCGCAGCGGGTACCCCGAGCGGGTCACGGGCCGCAGCCAGCGGATCACGCCGGTGGGCGCGTGGACCGCGTAGGCGTACCCATCCTGCGTGCCGAGGTATAGGTGGTCGTCCACCAGGTGGGCGTCGCGGACTTGCTGCCCGGGCTCCAGGGGGAGCTGCAATTGCCAGTATTTGGCCAGGCCGGCGGTCTCGAGCTCCGCGCTCGGCACGAAGTCCCCCTGCCCCCAGCTTTGCGACGCGGCCAGTGCCGCCAGCACGCACAAACCAACGCGGGTAGGCGTCATCGTGGGATTCCCTGAACCACAGGGGGCCCGCGCAAACCGCCGCCGACCCGCGGCGGACCGGCCGCGCGCGCCGCCGGTGGCAGCCTAGTCGGCGCGCCGGTTCCCGTCAACCGCGCGGCGGGCAGCGCGAATTGTCCCCGCCCAGGTCGCTTGCATCGCGGCCGGGGGCGTTCTATCCTGCCGCCTGATCGGGCGGAGCCCGAGCCGCGCGTGGGGGGGCGCCGGCGGCGAATGGCACGGCGGCCACGACGGCCGAAAAGGAGAGCACGATGAGCACGGCGCGGGTCTTGTTGATCGGAGCGGGCGCCCTGGTGGGCGCGCTGTTGCTGACGGGGTGCGGTCCGAGTCCGGACAAGCTACAGATCGAAGCGCAGCAGGAGCGGATCAACCAGCTCATGGCCGAGAACGACGACCTGCGGTCGCGGCTGGCCCGCGCGATCAGTGACCGCGACGCGGCCCGCGCCCGGGCGGCCGCCCTGGAGCAGCAGTTGCTCGATCTGCGTCGGCAACTGGCGGAGAAGCCGGCGCCCGAAGGCCCGCCGGGCTGGGAAACCTCCGGCCCGTACGCCTGGACGACGCTCAGCACCGATTTCCTCTTTGACTCGGGCAAGGCCACCTTGCGGCAGGCGGCGCGGGAGAAGCTCCAGCAGGTCGTCAGTGAGATTCAGGCCAATTTCCCGGATCGGATGATCTGGGTCCTCGGCCACACCGACAACGATCCGATCCGCGTGACCAAGAACCTGTGGGCGGACAATCTCGACTTGAGCTGCAACCGCGGCATGACCGTCTATCGCGAGTTGATGAAGCTCGGCATGTCGCCGGACCGCATGATGGCCGGCGGCCAGGGGGAGTGGTATCCGCGGGCCTCCAACAGCTCCAAGGCCGGCAAGCAGCAGAACCGGCGTGTCGAGATCATCGCCGTTCCGTCTCGTGGCGCTCCGAGCGAGGCGGTCCCGGCGCCGGGCACCGCCGCCCCGACCGACACGGGCGCGCTGCAGATGAAGTAGCGGGCGGCCCGCTGCGTGTGCCGCCCACTGTGGCCCAGGGTCGCGCTGCGCCGCGCGCGACCCCCGGCGCGGCCTCCACCGCGAAGGCGGCTTCGTGGAAATCCTGCCGGCCATCGACCTGCTCGGGGGCCGCTGTGTGCGGTTGATGCAGGGGCGTTACGACCGCATCATTCAGTATGAGGGCGACCCACTGGAGGTGGCGCTACGCTTTCGCGCGGCGGGGGCCACGTGGCTGCACGTCATCGACCTCGACGGGGCGCGCAACGGGCGGCTCGGAAACCTCGCCGTGCTCCGGCAGCTCGCTGCGCAGACGGGCGCGCACATTGAGTTCGGCGGCGGGGTGCGGGATGAGGCGGCGATTGACGCGGCCCTGGACGCCGGCGCGGAGCGGGTGATTGTCGGCACGCGGGCCCTGGAGGACTGGCCGTGGTTTGAGCGTGCCGTCCACAACCCGCGTTACCGGCAGCACGTCGCCCTGGGGCTGGACGCGCGCGTCAGCCGGCTCGCCGTGCGAGGTTGGACCCATCAGACCCAGCACTCCCCGATCGACGTGGTGAAGGCCGCCGCGGGCTGGCCGTTGGCGAGTATCGTCTACACCGACATCGGCCGCGACGGTCTGCTGTTGGGGCCGAACCTCACCGCCATCGAACACGTCGCCGCCGCGGCGACGGCCCCGGTCATCGCCTCGGGCGGCATATCCGACCTCGAGGACGTGCGGCATCTGGCGGCGGCCCGGTTGGCCGGCGTCGTCATCGGCCGCGCCATTTACGAGGGGGCCATCGACCTGAAGGAAGCGCTGGCGGCCACGCGCGCCGCGTGAGCCCGAGGACACGCCTGCGCCACTCGCCGGAAGCGGCGCGCCGTTGACCACGTCGCGGAGTGCGGGGAGTGGCAACGATTCCGCGTGCCGGCGGACTACTGTGGCACGCGTGACAAGGCGGGGACAGACCCCAAAGGCGTCGGCATGGCCGCGTCGACTCGATTCAAAAGCGTCCCGTCGTCGATGATCCGCCGCACGGCGCGGATGTCCGGCTCCAGGACGCGATCGGCCAGCAACGGCTCGGCCACGCCGCGGATAACGAGGTAGGCAGCGCGAGTACCGATGCCGAGGTGCGCGGCGATGGCACCCCGTCGTTCGGGGCGCGTGGCGGCGGCGAAGGCGTCGGCTTCCGCGGCGCTGACGCTCACCACGCCGCCGGGGACGCGGGCGGTGCCGTCGGCGGCCGCGACGGCCCAGGTGTCGGCGGTGTGCGGGTTCGGATCGCGGCGCATGCCGACGCGCCAGTCGATCGCCTGCGCGGCCACGAGCAGCTCAATGGCCAGCACGGCCTGCGTGTTGCCGATGACGGTGCGGAGCTTGCGGCCGGCCAGGGCCGACATCGATACGTGGTCCTCGGTGTTCGACGATGACGGGATCGAATCAACGGACGCCGGGTGCGCCAGCACCTTGTTCTCCGACACGACGCTGGCCGCGGTGTACTGGGCGATCATGTAACCGCTGTTCAGACCGGCGCGGGCGATGAGGTTCGACGGCAGATTGCGGTTGTGCCGGGCGTCAAGCAGCATCTGCGTCCGCCGCTCGGCGATGTCGGCCAGCTCCGCCACCGCGATGGTCAGGAAATCGGCGGCCAGCGCCAGCGGCTGACCGTGGAAATTGCCGGCCGAGTAGGCGTGCAGGTCGGCGAAGCTCTCCGGCCGGTTGGCAAAGAACGTCTGTTTGTCCCACGGCTCGCCGCCCTCCGGGAAGAACAGCGGATTGTCCGTCGCCGCGTTGCACTCGCGCTCGACGATCATGCGCGCAAAGCCGATCGCGTCGCGCGTGGCCCCGTGGACCTGCGGCGTGCAGCGGACGGAGTAGGCGTCCTGCACGTCATCGGCGCTGTCGATGAGCCGGCTGCCGGTGACGAGCGCGCGCAGGTTCGCGGCGCTGTCCACCTGACCGGCGAGGCCACGGGCGGCGTGGACCTTCGGATCCAGGGCCCGCGACCGGCCGCAAACGGACTCCAGCGTCATCGCGGCGGCAACATCCGCGGTGTTCGCCAGCCGCTCCGCGTCGTGGACGGCGAGGGCCAGCATGGCCGCGGAGAACGTCGCGCCGTTGGTCAGCGCCAGACCCTCTTTGAAACTTGGCTGTGGCAGGCGGTCATGGCCGAGGTCCGTCGCCAGGTGCTCGGCGGCGGACTTCAACTCGACGCCGGCGTAGGTCTTGTATTCCAGGTCCTCGGGGCCGTGGACGACGAAGTAGCGGCCCTCGCCAAGCAGCACGACGAACAGGTGTGCCAGCGGGCACAGGTCGCCGCTCGCGCCGAGCGAGCCGCGCGTCGGCACCAGGGGGACGATGCCGCGGTTCAGCATCCGCACCAGGCATTCGACGAGTTCCGGCCGCACGCCGGAATGACCTTGCAGGAAAGCGTTGAGCCGCAGCGCCAGGGCCGCTCGTACGACCTCGACGGGGAAGTAGTTGATGGGGTCGTTGGCGTCGTCGTTGTCGCCGACGCCGACCGCGTGGCTGAGCAGGATGTTCCGCTGCATCTGCTCGAAGTGGGCCGGCTCGATGCGCTGGCTCTTGAACTCGCCGAAGCCGGTCGTGACGCCGTAGACACGCGGCAGCGGCCGGCCGGCGGCGAGGGCCGCTTGATAATCGTCCACAATCCGGCGGATTTGCCGCGCGCCGCGCTCGACGCGGGCCAGCGCGTCGGCGGCACATTGCACCTGCACGCGCGGATCGCGGGCGATGCGGACGACGGCCTCAATCGTCAGCGACTGTCCGTCGAGGATTACGGGGGCAGGTCTGGTCGTGCTCATTCCGGGATTCTACGGCCCGCCGCAGCTCGTGCCACGGCCGCACGGCGGCTCAGGGCGTCGTCCCGGCCAACCTCCTGCGCAAGCGGAGCAAACCACGTTCGCGGAAGCTGACCCTCCCCCAACCCCTCCCTGGAAGGGAGGGGAGTTGGGCGACCGGTTTCAGCCGCGGTCAATCTCGTCCAGGAGCTTCTTCACCGCCGGGACGAGCTGGTCGCGCGGGACGTTGAACTGGCCGGGGCGCTGCGCGCGCCAGGCGTCGCGGTCCTTGATCTGGGTCGTCTTCTGGCGCCCGACGGACATGTCCTTGAGCTGCACTTCGCCGCGGGCCCGCTCGTCCGAGCCGCACACGACCAGCACGGGGATTTCGTAGTGGTCGCCGTAGCGGATTTGCTTGCCGATCCGCTTCTCGGTGCCGAGGTACAGCTCGGTGCGGATGCCGGCCCGGCGGAGCTCATAGGTCATGGCGAGGTAATCGTCCATCATCGCCGCGTCGAAGACGGTGACGAGCACCTGGGCCGTCGCCTTGCGCACCGGCGCGCGGCCGAGTTCCGTAAGCGCCACGAGCAGCCGGTCCACGCCGACGGAGGTGCCCGTCGCCGGCACGCGCTCGCCCAGGAAGCGCATGACGAGGTCGTCGTACCGGCCGCCGGAGCAGACTGACCCGAACTCGGGCAGCTCCAGCAGTTCCGTTTCAAAGACCACGCCGGTGTAGTACTCCAGGCCGCGGGCGACGCTGAAGTCGAACTGCACCACGTCGTCGCCGTAGCCCAGCGCGTCAAGCTGCCGCCCCAGCCGGCCGAAGGGTTCGAGTTCGGCGGCCGCCCCCGGCACACTCGCCAGCAGGCCGTGCATCTGTTCCAGGACCCCCGCGCGGCGGTCGCTGCGCACGGCCAGAAACTGGTCGATCCGATCGACCTGGTTGGCGGCGAAACCCAATCCGGGGACGGGGCTGCCGGATTCGTCCTTGTACCCCGTCGTCAGTTCCAGCCGGACTTTCTCGTGGCCGAGCTTGTCGAGCTTGTCGAGCACGCGGAACACGTCGTGCGCCCGGTCGGCGGGGATGCCCGCAAAAGGCATGAGCAGGTTCAGCACGCGCCGGCTGGACACGCGGACACGGAACGGCCCGGTCTTCAGCGCCTGCATCGTGTCGCACATCGCCGTGATCATCTCGAGGTCCGCGACCTCGGATTCCACGCCGACGGCGTCGATGTCGAACTGGATGAACTCGCGGAAGCGCCCGCGTTTCTCGTAGGGGTTGTCGCAGCGCCATACGGGGGCAACCTGGTAGCGGCGAAAGGGCCGCGGCAGGTCGGGGTACTGGGCGACGACGCGGGCCAAGGACACGGTCTGATCGAAGCGCAGCCCCAGCCGCTCGTTGTCCGGGCCGCGCACCTCGAAGAGCTGCTTGTCGCTCTCCTCGCCCGCCGACCCGCGGAGGACATCGAGGAACTCCATCGCCGGCGTGCCGAGCGGGACGTAGCCGTAGCGCTCGTAGGCCTCGCGGACGGTCTCGATGATCCAGTGCCGGGCGTGCATCTGCTCGGGAAACAGGTCCCGCAGGCCCCGCAGCAGCCGTGGCTCGACCTGACCTTCCACGCGGTCACCTCCTTACGTCTGATGCGCCGCCAAGCGGCCCAGCCAGTCGGCCCCATGCCGCTCCGGCACCGACTCGTCGCGTCTCGCTAGG
>CAYWYJ010000048.1:20265-24171 GCA_964462635.1 uncultured Planctomycetales bacterium
CGGCCCGTCGCGCGAAACTCGCAGCGCAGCGCCCTCTCGCCCGATTGCGCACCCCGGCGAGAACGCTTTCACTCGTTCGCGGCCTGCCAAGCAGCAGGTGGGGGTTATACCACGTCGCGGCCCGGTCCGCAGGGGTTGGTCGGCCGCCCGGCGCGGGGCGAAGGACGGGGTGGCCGCGCGCCGCGCGGCGCACCCCGTGGCGCGCAAGCGGCTTACTTCGCGCCGGTTACGCGCGGTTCGCAGCCGCGGCGCGCCAGGGACGCGTCCCACGGCGTGGGGACATGCTCTTGTCGGCGTGGCTGCGACAAGCGCACCTGAGGACGGAAGCTGTCATGCGGCGGGTGCGGGTGTCGGGTAGAGCTGGCGGAATACCTAATTTCCCTAATACGGCGAGCTTTTTTCAAGAGCGTCGCGGGTATTCTTGCATACCGGGCACGTATGGGTTATACTACGCATAATCACGGAGCCGTCGGGCCGATCGCCCGGGAGTCGGCTTCCCACCGCGGGGAAGTAAGTGGGCACGGTACCTTACGCACGACGTTGTTCGGTGCGCGCGTACCAGTGACCGCTCTCGGCGTTCTTTGTCAAGAACCAGTGGCACTCGCGTGGAAGGCAAGGTGGGTGTGCGAGTGAAGAGAGAATCGCGGACCTAACGAGTCGCGGTTCTTTAGACTTACATAACGGCAGGGATGCCCAACCGGGCAAGAAGAAGCTCACTTCGTAGAGGAGTGGGGTGCTCAGCGCCCGGGGGATTTGCAGGTTCGGCGCAAGAAGGTGCCGCCGTCAGTGATGGGTTGCGCAGCGTGCGTACCCAATTCGCGGGGACGGAGTCCAGGCGCTTCCGGCACCGAAGGCGGTACCGTGTGTCCTCGTCTGAAGCCCAATCGCGCGCCAAGTGCGTATTCACAGTGTTGCGACATGGGAGGGCAATCCCGGCGCGCCAGGGCCGCCGAGCCGCGGCTCGCCGCGAGGCTCGCGCTCCCCGCTGGCGTTCCATAATCCTGAATGCCCATTGGGGACCGCGCGCGAGATTAGGAGTACCTATCAGAACCCCGCACGCCACTGCGGGGGCTCCGCGGCCCACCACTTGCGTGGTGGGTTCTGCTAGGCGCTGTAAGTCGGCACCTCATCGGGCTGATGGGGCCGCCACCACCAGACACTCAAGTCGCCGGCGGCAGCGGTCGCCGGCGGGAGGCCTCGCTAAGGCGGGCTGCACCCGGCTCACCGGCGGACCAATGGGAGCGCGACGAACGATGCGCTCCGTTCCACTGACGATGCTTTCACCGGACACGGAGTCGGGGTCGTGATGACCTGCGGCGATGCGCGCGGCCCCTGGTTCGTGGTCGCCAGTGCCGACCTGAACGCGGACGGGCCCGCGGCCACGGTGGTAGACAACCGGCGGGATCCGGCGCCGGCCTGCCCCGGGGCCGGCTGCGTCGAGGCGGTCGAGGGGCCTTCGGGACCGCCGCCGGCGTCCCCAGCGGCGGATGCTCGCGAGTCGCGGCCGACCGTGTACGTGCTCTCATCGGTTGCCGCGCGCCGTGAGGAACTGCGCTCGCTGCTACGTGCGGTCGGTCTGGACGTCCGCAGCTTCGCGCACCCGGACGAGTGCCTTCGGGCGGTGCGCTCCGATCCCCTGGCCTGTGTAATCGCCGACGCCGAACACCCCGATTCGCCCGTGGTCGGCGTGCCCCGCGCGCTGGCCGCGCAGCGCAGCTCGATTCCCGTCATCGTGATCGCCGAGGCGGGCAACCTGGCGACGGCGATCGCGGCGATGAAAGAGGGCGCTTTCGATGTTATCGAACAGCCCTACGTCGGCGCGCGACTCGTCGAGGTCGTCCGCACGGCGCTGGCCCGCCAGCGCGTCCGGCAGCAGCACGAGGCGGCCCGCGGCGAGGTTCGGCGGCGTTACGCCGAACTGACGGTCCGTGAGCGGGAGGTGTTTCACCTGGTAGCGGCGGGGTTCCGCAGTCGCGCGATCGCGACCCGGTTGGGGATTCGTGAGAAGACCGTCGAAGTGTACCGGTCGCGCGTCAACCACAAGATGAACGCGCACAACGCGGCGGAGCTTGCGCAGATGCTGCGCTGTATTGAGTTGTAGGTGCCGACTGGCCGCACGGCGGCCAGCACGGGCGAGATCGATGAGCGCTGGGAGAGTCTTATGATCGTCGGAAATGCGGCCGAGATGGCCGACCGCGGTGGCCTGTGGGGCGGGAACGTCAGCCCGGGCGGCGCGGGGTGGATCGCGCAACTCCGCGGCCGGTGGTGGGTCCTGCACACGCGGGCCCAGAATGAGAAGCGTGTGGCGGAGGAGCTGGACCAGCACCAGTGCCAATACTATCTGCCGCTGGTCCGTGTTCAGCACACGTACTCGCGCAGCCGGCACGCGGCCTTTCGCAAGCCGCTCTTCCCGGGCTATGTGTTTCTGTGCGGCGACTACCGCGACCGCGAGATCGCCTGGCGGACCCATCGGGTGGCTGCCGTGCTCGACGTGCTTGACCAGGACCGCCTGCGCCGCGAGTTGGAGCATATCTACCGGGTCGTCGAGAGCGGACGGAACGTGGAGCTGTACCAGGGTTTGCAGGCGGGGCGTCCCTGCCGCATCACCAGCGGCCCGCTGCGGGGGGTCGAGGGCGTGGTGCTCCAGTGGTGCGGCCGGACCCGCCTGTACGTCGGCGTGTCGCTGATCGGGCAGTCGGCGACGGTCGAGATCGACGCGGCCCTGCTGGAAGCGGTGGCGTGAGATGCCGCTCGTCGCCGCGTGGTGCGGACGGGGAGGGCCGAGAGCGTGGGGTGGGCCGCGAGACTGAGACCCGCAGTTCGGGATGCGGGAGCCAGGGGAGAGTGATCGTCCGTGCTGATTCCCCAGTCTTCCCTGGCCTTGCGACCGGGCCTCGCTCACCCCGCCTGCTTGGTGGGAGCACGTACTCACGCGCGTTCGGAGCTGCAGGAGCGCCGCTTCAACGATCGTCGACAGCGCCGCCGCAGCGCGGCGCGCGCACACGGATCTTCTGGTCCGTGACAACCACGAGGCAACCGGCCCAGGTCGCGGCCTCGGGCAGCACGAAGACCTGTATCACGCGATCCGCCAGTCGAACCCGGGACGGCTCACGCAGGCGCACAAGCAGCAATCCGTGGTGCGTGCCGGGGGTGAAACGCCGGATGTCCCCAAAATCGAGATCCTGGGTGACAAGCAGTCGCTCCGCCGCCTGGGCCGCGGCCCAGATGTCCAAGTCTGGCCGACCGATCAGGCCTTCGCCTGGGCTGGTGTCAACATCGTGCCCCTTGGCCCGCAGCATCGCGGCAAGCGTCGCTGGCATGTTCTCGTCGAGCTTGAGCCGCATGGTTCAGACCGGCACGCCCGGAATCGGCAGGTCGTCTTGGGCCGCCGCGGCGGCGAACGCGACCGCGGCGCGCACGTGCTCGGCCGTCAGCGTCGGGAAGTCGCGCAACACGTCGGCAATGTCGTCCCCGGCCGCCAGGCTCGCCAGCACCGTGCGGAGCGTGACGCGCGTGCCACGAAAGACCGGCTGGCCGCCGCAGACTTGCGGGTCGCGCACGATGAAGTCAGGCAGGTTCACGACCGACCTCCACGCCTCATGGACGCACCAATCCTAGAGCCATCCGTGACCGGAGACAACTGCTACCGCGGACCCGATGCGCGGACTGGTCTTGCGGAACTGGGCCCCCGGCCCGACTTTGCACGAGGGCCGCGCAGGCCAGGGCAGAGCGACAGCGCAGGAGCGAGCATTGCACACGTACTGTGACGACCGCGGCCGGTCGTTCCTGTCGGTCCTCGACCACTTGGCGGAAATCCCCGGGCAAGTCAACGTGTCGTTGATGTACGCCCGGGCAGTCAAAGCCTGGCACCGCCACGCCCGCCAGGATGACCACTGGGTCGTGCTG
>CAYWYJ010000049.1:0-24139 GCA_964462635.1 uncultured Planctomycetales bacterium
GCGGCGCTCGTCGGCTGCATCGCCGGCGCCGCGCTCGTCGCGGACACGGAGCGATTCGCCCGCGAAGCGGGCCTCGTGGACATGCGCCTGGACTCGAAGCCGGATTACGTGGCGGCCATGACGAGCTTCGAGGACCCGCTCTATCAGCAGATCGTCGCCGCCCTGCCGCCCGGCACGCGCCCGGCGGATTTCATCACCAGCCTGAACGTGACGGCCCGTAAGCCGGAGTGAGCACGCATGGACGCCGGTTGTCCCACACGTTTGTCGTCTCTCGACCGTTTCCTGACGCTGTGGGTCTTCCTGGCGATGGCCGCCGGTGTGCTGGGCGGCTGGCTGTGGCCCGGCGTCGAGGGTTTTCTCAACCTCTTCCAGGTCGGCACGACGAACATCCCCATCGCCATCGGGCTGATCCTGATGATGTACCCGCCGCTGGCGAAGGTGAAATACGAGGAGCTGGGCGACGTGTTTCGCAACGTGCGGGTGCTGGGGCTCTCGCTCGTGCAGAACTGGGTGATCGGGCCGGTCCTGATGTTCGCGCTGGCGGTCCTGTTCCTGCGCAGTTATCCCGACTACATGGTCGGCCTGATCATGATCGGCCTGGCCCGCTGCATCGCGATGGTGATCGTGTGGAATGAGCTGGCCCGGGGCGATAGCGAATACGCCGCCGGGCTGGTCGCCTTCAACTCGGTTTTCCAGGTGCTGTTCTACTCGGTGTACGCGTGGTTCTTCATCACCGTGCTGCCGCCGTGGTTCGGGCTGACCGGGATGGAAGTCCACGTGACGATCCGACAGATCGCCGAGAGCGTGTTCATCTACCTCGGGATTCCGTTCCTCGCGGGGATGATTACGCGGTTCGTGCTGCTGCGGTGGAAGGGGCGGGCGTGGTACGAGCAGAAGTTCATCCCGCGGATTTCGCCGCTCACGCTGATCGCGCTGCTGTTCACGATCGTGGTCATGTTCTCGCTCAAGGGCGAGAAGATCATCCAGCTTCCGCTGGACGTGGTCCGCATCGCCATCCCCCTGTGCATCTACTTCGTGCTGATGTTCCTGGTGTCGTTCTGGATGGGTAAGAAGATCGGCGCGGACTACTCGAAAACGACGACGATCGCCTTCACCGCGGCCAGCAACAACTTCGAGCTCGCCATTGCCGTGGCCGTGGCCGTCTTCGGCATCGGCCACGGCGCCGCCTTTGCGGCCGTCATCGGCCCGCTGGTCGAGGTGCCGGTGCTCATTGGGCTGGTGCACGTGGCCCTGTACTTCCGGCGGCGGAGCTTCAACGCCCCGGCCCCGGGTCGGCCAGCACCTGTCGGGCCATAGCGTTCTGCGGATCAAGGCGCAGCAGCTCGCGGGCGGTCATCACCGCGTGCTCCCGGTAGCCCCCGTCCATTTGCAACGCCGCCAGCAACTCCAGGCACGTCACCCGCGCGGCCGGCGGCGCGTCACGGACCGCCTGCTCCGCGTGGCGGAGCGCCTCGGGCAGCCGGCGTTGGGCTTGCAGCAGCGAGGCGAGCCGCAGGCGTGCCTCCCAGTCGCCCGGCGCCAGGCGCACCGCCTCTTCGTGGGCCCGCACGGCCTCGGGCAGCCGATTCAGCCGCACCAGCGTGAGCCCGTACCACTTGTGGGCCCGCGCCATGTCCGGCGCGACGGCCAGGGCCTGCCGCCCGAAGGACTCGCCCTCGGCGAAGTCACCCCGCAGTGTCCGCACGTAGCCGAGCAGGGCCAGGGCCTCGCCGTAGCCCGGATAGAGCGCCGCCGCCGCGCGCAGATCGGCCTCGGCCCGCTCCAGGTCACCGTCGAGCAGGTAGAGACCGCCGCGGTGGACGTAGGCGATCGACGTGCCGGGATAGCGCTGAATGACGGTGTTCCACAGGGTATGGCTGTCGCGCCAGACCCCGATCTGGGCGCGCGTCAAGCCCGCCAGAACGGCCAACAGAACCACGGCCACGGCCCCCGCCAGCCAGTTCGGGACCGAACTACGAGCACGCGGCGGGGGCGCCTCGTTCGGATCACTGCGGCCGGGCGTCTGCGCTCGCTGGCGCGGCCCGCCCAGCGCGGCGCCGCCGGCCAGCACGGCGAACCCGATGCACGCGATGTACGAGTAGCGGTCCGCGGCCATCTGCGAACCGCTCAGGAAGATCCCCGAGACCGGCAGAATGCAGACGACGTAGACCACCCACGCCGCCGGCAACCCCGGCCAACGGCGTCGTTGCCACACGGTTAGCGTGGAGATAAGCACGACGGTGGCCGCGCTGGCCCAGAAGGTCACTCCCAACGGCAGCCCGCCGTACGGATACTCGTACAGCGGCGCGAGCTTGCACGGAACCAGCGTCTTCCAGACATAGAAGGCCAGACTGTGGACCAGCAGAAGGAGGCGCTGATCGAGTCCGAGCCGGCCCGCGTCCGCCGCCGCCCCCGCGGCGTGCTGGGCCCGCACCGCGACCACGCTGCCGATAATCGCCATCAGGACAAACGGCAGGAGTTCCAGACCAACGCGCAGCACCGCCCGAGTCCGAACCGGCGCCCTCACGCCGCGTTCGACTGTCAGCCGTCTCAGGGGATAGACGTTCAGCACCAGCAGCACCGCCGGCAGTACCACGCCGATCGCCTTGGCCAAGACGGTGAGGGCGCCGAGGACGATCGCCAGCGTCAGCCACGGCACATGGGCCGATCTGCCCCGTGCCGGTCGCACCGCGCGCCAGTAGGTCAGCAGGGTCAACAGGAACAACGCGGTCGAGAGCACGTCGCGTCGCTCCGTGGCCCACGCGACCGATTCGACCCGCAGCGGGTGCAGCGCGAACAGCAGGGCCGCCAGGGCCGCGGCGAAGTCGTGGGACGGTGGCGACGAAGCCCCGGGGCCGCAGCTCGTGGCGGACGCCGCCGCGTACAGCCGGCGGGCCAAGGCGAACACCAGCACCGCGTTGAGGGCGTGCAACAGGACGTTGGTGAGATGGTAGCCGCGCGGGTCGAGGCCCCACAGGGCGTGGTCCACGGCGTAGGTCAGCCACGTCAACGGCTGATAGTGCCCGAGGTGGAACGTCGTGAACATCCACCGCAGGTGGTCCGGGGTGAACCCGCGGTAGTTCCGGTTGTGCAGCAGGAGCGTGTCGTCATCCCATGAGACGAACTCGTTGCCCAGCGCCCCGGCGAATACCGCGAAGGTGACCCCGCCGATCAGGGTCGGCACAAGGACTCGCCGCCAGGTGGCCCCGCGTCGCCCGCGCGTGGACGTCGCCTTCTCACCGTCGCCACGCGGGGCCCCCGGGTCGGGTCCGCGGTCTGGTGGTCGGTCGATCTTGGGCCGGCCGCGTTTCGCGTCGCGTTTCACACGACCAGCTTACTGCGGGCCGCGCGGAGCGACCACGCCCCTCGACCGGCTCGGTCGCACCACGCGGGTGTATCGCGCAACTTCCGCGCCCGGCGCTGGGCACCGTGCGCCGTCCTCGCACGGGCACCGATACTCTGGACAGATTCCCGATCGCCGGGCGGTTTGACCGCCGCCGAATCGCCGCCGCGCGCTCATCCACCCGACCGAAGGAGACCCATCATGTCCGCTGCCCGTCAACTCGCGCCGCTGGCGTCCGCTTTGTGGCTCATCATGGGGGGCTGTGGGGGACCAGGGCTGCCGGGCGGCGACAACACCGGCGACCCCAACACCGCCCGCGGTCCGGTGACCCTCTCCGGAAAACTGAACCCGGGTCAGGCGGCCAAGTCGCGGCCCCGGACACAGGCGCAGCAGCAGGAATACCCGTTCACGGTGGTCGCCCAGAGCGACCAGACGGGAACGGTCTACCGTGTCGAAACCGACACCGACGGGGTCTTCGAGCTGGAACTGCCTGCGGCGGAAGCCGGGAACAGCTTCGTCGTCACGATCCTCGGGCCGGACGGCCGGGCCGTCGGCCCCGTCATCGTGGGCACCGAGGGGGATAGCGGGGTCACCGGACTCGCCCTCGAGCGCGACGCGAACCTGGGCACGCTGGACCTGCCGGATGATCCGACCGCGTCCCCGATTGTGCCCGGAGCGGACGGCGACGCCGGCGGACTGGCCGACCCGAACCTGACGACGCGGCTCAACGACGAGGGGGCGCCGCTGGGACTCGCCTCCGTCGGCAAAGGCGGTGAAACCGCCACGGCACAACTTCGCACCGGCGGGCAGGCCGACACCGACCAGGACGGTTTGATCGACCTGCTCGATGCCGACGATGACGGGGACGGGGTGGTGGACGATTTCGATAAGGGCGACGAGTGGACCGGGGCGCCCAGCGACATTCACGTGAACTTCTTCATGAACCTGAAGGTCCAGGCCGCGGAGGCGCAGACGTACTACGCCGGCACCGATGAGGAAATCGCCGCCGCCCTGAGTCAGCAAACGGTCATCACGTTCGAGGTGATGAGCGAACCGGGCGCAACGCGCGCGATCACGGGGGCCCACCTGCTGGAGACGCCCGGGCCGGCGTACCTGGCCACCGCCACGCTCCTGGGGCAGGGCTGGCCGGGAGCGCCGCAACTTTGGCGGGACGCGGGCTATGCGTTCACCGAGCAAAGCGACCGCTTCGATGCCTTCGCGGTCCCGCACGCCGTGATGAACGCGGGCGATACGTTCACGCTCGAAGTCACGTTCGACGACGACTCCACCGAACAGGTCTCGCGGATGATCAACTACGTGTTCAAGAGCATTCCCGCGCTGGTGGAATACGGCACCCCGACCACGCGAACCCCCTTCGATATCACCGACCCGACGGCCAACGGCACGCCCGAGGCCCCGCTCTCGTTCGACGGCACCCAGGACCTGGCCCTCGAGTTCCGGCCACCCCCCGATGAAACCGGGGCCCCGATCACCGGCATGACCTGCTCGTTCGGGTTCTTCTTCAATGACGGGGCGGGCCAGCAGTTGAATGCGAACATCGACGTCGCGGCGACCTGGCCCGCCGCGATTCCGGGCTGGGAGCATGGGACGAGCTTCGAGGTGACGGCGGAACAGCTCGGGCAGTTGTCCGAGGACGGCACGTACACCGTGATCCTGCCCAAGGAGCTGTTCGTGGACGAGGTCGTATTGATCGGCGGCGGCACCACCCCCGTCGCATCCTACAAGATCGACATCGCCACCGTGGCCCCCACCGGCAACGCGGCGGTGATGCTCGTATTCGTCAAGTCCTGACAAGACGTCGATTGGGGTGCGCGGACCGGCGGCCCGCAGCGGGGCCTCAGCCCCCGGCGGCATGACTCAGCAGGACCAGCAGGAGGTTGAAGACCGCGTGGCAGCCGCCCGCGAGCCCCAGCCCCCGACCGAGGAAGACCGCGGAGAGGTAGATGCCCGCCACGGTCCGGAACAGAAAGGGCTTCCAGGCGAACGCTTCCGCGCCGACCGGCTGAAAATGACAGAGTGCAAACAGCACCGCCCCTGATACCACCGCCGCCCCCAGCGCCGCCGGACGCTGAAAGTGCCCGATCTCGATCAGCAGCCACGTGAGTCCCGCGAGCAGCAGGAAACGGAAGACGAACTCCTCGTACACGGCGGCGCCCAGGGCCGCGACGACGTGCGCCGGGGCGGGCGTGGCGAACAGCGCGCTGAGGACCCACAGCGGCACCGCCAGCACCAGGCTCTCGCCCGCCATCGCCGGAAACACCCACGCGTGCAGCCGCCACCGATCGCGGCGGCGCCGGTGCCACACGAGGAGCGCGGTGACGAACACGACCGGCGGCACCCAGAAGCCGACCAGTCCGAACCACGCCAGCAAGTCCTGGATCGCGGTGGGGGCCCACAAGCTGTGCGTATTCGCGTCGCCGCGGGCCGTCAGCCAGGCCGTGACCTCGTACAAGACGACGAGCGGCAGCAACAACGCCAGAGCGTTCAGCGGCCGCCGCGCTTCGCGCGCATAGCGTCGCCAGCTCCTGCGGGACCAGAACGGGCCGGCGGCGGGCGCGATTGTCCGGACAGCGGGCCTCATCGTCGGCATTATGCCCGCGGCGTCACGCCTTGGATACTTCGCGGCCCGCTATCCGTCTTCACGAAAGTCACCCGCGGGGGGCCAGGCCATGACATGGGCGTGGAACCGCTGCACCCAGACGGCGTCAAGCGGGCCAAAGAGCTCATCGAGCAGCGCCCGTCGCTGGTCGGGCGCCGTCGGCAACCCCGCGTCCGTCATCCGCCGTAGAAGGACCGCAAACTCGCGCGGATACGCCTCTTGCAGGTACTCGACCAGTGCCCAGGCGAGCGGATAGTCCGGCCCCCCGCGCCACGCCGCATCGTCCAGCACGAACTCCGGCAACTCCCGGGGGGCGCCGCGGTCACGCTGAAGCCGGTGAAACTCGTGCAGCCGGTAGCCGTTGCGGGCGCTCAAGGGTCGGCCGTCCGCGGCGAGCGGCACCTCGAACCGCATGGCCAGCCCCTCGCGCAGCCACACCGGCGCCGCCGACCCCGGCGGCACCAGCCCCAGGGCCGCTTGCACCTGGTGGGCCGCCTCGTGCTGGATCACACTCAGGGCCAGGGCCGCACGGCGGCGCTCGAAGCGGCGGCGCAGTGCCTCCTGACCGGACGCGTCGGCCTCGGCCCGCAAGGCCACGAGCGGCGGATACGTGTCCAGGTCGAAGTAAACGCACCGTCCGGCCGCGGGCAGGTAGCACCCCAGCGGCTCGCCGGCCTCCACCCCCTCCCGGCGAAGGTGCTCCACGAAGGCCGCGTGACTCGCAAGCAGGACGACGGGGAGCTTGTGCGGCGGCCGCCGCGCGGGCAACTTGAACTGCCGCGCGAACGCGACGTGCGCGGCGTGCACGGATTCCAGTCGGGCGGCCAACTCGCGTGCGGGGGCGGCCGGGGTGGTGTGGGCGACAATGAAGTGGTCTGTTTGCAGGACTTCGCCGGCGCCGGCCGCCGCGCGGAGCGCCTCCGCCGCCGCGGCCTCAACCCGCAGCGGTTCCGGGAGGTCGGTCGGCGCCGAAGCGGTCTGCCCCCAGGCCGCCGCCGATGCCAGGAGCACGCCCCACGCACCCCGCCGGCGGCGGGTCAACGGGTGCGGCCTCCCCCGCCGGAGCGACCCGTCGGGCGTTGCTCGCCTCCGCCCCCGCCTTGTCGTTCGGCGCGCCGCGCGATGTTCTGCGCTTTGGCGGCTTCATCGTAAGGGGGCATGACCAGCGACGGGCGCAGTTCGAGGCCGTCGAGGAACGCATAGAACTTCTTGAACCAGTCCTCGTTGAGCTGGCCGAAGCACTCGACGAGCTCCGCCTCACGCTCGGTCATGGACAGGGCTTCCTCACGGCCGAAGACCTTCTGGAGGTACTTGGCGTATCCGGCACGGTGCTCCTTCCAGAGGTAGTAGACCATGGCCCAGCCGAGCTGGTAGGAGTCCGCCACGCTCCACGGGCTGCCATACCAGTACTGGTTGTCGATCATGAACAGCTTCCAGCGCTGCGCATCGAGCGGCTTGAGACCAAAGGTGGCGCGCAGGAAGAACAGCCGGTTGTGATTGAGCACCCCGAGACTGGCACCGGCACTGGACGGGGGCACTTCGAACATCATGGTGGTGCCCTCCACCAGCCAGATGGGGACCGATGCTTCGCGCGACAGGCCGTCTTTGGGAAACAGCCCGATGTTGAAGTGGATGTGGTGGCCGGTTTCGTGTTGGATAACCTCGATGTTCTGGTGTTCAACCAGGCGGTTGATGATGTTTGTGATCCGCTGCTTCTCGCGCCATGGGGTCCCCGGTTGCTTGAGGGCCTCCAAGTACTCCTTCAGCCCGGGCATGGTCCGCATGTCGAAGAAGTGCGAACGATTGATGTCCGGGGCGTAGTAGCCCAACACGCCGGGCGGCAGGGGGCTGCCCTTGTTCCGCGAGTAGCGGTCAAACTCGTCCCAGCTTGCGAAGTAGTAGATCTCCAGCTTGTGCTCGGGTCGCCGGGCCGGAATCTGCAACATGCTGAGCATCTTGACGTTCCAGCGGTAGACCGCTTCCACCCGCGACGCCAGGGCCCGAGCGGCGTCCTTGGACGAGGTGTAGACCATCACGAAGTGGTCTTTCACCAGCACTCCGTCGTGCTTGTCATCCTCGAAGGGCACCCCCTCCTTGCGCGGCACGCCGGCCTGCCGCATCATCTCCAGCACCGACTCCGTGTCCAACGGCAGCGGGGCCATCATGTCGTCGCGGGCCACGCCGACCATCGCCTCGTCCGGGTCGGCCTCGATCCCTGCCACAATGGCCTCGATCTCGGCGTCGCTGATTTCCCGCCGCAGCGTCGCGCCCGGGTTGCGGGGCGCCGCCGTGGGGGACTCCGCCGGCCGGGCCGCCTCCAGGGCCCGCAGGCCGCGCACTTCGCCGCGCTTGATCGTGACGGTGACCCCGTGCCGGGTCTTGACCTCGTACGAGCCGTCCGGCAGCTCCTTGACGTCGCCCTCGACGTACCGGCCGTTCATCAGCTCAATGCGGTAGCGGCCCTGGACCTGGTCCGCGACCGCCGCCCCGACACCCAGCCACAGCAACGCCATCCCGGCGGTGACCAACCACTTGCGCGTCATGCTCATGTTCGCACCATCGTCTGCGGGGCGTGCCTCCCCACGACGCGGGACGCGACGGCCCCAGGCCCCTGATTGTAGGGCCAACTCAGCCGAACCGGAAACACAATCGTTACCGATCGCGCTTTCCCCGGGGGGCCCGGGCCGCGTGCCAACCGTGGCACGCACGCCACCACGCCGCGCGGCCCCGCCACCCCGGCGGCCGGGCCCGCCCGTTACAATGGCGACGACCCGCAGGTCACTGCGCGGCCTGGGGCCGCGACCGGACGTGGCGGCTCGCCACAGCGAGTCGCCTTCGGCGACCGGGCTCCGTACCGGCCGTGGGCCGCCGGAGAACCTTGTCGCGCCGCCAAGGATTCGATCGTCTGTAGCATGGAGTGCCGACCATGACCCGCCCCCCGCCCGGCCCGCGCGGCGAGATCGAGCTCATCCGGCGTCTGCACCCACTATTGGCTCGGCCGGATAGCGCGGTGGGGTTCGGCGACGACATGGGGGTGCTCGAATGCCCCAGCGGGCCGGTGCTGTGGGCGGTGGACATGCTCATGGACGGGGTGGACTTCGACTCGCAGGTGCATGACTGGGCGGCCATCGGCCGCAAGGCGATGGCGGTCAACTTGAGCGACTGCGCCGCGATGGGCGCGCGCCCCGTGGCGGCCCTGTGTGCCGTGGCCCTATCTGATGCGCTCACGATGGACGACGCCGTCGCCCTCGTCCGCGGCGCCCACGAGTTTGGGCTGCGCTTCGGCTGCCCGGTCGTGGGAGGTGACACCAATAGCTGGGACTCGCCCACCGTGATTAGCGTGTCAATCGCCGCGTGCTGCGAGCCTGGCTGTCAACCCGTCCGCCGGGATGGGGCCCGCCCGGGGGACCGCCTGTGGCTGACCGGCCCGGTCGGCGGGTCACTGTTGGGACGCCACATGACGTTCGAGCCGCGCGTGGCGGCGGGATTGGCGATCAACCGGCGGCTGCGACCGCACGCGATGATCGACATCAGTGACGGGCTGGCGCTCGACCTGGGACGGGTTCTGGAGGCGTCGGGCTGCGGGGCGGTACTGGACGGAGCAAACCTGGACGCCCTCATCCACCCGGACGCCGTTCGGATGTCCGGGACCGACGGGCGCAGCCCCCGCGACCACGCCCTGTACGACGGCGAGGATTTCGAGTTGATCGTCGCGTCGCCGTGCGAAACGCCGGAGGCGGAATGTGCGGCGCTGGGGCTTTCGCCACTGGGGCACGTGACCGCGGAACGCGGGTTGCGTATTCAGGCCACCGACGGACGGCTGGACGCGGTCGAAATCCGGGGGTGGGAGCATTTTCGTTGAAGCGGGTCTGGGAATTGGTCACGAGCGGTCCAAGGCAGACGCGCGCCGTGGGTCGCGCGCTCGGCCGGGTGCTCCAGTCCGGGGATGTCGTTGCTTTGGCGGGCCCGCTCGGGGCCGGCAAGACGCAATTCGTGCAGGGGTTGGCGGCCGGCCTGAACGTGCCCGCCGACGAACCGGTCGTCAGCCCGACGTTCGTGCTGGTCCGGGAGTATGTCGGTCGGCTAAAGCTCTATCACATCGACGCTTACCGCCTCACCGGTCCGGACGAGCTGCTGGCCCTGGGATTCGAGGAGATGCTGGCGGAGTCCGGGAGCGTCGTCGTCGTCGAATGGGCCGACCGGACCCGGCCGGCGATACCCGCCCGTGCCTGCTGGGTCCGCCTGGACCACGTTGCCCCACGCCAGCGCCGGGTCCGGATCACTTGGCCGGCGGCCCGGCGTCTGGCCGCCGCCCGCGACGCATCGTCCCGCCGACGGCCGAATCAGCCGCGCCGGGTTGACACCGGCCGCCGGTCCCGAGACACTACGCGCCGCTCTTGTGCCAGTGGCGGCCGGCGTCGCGCCGGCCGACCGTGAGTCTGCTTCAAGAGGTGTGGCATGCGGACTTGGCTGCTCGTGGGATTGCTGCTCATCGGCACCGGGCTGGCGACCGGCTGCGCGACGGTCACGAAGTCACCGCAGGAGAACCGCGCCGCCATGCGCGCCATCACGGAGCTGGACCTGCTTCAGATGGGCGACGACTGGAACCTGCTCTGGCTCACGGACCGCCAGAGTCGGCTCACCAAGTGGCACACGCGCTGAGCAGCCCGTAGGACCAGCCGGCCGGGCCGGGAGTTGGCCGCGGCCCTCCGGCACCGGAGGGAGCAACGATGCGACGGGCGGCGCGTGGGGCGGTGGGTTTGTCGGTTTGGATCGCGGGCGTGGCGGCGGCCGGATCGGGGGACCAGTGCACATACCCAATCCGTGTGACGCTTCCTGCGGCGCTGCCGTATGTCGACACGAACACGACCTGCGGTCGCGGGGATGATTACCGCGATACCTGCCTGGGGCTGTTCGACGATGGCGAAGACATCATCTACGAGTTGGTGGTGACCGCGCCGGTGGATGTTGAGATCACGCTGGACCCGCGGGGGCAGGCCTGGACGGCGCTCGTTCTGGACGCTCCGTGTCCGCCGGGCGCGCCGACCTGCCTCGCCTACAGTGCCAGCGACACCGGGCAACCGCACGGGCCGGGTTGCGTTCCCCTGGAGCCGGGGCGTTACACCCTGATGGTGGATTGTCGGCCGACGACGACGTGGGGCCACTGCATTGCCACGTTCGACTTGACGCTGCACGCGTGCGCCCTGCCGCGCGGGGCCTGCTGCGTCAACGGGAACTGCGTCGGCACCCTGCCGGCCGCCAATTGCCTCGCTCAGGGCGGGCGCTGGTACGAGGGCTTCGAGTGTGGCGTGATGCCGTGCCCGACGCTGTTAGGCACCGTGCCGGAGACGTGCGCGACGGCCCATTTGTTGCCGGTGCCGGGCGCCGTGGAGCTGTACACCAACATGGCCCAGCCGGCGGCCCCCGCCGGGAGCTGCAACGCGCCCGGGACCGCCCTGATGCAGAACGACGCGTGGTTCCGCCACACCGCCACGGGCGACGGGCGGCTGACGCTGGACGTGCGCTACGAGTACGACGGCCTGACCGCCATCTATGCCGGTGCCGACTGCCTGCACCTGAGCGAGCTGCACTGTCTCAACTCGGCCACCGGCGTGCAGCCGGACCGTGACCGGCTCACGTTCCCCGTCGTCGCGGGCACGACCTACTGGATTCGCGTCGGGGACTACGGGCTGAACCCGGGGGGCGGTCGGACCCTGCTCGTGCTGACGGCGGACGCGGCGTTGCGCCGCGGCGACGTGAATTGCGACGCACGCGTGGACTTCGGCGACATCAACCCATTTGTGATGATCCTGGCCAACCCGACGCTGTGGCAGACCACGTTTCCGCAGTGCCCCTTCCTGAACGGGGACATCAACGGCGACCAACAGGTCGATTTCGGCGACATCATCCCCTTCGTCAATCTGTTGGCCAATCCATGAGGATTACGTCGCCGCGCCCTCATCCCCCGGGGATGTTGTAGCGGGCCATCTTGTCGCGCAGCGTCGTCCGCGGGATGCCCAGCCGCTGTGCGGCGCGGGCCTGGTTGTTGCCGCACTGCCGCAGCGCCAGCAGGATCATCCGCCGCTCGATGTCCGCGACCGTATCCGTCAGCCCCAGCCGGCCGTTCTCGGTCAGTTCCAGGGCGGGCAGTGTGGTGACATCGGTCGTGACCGGGCCCAGCGGCAGGATGTGCTCCGGGCGGATTTCCAGCGGCCCCTCCGTGTCGGCGGTCGGGCAGAACGCCAAGGCGCGTTCGATCACGTGTTCCAGCTCACGCACGTTGCCCGGCCAGGGGTGCCGCAGCAGCTCGTCGATGGCGTGCGGCGAAATCTCCACCGGCCGGTCCCCCACCAGCGCCGAATGCTTCCGCACAAAGTGCCGGGCCAGCACCGGGATGTCGTCGGGCCGCTCCCGCAGCGGCGGAATGGCCAGGCTGATGACGTTCAGGCGGTAGTAGAGGTCTTCGCGGAACCGCCCTTCCTTGACCAGTTTCAGCAGGTCGCACTTGGTGGCGCAGATCAGCCGCACGTCCACCCGCACGGCCTCCTCGCCGCCGACCCGCTCGAACTCCTGCTGCTCCACGGCGCGCAGCAGCTTGACCTGGAGCTCCGTCGGAATGTCGTCCACCTCGTCCAGCAGCATCGTGCCGCCGTGGGCGAGCTCGAACCGCCCGGCCTTCTGCCGGATGGCCCCGGTAAAGGCCCCCTTCTCGTGGCCGAACAACTCGCTCTCCAGGACCGAGGGTTGCAGCGCGGCGCAACTGAAGCGCACCAGCGGCTTGGCGGCGCGCACACTGTGCATGTGGATCGCCTCGGCCAGCAGCTCCTTGCCCGTCCCGCTCTCGCCGCACAGCAGGATCGTCCGGTCCGTCGGCGCCACCCCGCGCACCTGCTCGAACAGCCGCTTCATGCTGACGCTGCGGGCCACCAGCCGGCCGCAGGTCTCGGTGCCGTCCCGCGCGGCGGCGCCGTCCGGCTCGCCGCGGGCGCGGCTGGCGAAGAGGCGGTCCAGCTTGATCAGCAGGTCCTGCGTCGTGAAGGGCTTGGTGATGTAGTCGTACGCGCCGCGCTTGATCGCCAGGACCGCCGTGTCGATGGTGGCGTAGGCGGTCATCAGAATGACGTCCACCTCGGGCCGGATCTGCTTGACGTAGGTGAGCAGGTCCAGCCCGCTCAGTCCCGGCATGCGCACGTCGGTGACCACCACGTCGATGGGGCGGGCATCGAACACGCGCCGCGCCGCCTGCGCGTCCGCCGCCTCGTACACCTCGTAGCCGCGCTCGCTCAGCTCGATCTGGAGCGTGATCCGCTTGAGCGGTTCGTCATCGACCACGAGGATTCGCTGAGGCATACGCGGTCCCTGTCAGCCCGGCCGGCGCACCGACGCGCCGCGCGCGGGTTTGTCTCGACGCGCGGCATTCCAACCCAAACCGGCCGAGACCGCAACCCGCTCCCCCGCCGTTTGCGCCCCACCCGGCCCTCGGGTCCGCGGTTCGGGACGACCCCCGCCCGCTTGACAGCGCCGCGGTCCGATGGTGCAGTCCCCCCATGCCCCACGCCGCCGGCACACTGCGCCTGTTCGTCGACGAGGTCCGCATCCACGTCCGCGGGGGCAAGGGCGGCAACGGCTGCGTGAGCTTCCGCCGCGAGAAGTACATCCCCAAGGGCGGCCCGGACGGGGGCGACGGCGGCCACGGCGGGTCGGTCTTCCTCGAAGCGCGGCTCGGGATCGATACGCTCCTCGACCTCGCCGGCCGCCACCACTACCGCGCCGCGAACGGCCGCCCCGGCTCCGGCAACAACCGTACGGGCCGGTCGGGCGAGGACCTCGTCGTCGTCGTGCCGACGGGCACCCTCGTTTATGACGACGCGAGCGGGCGCCTGCTCAAAGACCTCGTCGAGGACCGGCAGCGCGTCTGCGTCGCGCGGGGGGGCCGCGGCGGCCGGGGCAACGCCCGCTTCGCCACGCCGACCCACCAGGCGCCGCGCGAAGCCGAACCCGGGCTGAAGGGGCAGGAGCGCACGCTGCGGCTGGAGCTGAAGCTGATTGCCGACGTGGGGTTGGTCGGTCTGCCGAACGCCGGCAAGAGCACGCTGCTGTCGCGGCTGACCCAGGCCCGGCCGAAGATCGCGGACTATCCCTTCACCACGCGCGAGCCGCAGTTGGGCATCCTCGAATTGCCGGGCTACCGCCGGCTCGTGCTGGCCGACCTGCCGGGGCTCATCGAGGGAGCGCACGAGGGGGTCGGCCTCGGCGACACATTCCTGCGCCACATCGAGCGCACGCGCGTCATTGTCCACCTCATCGACCTCTGCCCGCCGGAAGGCGCCCCAACGCCGCTCGCGGCCTACCGCATCATCCGCCACGAGCTCGAGAAGTACAGCGCCGGCTTGGCGCGCCGCGCCGAGATCATCGTGGGCACGAAGTTGGACCTGACGGAGGCACCGGCGGCGCTGGCGGACCTCCGGGCCGCACTTGGGCAGCCCGTGGTCGGCATCTCAGCGGTGGCCGGCACCGGCCTGCGCGAGCTGGCCGAGACCATGTGGGCCGTCGTCGAGGCGGCCCGCGCCGCCGAAGCCGCCTCCGGCCCCGCCCGCCTCGACCTCTCCCCGCCGGAAGCGTAGCCGTCGGCATCCCACCCCCGCGGCGGCCGTGCCCCGTCGATTCGTAGCGGCCGGGTCGCTCACCTTGTACCACTAACGATCGAATTCTTGTCGGCGCGACAAGACTCTTCGGCGGCCAACGGCCGGTACGGAGCCCGGTCGCCGAAGGCGACTCGCTGTGGCGAGCCGCCACATTTCGTCGCGGCCCCAAGTCTCGCTGGGGGTTCTGTTGCGGTGTCAGGTCTCGTCGTCGGGCGGGGGCGGCGGCGCGGTGAGCACGTGCCAGTAGCAAAACACCACCCACGACACCACGAACCCGACCGAGACGATCATGAAGACCCAGCCGATCGCGGTCATGGTTGCGACTCCGCCTTCGTCGTCGGCACCCCGGGGGAATGCGGGCCCGCGCGGGGCAGCGCGCCCCACCGTCGGTCGGCCAGAAACACCAGGCCCAACATGAACAGCAGCGCGGCGCCGATGACGCCCACCGAGAGCAACGGAACGCTCCCGGCCCGCAGCGTCGCCACGTAGCCGCCGGCATTGAAGTAGCACCACGCCACCAGGACGGTCAGCAACAACGCGGGGGTGACGAAGCGCATCAGGACGGTGAAGACCCAGCGCGGCGGATGGAGGGCCGCGTTGGCCGAAATGATCTCGTGCGCTCGTCGCGCCCCGAACATCCACGCCAGCACCACGACCTCGACCGTCCCGAAGACCAGGATGCCCAACTGGGCCGTCCAGAAGTCCAGCGTGTCCAGGGCGGTCAGCCCGGCGCTGAAGTAGATCACGAACAGGTTGCCCAAGGCCGTGACGACGCCCAGGATCAGCACCGACGTTCGCCGCTTGACCCCGAGTGCCTCTTCGATGAACGCGATGACCGGCTGCAACAGCGACAGCGAGCTCGTGATCGCCGCCAGGAACAGCATGAAGAACCACAGGAACCCGAACCAGCGGCCGGCGGGCATGTACTGAAACACGATCGGCAGCGTGTTGAAGCCCAGCCCGAACGTCCCCATCGACGCCCCCGCGATGCCCAGGAACAGGAACGCCGCCGGGATCGTGATCAAGCCGCCCAGGCACACCTCGAAGAACTCGTTGGTGGCCGCCGCCGTCGTCCCCGACAGGATCGCGTCGGCCCTGGGCTTCAGGTAGCTCGCGTAGTTGACGATGACCCCAAAGCCCACGGAGAGCGTGAAAAAGATCTGACCGGCGGCGGCGAGCCAGACGCGCGGGTTGGCCAGGGCCGCCCAGGTGGACTCGGTAGCGTGGACGGGCTTGGGATTCCACATGAACCCCAAACCGTCCAGGACCGTCCGCGTCCCGCCCTCGTCCTGGTGCGCCGGTAGCGTCAGTACCCGCACGAGCACGCACACCGCACACACGAGCATCACCGGCATCGCAATGTTGCAGAAGCGCTCGATGCCCTTGGAGATACCGCCGGAAATGAGCAGGAAGTTCGCGGCGATGGTAAAGAGCCAGAAGTACACGCTGCAATGTACCTCGCCCGCGAACATGAGCCCGTCGGCGTTGTTGCCGCTGAAGCTCGTGAAGACCGCGGCGCTCTTGGCGGCGTATTCCGCCGGGTTGCTGCCCAGGTCGATCGTGCCGAACAGATAACCCCAGGCGTAGGCCAGACACCAGGACTCGACCACCACGTAATACAGATACACCACCGTGGGCATCAGCAGGCTTAGGGCGCCGACGTACCGCCAGGCCCGATGGCCGCCGAGCCGGCCGAGAACGGCGGGGCACGAGTTAACGCCCAACCGGCCCCCAATCTTGCCCATCGTCCACTCGGCCCAGCAAATGGGGAGCCCCAACAGCAGCAGGGCGCAAAAGTAGGGCACCATGAACACCCCGCCGCCATTGCTCGCGGCCTGGCCCGGGAACCGCAGGAAGTTCCCGATGCCGACCGCCGACCCGGCGACGGCCAGAATGACCCCCAGCCGCGTGCCCCATTGTTCCTTGTGTGCGGACATGCGCGACCCGCTCCTGTCCTTGCTGGGCCCAGGCGGACGGCTGGGTGGGGACGAATGCCGTCCGCGTGGTACCGACCGCGCCGCGGTGTCGCGGCGGATTCTAGCGACCGCTCACACGCCTCACAACGGCGCTACTCGCCGCCCACGCCCAGGTACGCCCGGCGCACCTGGTCGCTACGGGCCAAGGTCGCCGCATCGGCGTGCAGCACGATTCGCCCGACTTCTAGCACGTAGCCGTAGTGCGCGGTCTGAAGCGCCATGTGCGCGTTCTGTTCGACGAGTAGCACGGTCGTCCCGGCGGCGTTGATCTCGCGGATGACGCGGAAGATCGTCTGCACGAGCTGCGGCGCCAGCCCCAGCGACGGCTCGTCGAGCAGCAGAACGCGCGGCCGCGCCAAGAGTGCCCGCGCGATCGCCAACATCTGCTGCTCGCCGCCCGACAGCGTCGCCGCGCTTTGTTCCAGGCGCTCGCGCAGCCGAGGGAACAGGCTCAGCGCCCACGCGCGATCGGCCCGGACGGCGGCGTGGTCCTGACGGGCGTAGGCGCCCAGGTCGAGGTTTTCCGCCACCGTCATGTTGGCGAACAGGCCGCGGCCCTCCGGGGCCTGCGCCACGCCGCGTCGCACGATCTCGTGCGGCCCGCGGCCGACGAGCGTCCGGCCCTCAAAGGTGATGGTCCCCGCCGACGGGCGCAGCAGCCCGGAGATGGTCCGCAGCGTGGTGGACTTGCCGGCCCCGTTGGCGCCGATGAGCGTCACGATCTGCCCGGCCTCGACGTCCAGGTCGATGCCCTGGAGGGCGTGGACCGCTCCGTAGTGCACGTGCAGGTTGCGGATTTCCAGCAACGCCATCGCTAGGCTCGGGCAAGAGAGTGACAAGGTGATAAGGCGAGAAGGTGATAAGGGGCGGCGCGTCGTGGGCCAGCGGTGCCCGGCCCGACCCCCCTTTCTTCCAGGTCGCCACAGGCGACTCGCTGTGGCGAGGAGGGGTTGGGGGAGGGTCCAAGCTCCCGGCGCGGGACGCTGTCCCCGCCATGCCCGCCCCCGCGTCGATAGCTTGCCATCGCTGCTCTTGTCACCTTCTCACCTGCTCACCTGATCACTCCCCAAATACGCCTCCACAACCTTCGGGTCCCGCTGCACCTCCGCCGGCGTACCCATCGCGATCGTCACGCCATAGTCGAGCACGGTGATCTTCTCGCAGATGTCCATCACCACGCCCATATCGTGCTCGATCAGCAGGATGGTCAGGTCGAACTGCCGGCGGATCTGCCGGATCAACTCGCGCAGGGCGAGCTTCTCCTGCGGGTTCATGCCCGCCGCGGGTTCGTCCAGCAGCAGCACCCGCGGATCGGTCGCCAGCGCTCGCGCCATCTCCAGCCGCCGCTGGTCCCCGTACGGCAGGTTTCGCGCCTGCTCGTCGCGGCGCCCCGCCAATCCGAACGTTTCCAGCAGCGCATCCGCCCGCGCCCGGATGTGACGCTCCTCGGCCACGTGGCCGCGCGTGCGAAACACCGCCCCCGGCAGGCCGTGCGCGGCCCGCAACTGGCACCCGATCCGCACGTTGTCCGCCACGCTCAGATAGCCGAACAACCGGCTGTTCTGGAACGTCCGGGCGATGCCGGCGGCGGCGACCTCGTGCGGCCGCAGCCCGTTCAGCAGGCGGCCCGCCAGCCGCATCGCCCCCGCGGTCGGACGGTACACGCCGGTCAGCAGGTTGAAAACGGTGGTCTTACCGGCCCCGTTCGGCCCGATCAGGCCCTGCAACTCGCCGCGGCCCAGCGCCAGGTTGAAGTCCTGAACGGCCTTCAGCCCGCCGAACGCGATGGACAGGCCCTCGATCTCGAGTAGCGCCGTCATGGCTGCGGCGGCCCCTCCTTCGTGCGCGTACGACGCCACGGACGCCAGTCCCAGACTTCGTGCAACCCGAACAGCCCCTGCGGGCGGAGGATCATCATCAGGATCAGCGCGAGCGAGTAGATGATCATCCGCAGGTCGGGCAGGGCGTACGCCGCCGGCAGGAACTGGTTGATGTGCTCGGTCACCTTCCGCAGCACTTCGGGCAGCATGGTGAGCAGGACGGCCGCCAGCGCGGAGCCCGAGATCGACCCCATCCCGCCCAGCACGACCATGATGATGAGGTCGAACGACTTCTGAAAGCCGAGTTCGGTGGCGTTGATGGAGCCGATCGAGTGGGCGTACAGCGCCCCGGCGATCCCCGCGAAGAAAGCGGACAGCACGAACGCCCGCACCTTGTAGCGCGTCGTGTGAATGCCCATCGCCTCCGCCGCCACCTCGTCCTCGCGGATCGCCAGAAACGCCCGCCCGTAGCTGGAGTACTTGATGCGATAGGTCACGAGCAGCGTCACGGCGACGAACAGGTACACCCAGAAGAGCGTCGTGTAGAACGGCAGGCTGATGAACCCGAGCGAGCCGCCCAGCATCGTTCCCAGGTGCAGCGGCGATGTCCGCGCGATTTCCGCCGCGTCAAAGAGCTGATACCGCGAACTTTGCAACACGACGCGCACGATCTCGCCAAACCCCAGCGTCACGATCGCCAGGTAATCGCCGCGCAGCCGCAGCGACGGCAACCCCACGAGGTAGCCCGCGACCGCCGCCACCAGCCCCCCGCCCAGGCACGCGACCACGAACAACGCGTCGCCCCCGGCCAGCCACGGGCCGTCGAAGGCCCCCTGGCTGGTGGTCCAGCTCAGCACGCCGCCCGCGAACGCCGGCCCCCCCCACACCCGATACGAGCCGTAGTACATGATCGCGGCCGAGGCGTAACCGCCAAGGGCCATGAAGCCGGCGTGGCCGATCGAGAACTGCCCGGTGAACCCGTTCACCAGCGTCAGCGACACCGCCAGGATGATGTTGATCCCGCTGTCGAGCATCACCTTGGTGTGAAACGGACTCATCGCCGGTTGCAGCCAGAAGTGCAGCCCGAGCGCCAGCGCGAGGCCCACCGCCGCCGGCAGCCCGTTGCGCGGCAGCAGGGTCCAGCGGGGCGGCAGCGGTCCGGTCGACGGGGACGCGCGCGTGGCCATGAGTCGGCTACACCTTCTCCACGGTCGCCCGGCCGAGCAATCCCGCCGGCCGGAACAGCAGCACGAGGATCAGCAGCGAGAACACGTACACGTCGCGGTACAGCGGCTCCAGGTACGCGACGCCGAAGAACTCCAGCAGCCCGATCAGGAACCCCCCGAACATGGCCCCGCGGACGTTGCCGATGCCCCCGACCACGGCGGCCACGAACGCCTTGAGCCCGAGCATGACCCAGGCGGCGTCGGCGGGCTGCTTCAGGCCCGCCGGGTACTTCATGCCATACAGGAACCCGGCCGCCGCCGCCAGCGCCGACCCGAGCACGAACGTGAACGACACGATGGCGTTGACGTTGATGCCCATCAGGGCGGCGGTCGGCGGGCTGTACGACACGGCCCGCATCCCCCGGCCGAGCTTGGTGCGGAAGATCAACCATTCCAGGCCGAGCATCAGCACGACGACCATGCCGATGACGACCACATCGACCAGCGGCACCTTCACGCCGGCAACTTCCGCGAGCGTCAGTTCCGGCAACAGCGGCGGCATCCGTTTGGGGTAGGGGCCGAAGAACACCCGCAACTGCCCGGTGTTCTGGAGCAGCAGCGACACGCCGATCGCCGTGATCAGCACGTTCAGCCGCGGCGCGGCCCGCAGCGGCTTGTACGCCAGCCGCTCGATGAGGAACCCCGCCGCCCCGCAGGTCGCCATCGCCGCCACCAGCACCAGCGGCCCGGCCCAGAGGGGAGCCGGCGTGGCCGGGGCGGCGGCGGCGAGGCCGAGGCCCAGCAGTTGGACGGCGACGACCCACGACATCCACGCCCCCAGGACAAACACGTCGCTGTGGGCGAAGTTGATGAACTTCAGGATGCCGTACACCATCGTGTAACCCAGCGCGATCAGCGCATACAGCCCCCCCACGGCGGTGCCGTCCATGAGCGTCTGGATCAGCTTGGTCACGCGCCCACTAGAACGGATAAACCGGTCAGGCGCCAAGGGGGGAATCGGGGCCGGGTCGGGCGCGGGAGCGTCGGGGTAACTGCGGCGAGCCGATCAGCGTTGCTGGAGCGCAACGTGACCGACGCAGACAAGCAGCCCGGATTTCGGTAAGGTGATCGCTCAACGTGCGGCCGGTTCCTGCTACTCGCTTGACTGGCCCCTAACACGTACCTTACGGTGCGTTCATGGCAGCCGACGACCATTACCTTGACCTGATTCGCAATGCACTGCGCGTCTGCTTGAGCTACAAGCCGGCGTTCGGCCGCGGCAGGGGCGATGGCATCACGCTCGAGCGCTTCCAGGAGGTCTACCGCGCTGACGAATTCTATTCATGGTTTGGCCTTGATTCGCCCCTCGTATACGCCGCGCACAAGGCTGCAGGAGGATGACGTCGGTTTACCGACAGATCGGCCTTGGCTGCCAACAGCTGTTCCAATGCGTGCTCCAGGACACTTTGGGTCTGTCACGAGCAGATGCAACATGGTCCTACAAAGTGAAGGTCGGCGGGTCCAAGGAGCGCACCCTTGCGCTGGATGGTCGGATTCCGGTTCACAAGATCCCCGATCCGGGGACACGCCAGCGTTGCGCCAAGTGGTTGGCGGATGCCGCCACCGCCGTGGGACTCGCGGGCCGCGGCGCGCGGACCCTGGACGGTTGCGTGTTCGAAGTGCGGCAGGGGTACAAGAGCAACGATGCGAAACGCCAGAACGCGGACGTGGCGAACGCCGCCAACGCCTTCGCCCATCGCTACTTGCCCGTGATGTTGCTCCTGTCGGCCCAGATCCCGGCCAACTTGGCCCAACGCTACGGCCGCGCGCACTGGCTGATCCTCCGCGGATCGCTGGCCGGCTCGACGACTGATTCGACCTACGTGTTTGCCCGCGATGTCCTCGGATACGACCTCGCGGGCTTCTTTCGCCGGAACTCGCCGGCGATCAAAGCGGAAACGCAAGCTGTCCTGGAGGGGCTACTGAAATGAGCGTCGGCTTGTTCGGCCAGCCCTTGGCGGACAACGGACCGCGCCCCGTCATTGGTCGGCATGATCATCTCACGTTTCGTGGCAATGTCGCCTACGGACGCCACGGGTGGTTGCGGCTGACTCCGGCCTATTCGCTGCGCCTTGTGGAAGATCTGCTGAAGCACTCCGCCGCGGACGAGTTCGTGCTCGACCCCTTCTCGGGTACTGGCACCACGCCGCTAGCGTGCGCCGCACGCGGTATCCCCTGCCACGCGGTCGACATCAACCCGTTCCTGGTGTGGCTAGGCAATCTCAAGCTGACCCACTTCGACTTCGCGACGGCGCAGGCCCTGAAAGACGCCGCCGCTCGCGTGGCCGACGGTGCGCGCACAGCGCAGGCCGGAGCGTGGACGCCCAGCTTGCACCAGATCGACAAGTGGTGGGACTTGCCGACGCGGCAGGCCCTGGCAGGACTGTGTGCGGCGATTCGGCGGGTGGCCACGCGCCGGTCGGACGCCGTTTCGGATCTCCTCCGCGTCGCGTTTTGCCGCGTGATGATCCAATCGGCCGAGGTCTCATTCGGCCACCAGTCGATGTCGTTCAGGAAACGGGGCCACAAGTCGTGTCTGCTCAGCGAAACGGGGCGGACTGCGGCCCGTCGAATCGCGGATGCCTTCGTGAGCGCGGCAACCGAGGTGGCTGATAGTCTGGCCGTCGATCCCCCGGTCGCACGCTGCGGTGTCTTCCCTGGTGACTCTCGCGACCTCCTTGCTGCACTCCCCGCCGATCGACCCGCCTACACGGCCGTCATCACCTCGCCCCCCTATCCCAATCGGATGTCGTACATCCGTGAATTGCGGCCGTACATGTACTGGTTGGGGTACCTGTCGGACGGTCGCGCGGCCGGCGAGCTGGACTGGAAGGCGATCGGTGGCACCTGGGGCTGCGCGACGAGCCGTCTCAATACGTGGACGCCGCACGAGCACGGTGGCGTGCCGTTTCCGCACTTTGATCGCTTAGTCGCCGCGATCAGCAGGCGCCAAGCGCTGCTCGGACGCTATGTCCACAAGTACTTTGAGGACATCCGGAGCCACATCGCCTCGCTGCGGAACGTACTCGCGTCCGGTGCCCGCTGTCATTACATAGTCGGCAACAGCAAGTTCTACGAGACCATTCTGCCGGTTGAGGGTATCTACGCGGCGCTTTTCGAGGATGCGGGGTTTGTAGATGTGCGGGTCGAGACCATCCGCAAGCGAACGTCGAAGAAGGAGCTCTACGAGTTCATCGTTCATGCTTCTCTGCCGATGGCCACCGCACGCACACCAGAACAAGCGCGGGTGGTCCCACAAGGACGGCTGTGACCCCGCATCCCCTGGCCGAGCTTGGTGCGGAAGATCAACCATTCCAGGCCGAGCATCAGCACGACGACCATGCCGATGACGACCACATCGACCAGCGGCACCTTCACGCCGGCAACTTCCGCGAGCGTCAGTTCCGGCAACAGCGGCGGCATCCGTTTGGGGTAGGGGCCGAAGAACACCCGCAACTGCCCGGTGTTCTGGAGCAGCAGCGACACGCCGATCGCCGTGATCAGCACGTTCAGCCGCGGCGCGGCCCGCAGCGGCTTGTACGCCAGCCGCTCGATGAGGAACCCCGCCGCCCCGCAGGTCGCCATCGCCGCCACCAGCACCAGCGGCCCGGCCCAGAGGGGAGCCGGCGTGGCCGGGGCGGCGGCGGCGAGGCCGAGGCCCAGCAGTTGGACGGCGACGACCCACGACATCCACGCCCCCAGGACAAACACGTCGCTGTGGGCGAAGTTGATGAACTTCAGGATGCCGTACACCATCGTGTAACCCAGCGCGATCAGCGCATACAGCCCCCCCACGGCGGTGCCGTCCATGAGCGTCTGGATCAGCTTGGTCACGCGCCCACTAGAACGGATGGACCCCGCACGCGCCAAGGGGGAAAGCGGAGGTGGAGCTAGGGGGCGACCGAAAGTGGGGCCAAAGGGAAAACGGAAGTGAAGCCAGCGGGAAAGCGGAATGGGGCCAGACTCCCCGCCGGCCGCTTCCCGCCCGCGCTCGCCGGCTCGTGTGGCACCGGCCAATGGCCGGTGCGGTTGGCGGCATGGCCGCGTCTTTGCAGCCCTGCTGGCCCCTTCGGACAGAGCATGTCCGCCCAGGGCCGCGGACATATCACCCGCCGCGTGTGTGCCACTGCTCTTGAGTAGCGGTCTCGCCATTCACGGCCAGTGCAGAGCCCGGTCGCCAAAGGCGACTCACTGTGGCGAGCCGCTACATGCGGTGGCACAGCATCCCCGCCTGTGGTCCGCTCCCTCACAGTCGCGGCACGGATCGGACGGCCGGCGGGGCGCCGGCGACTACGGCGGGCGAGACGCCCGCACTCCCCACGGCCGGCAAGGAGCCCGGTCGCCAAAGGCGACTCGCTGTGGCGAGCCGCTACGAATGCACAGAACCCGGCCGCCACACCCCAGGCGTGTCCGCAAGCTGGTGTGGCACCGGCCAATGGCCGGTGAGGGGCGGGCGGGACGCCCGCACTCCCCTGTAGCGCCGGACCGGAGCCTGCCCGCCGTGGCGGG